>NZ_CP011102.1:2725000-3065646 GCF_003534205.1 Listeria weihenstephanensis | reverse complement strand
AAGAATATTTTACGGAAACGCAATTAGAAGAAGTATATCGTGATGAAAATGGGAAAGTAATTGGCGGGAAAGCACCAAGTGGCAATGAAGTAGAACTTGTGAAAGAAGAATCGTATTTCTTCCGGATGAGTAAATACGCCGATCGTTTACTTGCGTACTACAACGATAACCCAGAATTCATCCTACCAGAATCACGAAAAAATGAAATGATCAATAATTTCATCAAGCCAGGTCTAGAAGATTTAGCCGTTTCAAGAACTACTTTTGACTGGGGTATTAAAGTTCCAGGAGATGCGAAACATGTTGTGTACGTGTGGATTGACGCGCTTTCTAACTACATAACGGCGCTTGGTTATGGCTCTGATGATACGAGTAAGTTTAACAAATATTGGCCTGCAGATGTGCACATTATCGGAAAAGAAATCGTCCGTTTCCACACGATTTATTGGCCAATTATCTTGATGGCGCTAGATTTACCATTACCGAAGAAAATTTTTGGACACGGTTGGATTTTAATGAAAGACGGCAAAATGTCCAAATCTAAAGGGAATGTTGTAGACCCGTATATGCTTATCGATCGCTACGGCCTGGATGCATTACGTTACTATTTATTGCGCGAAGTACCATTCGGCTCAGACGGCTTATTCACGCCAGAAGATTTCGTAGATCGCGTCAATTATGATCTGGCAAATGATCTAGGAAACCTATTAAATCGTACCGTTGCGATGATAAATAAATATTTTGATGGCGAAATTCCAGCTTACGAAGGCAATGTAACGCCTTTTGATGGCGAACTAGAAACTTTTAAAGACAACGTACTAAAAGAATACGAAACCAATATGGAAACAATGCAATTCTCCGTTGTCCTCTCGAATTTGTGGACATTTGTGAGTCGCACGAATAAATACATCGATGAAACCGCGCCATGGGTACTTGCGAAAGACGAAGAAAAACGCGGCGAATTAGCAAGTGTTATGACACATTTAGCTGAAAACCTACGAATCATTGCCGTTATGCTGCAACCGTTCTTGACGCAATCTCCAGAAAGCATCTTTGCACAGCTAGGCATTACAGATGATTCACTAAAAGACTGGGCATCCATTACAGGCTACGGCAAAATTCCAGCAGGAACAAAAGTTGTAGCGAAAGGAACACCAATCTTCCCGCGTTTAGATGCAGAAGAAGAAGTAACGTATATTCAAGAACAAATGAAATCGACAGTTGCCCCTGCTCCCGAACCAGAACCAACCGTCGTAGCACTGGAAACACCAGAAATCGGCATCGAGGACTTTGACAAAGTGGATCTTCGCGTCGGTGAAGTAAAACAAGTCGAGAAAGTCAAAAAAGCCGATAAACTGCTCTGCTTCCAATTGGATCTAGGAGAAGGCAAACTGCGCCAAGTACTGTCTGGTATTGCTGAATTCTATGAACCAGAAGATTTAATCGGCAAAAAAGTTATTGTCGTTTCGAACTTGAAACCAGTGAAATTACGCGGTTTAATGAGCGAAGGCATGATCCTATCCGGTGAAAAAGATGGTAAACTACAAGTAATCGAAGCAAGCAGCGCCTTACCAAATGGTGCAAAAGTAAAATAATAGATAGTTACAAGATGAGGCGGTTTTTATAACGGTCTCATTTTTGTAGAAAGCGCCAAAAATCAAGTTTCTTCTATAGTATAAGTAACTCCATAAAAATAGTTGAGAAAATATAAAACTGGGAATATACTTCTATATAGAAGAAAGTCGTAATTTGACGAGTTAAAAATAGAGAAATGAGGGATAAAAATGCTTTTTGATACACATGTGCACTTAAACGATGATGCCTTTAATGATGACCTAGAAGAAGTTATTGTACGAGCAAAAGAAAATGATGTCACACGTATGGCGGTTGTTGGTTTTAACGAGGAGACGATCAATCGTGCGCTGGAACTTGCCGATAAATATGATTTCGTCTACCTAATCGTTGGATGGCACCCGACAGACGCAATCACTTTTACGGCTGAAAAATTAGAATGGCTTCGTGAACTCGCATCACATCCGAAAGTGGTAGCGCTCGGCGAAATGGGACTGGATTATCACTGGGATACATCGCCTAAAGAAACACAGTTTGAAGTTTTTCGTCAACAAATCCGGTTAGCCAAAGAAGTGAACCTTCCAATTGTGATCCATAATCGCGAAGCAACGGAGGATGTTGTCCGCATTTTACAAGAAGAAAACGCAGCAGAAGTTGGTGGGATTATGCATTGCTTTGGCGAAACTGTAGAAGTAATGGAAGCCTGTTTAGCGATGAATTTCTACATCTCATTTGGCGGAACCGTGACCTTTAAAAACGCAAAATTACCAAAAATTGCAGCAGAATCAGTGCCGTTAGACAAGTTCTTGATCGAAACTGACGCGCCATATCTTGCTCCGCACCCAAATCGAGGCAAAAGAAATGAACCTAGTTACGTCAAGCTCGTTGCCGAAAAGCTCGCAGAATTAAAAGAATTGAAATATGAGGAAATCGCCCGCCACACCACAGAAAATGCAAATAAGCTGTTCAAATTAAGCTGATTTTTGTAATGATACTGTAACATTACATGAACTTTGTAACGGAATCTTAAGTAAGCATAAAAAAATATTTAAGAAATCTTTAAGAACCCGCTATATTATGCCTACGACTAGAGACTGAGTTCGACGAAATATAATTGTAACATTAGAAATAAAATGTAATGAAAAGGCTTTACAATCGCTTGCTATCAACGTTTGTAAAGCTTTTTTTGGTCTATACAACTTCAAAAGAAAATCCGTTGACAGTTCTTTCGTCCCGCGTATATAATCACAACAGAAGTTAGAAAGGGGAGAAATACATGACCATGGAAACTAGCAGTAACGCAAGCCAGAAATCAAAATGGCGTTTACCAATAATGATTGGCGCGTTTGTTATTGTCATAGCATTGGTTTTTTATTTCGTTTTCGAGGGAACTAAAAACGATATCACAATTGTAAAAGCAGGCGAGGTTACAGAAATTAGCACGCACGCAAAAACAGTTGGAGAAGTACTAAATGACGAAGGTGTAAAAGTTGGAAAACATGACGAATTGTCTTATTCCGAAAATACAGCTGTAAAAGACGGAATGAAGATTGCTTACATTCCAGCTAAAACACTTACAATTAACGATGAAGGTAAAGAAGCAAAAGTATATACAACAAAAGACACGGTTGCTGAAGTACTGAAAGATGAAAATATTACGACACGTCCACAAGATGCTTTAAATGTTTCATTGAACGATAAAGTTGCAGCGAACATGGAAGTTAAGATCGACCGTGCTGTCGCTCTAGCTATTCAAAATGGAGCGAAGAAAGAAGTATTGTGGTCAACAAAAGATACAGTAGCAGATTTATTAGCAGAAAAAAATATCAAATTAAACGCACATGATCAAGTGAAGCCTGCAAAAACAGCTAAGCTTGCCGAAAATATGACGGTTGTTGTTACATATGTGGACAAAAAAACCGATGAAAAGAAATCAAAAGTAGATTTCAAAACAGTAGTAAAAGAAGATTCCTCTCTTAAAAAAGGCGAGGAAAAAGTAGTACAAGCAGGAAAAGCTGGCGAAAAAGTTGCCAAGTATGATGTTGTTATCGAGAATGGTAAAGAGAAACAACGCAAACTCCTTACAGAACAAGTAACAACTAAACCAGAAGATAAGATTGTTGTTCGTGGTACGAAAGAAGACGTAGTTGTGGCAGCAATCGAGAATGCTCCAGCAGCTCCTAAAAAAGCGAAAGCATCAAGTACATCTTCATCTTCAAACAGCAGTAGCGCATCTAAAGTAAGCAGTAAACCATCATCAGGCGGTAAAACGTTCACGATGGAATCGACAGCTTATTCAGGTGGCGGTACAACAGCAACAGGAATCAACCTAACAGCTAACCCAGGCCTAAAAGTAGTTGCAGTAGACCCAAGCGTTATTCCTCTAGGTTCTAGAGTGTACGTATCAGGTTACGGTGAAGCAATTGCCGGAGACACTGGTGGCGCGATTAAAGGTAATATCGTAGACGTATATTTTGCGAATGAAAGCCAATGTTACACATGGGGTCGTCGTCAAGTTACGGTTACTATTTTAGATTAAGAAAATTTCCAAACGTAAGATGCTGATCCTAGTGTCTTACGTTTTTTGTTGTGTCCGAATGGCAGTTTTATGGTATGATAGAAACACTGATTAAGAGAAGGGGACGTTTTGTATGGAGAAGTTAGTTATTCATGAAGTCATTGTTGTCGAGGGTCGCGATGATACTACAGCGATTAATCGAGCGGTAAAAGCGGACACAATCGAGACAAATGGTTCCGCGCTTTCAGAAATGACCATTGAAAAAATTCGCCATGCCAAAGAAAAACGCGGGGTTATCATTCTGACGGATCCTGATTTTCCTGGTGAAAAAATAAGAAAACAAATCGATGCTGCGGTGCCTGGATGCCATCATGCTTTTATCAAAAGAAGCGATGCGCTACCAAAGTACGGCCGTGGACTTGGTGTAGAACATGCCACGCCAGAAGTTATTCAAGAAGCTTTGCAACATTTTCATACGAGTGATGATCGTGTGCAGGCAAGTGAAATTGACTTTGAAGACCTTGTTATGCTTGGTTTAATGGGCGGAGCAGGAGCGAAAGCGAAACGACAAAGATTAGGAGAAATCCTTAAAATAGGCTATACCAATGGCAAACAGCTGCAAGCACGACTGCGTATGTTTGGCATTACGAAGGAACAATTTGAAGCCGCTTGGGGCATTATAATGCAGGAGGATACGAATGAGTAAAGATATCGCAACACCAGGCAAGACGAAGGAAATATTGAAAAAATATGATTTTCTATTCAAGAAGAGTTTGGGGCAGAACTTTTTGATTGATAGTAATATTTTGCGACGCATCACGGAAACGGCGGAATTAAATAAGGAAACGGATGTCATTGAGATTGGTCCTGGTATTGGAGCGCTGACGGAACATTTGGCGCGGACATCAAGACGTGTGTTGGCGTTTGAGATTGACCAGCGCTTGATGGAAATTTTGCCGGAGACGTTAGCTGCTTATGATAATGTAGAAATCGTGAACGAAGACATTTTGAAAGTGGATGTTGGGGCGATGATAGCACAGAAGCTTGAGGGACGCACGGAGCCAGTCAAGGTCGTTGCTAACTTGCCTTACTATGTGACAACGCCGATTATTTTGCAATTGCTGCATGAGGACTTACCGGTGTCTAGCATGACGTTTATGCTGCAAAAAGAAGTAGCTGACCGTATTTCAGCAAAACCGAGCACAAAGGCTTACGGGAGCTTGTCGATCGCGATTCAGTACTACATGGAAGCGGAACTCTCTTTCATCGTACCAAAAACAGTCTTCATGCCACAACCAAATGTCGATTCTGCGATTATTCATTTAAAACGCCGTACAGAACCGCCGGCACAAGTGAATAATGAGGAATTCTTTTTTGACGTAACGCGTTCCTCTTTTGCACAAAGAAGGAAGACGCTATGGAATAATATCGTGAATCGTTTCCCTGAGTTAAAGCCTCAAAAAGAGGAATTAGAAGCAGGGCTGGCCGCGGTTGGCATTGACGTAAAACGACGCGGAGAGACGCTTAGCATCCCAGAATTTGCGACTTTAAGTAATTTTCTTGACGATTTCATGAGAAAATAGCGAAAAAATGATAAAAAAGTGATCTTAGTGGTTGACACAGAGGCATTTCGCTGTTAAAATATTTGGTTGTTGATTTTTTGGCCTAATTGTGCTATACTTGAATTTAGTGAGGTGGGGGTACAAAATGTCAAAAACTATTGCAAGCATCAAACAAAATCTTGAATCCAGACTTGGAACAAGACTAACTTTGAAAGCTAACGGCGGACGCAAGAAAACAATCGAGCGTTGTGGTGTTTTAGCTGAAACTTATCCTGCTGTTTTTGTTGTTGAATTAGATCAAGACGAAAACAATTTTGAAAGAGTATCATATAGTTATACAGACATTTTAACAGACACTGTAGAATTAGACTTTACAGATGATGTAAGTAAAGAATTAGCACTTTAATCACTGATATCTCAAGACCAGTCCTTAAATAAAGGGGCTGGTTTTTTGATGTAAAAAATTGTTTTATCATTTTAGCGTAGGACGTAAACATGCGTTACATAAATCAAGCGAGCGCTTGCCACCGATTTACACCGCGTATACACAAGTTCATGGTACATATTTTAGGTGTGGTGTGGTAGAATAAACAAAGAAGAATTGAGAGAATAGGGAACGTAAGAAAATAAATGGTTGAACGATAGTGGTTCCCCTAGGAAAGGCTGTAGGAATGATGAAAATAAATGTGAAGGCACCTGCGAAGATTAATTTGTCATTGGATGCGCTATATAAAAGAAAAGATAACTATCATGAGCTTGAAATGGTGATGACAACAATTGATTTGGCGGATCGGCTACAGCTGGTATTACTGGAAAAGGATATCATTAAGTTGGATGTGAAGGCGCATTTCATTCCTGATGATAAACGTAATCTGGTCTATCAGGCGGCAGCCCTTTTAAAAGAGCGGTTTCAGATAAAACAAGGTGTTGCGATGACGCTGGATAAAAGCATTCCAGTTGCAGCAGGTCTGGCCGGTGGTAGCAGTGATGCGGCGGCGGCGCTTAAAGGTTTGAACCAATTGTGGGATTTGAAACTGACGCTTGCGGAACTTGCGGACCTCGGCGCGGAACTGGGATCGGATATTCCATTTTGCCTATACGGAGGAACGGCACTTGCGACGGGACGTGGTGAAATCATTGAACCGTTACCTATGATGCCGAATTGCTGGATTGTTCTAGCTAAGCCGTCTATCAGTGTTTCGACGCCAGGCGTTTACCGTGATCTGCGAGTTGGGGAAGTCGAACATCCTAATACGGCTGGCATGGTTCAAGCGATTCGAGATAACAGTTTTGAGGGTATTTGCGATAATATCGGGAACGTACTGGAAACGGTGACGCTTGCTAAACATCCTGAGGTGAAACGTATCAAAGAAAAAATGCTGGAATTTGGCGCGGACACGGCCTTAATGAGCGGTAGTGGGCCAACAGTCTTTGCGCTTGTAAAACAATACTCACGAGCAAAACGCGTCTATAACGGCTTGCGAGGCTTCTGTGAGGAAGTATATTTAGTCAGACCTTGGCAAGAAGAAAAATGATGAAGGAGTCGATTAAAATGAAGGTAATTTTTAATGCGGATGATTTTGGCTTATCTAAAGGTGTGGTTTACGGGATTCTGGATGCATACAAAAATGGTGTTGTGAGGTCAACGACGATGCTCGCTAACTCACCAGCGTTCGATCTAGGAGCTGAAGTTGCAAAAGAAAACCCAGGACTTGATATTGGCGCGCATTTGACGCTTACGTTTGGTAGTCCGATTTTAAAAGATGTACCAAGTGTGACAGCGCCATCTGGGAAATTCTTAGCGCAGGACGTATTAAGAGCATCTGCGGACAAGCTTGACTTTGATGAAGTGGAGCGTGAATTCACAGCACAAATTGAAAAAATAATGGCAGCTGGAATTACAATTTCGCATTTTGATACCCATCATTTAATCGAACCACTCGTTTTACCCGTGATGCAAAAATTAGCGAAGAAGTATAATGTTGGCTTGCGCCGCTCTGTACACGATGCAGATTATATTGGTATCCCAACAACGGATCGCTTTTCTGACCAGTTCTATGGGGCTGGAATTACTGCTGAGGTAGTAAAACAAGAGATTAAAAAATATGAAAATGATACAAAGACGATGGAATTCATGTGTCATCCAGCATTTATCGATGAAACATTGCTATCGCTTAGTTCGTATACAGAATATCGAATCAAAGAACTAACATTTTTGACTTCACAAGAGGTTTTAGACGCATTAGAATCAGTCGGTGCCGAAGCAGTAAGTTTTAAAAGCGTTATGAAATAAGTAGATTGATCGCTTTGACATCTGTATTACTATCTTTTCCTCGAAAAAGTCTTTATAATAAACTTAAACACGTACAAAAAGGGCGAATTAGATTCTATTGTTAAGAAATGTAACTTTTAAAAAGAGGAGAAGAAGTAAAATGAAAATTCGGCGTAGCGAGCGATTAATTGATATGACACAATTTTTATTAAGCCATCCGCGAAAACTTGTTCCACTGACTTTGTTTGCAGAGCGTTATGGTTCAGCTAAATCATCGATCAGTGAAGATTTAGTTATTATTAAGAAAACATTTGAAGATAGAGGCATCGGCACGCTTGAGACGGTCCCAGGAGCTGCTGGTGGCGTGAAATACATTTCAATTGCAGATAATGCGGATGTGCTCGATTTCGTGCAGACGCTCTGTAATCGCATTGCAGAGCCTAACCGTTTATTGCCAGGTGGTTATTTATACTTATCAGATTTGCTAGGTGAGCCGGTGACACTAAGCCAAATTGGTAAAATTTTAGCAACTAAATTTAATAAACAAAAAATCGATGCCATTATGACGGTTGCCACAAAAGGAATCCCGATTGCGCAAGCCGTAGCGGAACATCTAAATGTACCATTCGTTATCGTGCGTCGCGACAGTAAAGTAACAGAAGGATCCACTGTGAGCATCAATTACGTCTCCGGATCAAGTAAGCGTATTGAAAAGATGGAGCTGTCTAAACGCAGTCTGCCAGAAGGCTCTAATGTTGTTATCGTAGATGATTTCATGAAAGCTGGCGGAACGATTAACGGTATGAAAAACTTACTAGAAGAGTTCAACGCCAAATTAGTAGGTATCGGCGTATTGGTCGAGTCTGAATATGCGGAAGAACGTCTAGTGGATGATTACGTATCACTTGTTAAAATTAAAAATGTGAACGTCAAAGAAAAACAAATCCAAGTCGTAGAGGGTAATTACTTCAATTATCCAAACGAGTAAATAAGAAACTAAAATTTAGGGACTGCATACAGATGGCATCCTTAGATTTTAGTTTTTTCATTTATGAATTGAATATGAACGGATAAATAAGACCTCCGTATGACTGGTTTGAGAACGTTTTGTGCTACAATAGGAACTTATAAAGGTATGTAAACAGTTCGCATGGCGAATACTTATGTTTATGAACCTTTTTTACATGCTTGGTACCTACATAAACAATAGGGGCTAACAGACGATTACTTAATTTGGAAGGAGCAAAACACATGAAAAAATGGGTTAAATGGTTGATTGCCTTAGTGATTATTGCGGCAATTGTAGTTGGAGCAGTATTATTCTTAGGCTCGAAATCAGGATCAGATACAACGGCGACAAAAGACCTTGTTACAACGAAAGTAAAACAAGGGGACATGAAAATAAATGCAACAGCAACTGGAGCAATCGTTCCGCAAAATCAACAAGCGCCTGACTATGATGAATTAGAGCTTCAGGTTCAAATGGATGAATTAGACGTGCCAAATGTGAAAAAAAATCAAGAAGCGAAAATTTCGGTGGCAGCACTTCCAGATAAAACATACACCGGTAAAGTCAAAGAAATCGCCGAGCAAGGAACTGTTGTAAATGGCGTATCATCTTTCTTAGTTACGATCTCAATAGACGATGCTGCGGATTTAAAATCAGGAATGACAGCAGATGCATCGATTTTGGTTAACGAAAAAGCAAACGCGCTTTATGTTCCAATCGAGGCTGTTCAAAAAAATGATGACGATAAATATTACGTATTGATCCCTAAAAAAGGAAGCAACAATACGACAAAAGAAGTGAAACAATATATCACGACTGGACTTCACAATGAAGATAATATCGAAGTCACGAAAGGCCTAGAAAAAGGTGATGAGGTCATTTTACCATCCAAATCAAGCTCATCCCAGCAACCAGGATTTTAATAACTAGATCAAACAAGGAGGTGAGCGCATGGCAAGTCCACTTATTGATATGAAGAACTTAACGAAAACATATACACTTGGCGGTGAGACATTTAAAGCACTAGATAATGTTACACTTGCCGTTGAACAAGGCGAATTTTTGGCAATCGTTGGACCTTCTGGCTCTGGTAAATCAACCTTGATGAATATGATCGGTTGTTTAGACGTACCAGATTCAGGACAATACCATTTAGATGGTGTCGACGTGGCAACGCTAAATGATAATAAACTATCAGCTATTCGTAATAAGAAAATCGGTTTCATTTTTCAACAGTTTAATTTATTGACGAAACTATCTGCTTTAGAAAATGTCGAATTACCGCTAATTTATGGTGGAGTGAGCGCGGCCAAACGAGAAGAAATTGCGTTAGAATGTCTAAGAAAAGTGAGTTTGACAGATAAGAAACAAAATCTGCCGACGCAACTTTCTGGTGGACAACAACAACGTGTCGCTATTGCACGTGCACTAGCTGCTAATCCTCAAATTTTACTAGCCGATGAGCCAACAGGTGCTTTGGACTCCAAGACGGGAAAAGAAGTTATGGCTATTTTGCAGGAATTAAACCGTGCGGGAAATACAATTGTGATGATAACACATGATCTTGACATCGCGAGTTATGGAACAAGAACGATTCGGATTCAAGACGGTCAACTTTTCAATGAGGGGGTAGTGAAATGATCCTTCAAAGCATGAAAATGGCCTGGAAGCAGTTGAAGACAAGTAAGTTGAGATCCTTTTTAACGATGCTCGGAATTATTATTGGGGTATCATCTGTTATTTTATTAGTATCGCTTGGTAAAGGTGTTACGGATCAGGTTAATAGTCAGATGGGGGACTTAGGGTCGAACCTAATCACTGTCATGAATACATCGACCAATCCGAATGATAAATTTACGTATGATGATGCGATGAAATACAAGAATATCGATGGCGTAAAAAGTGTTTCTCCAGAAATATCAGGGCAAGTAAAAGCCACATATGACTACAAAACGAAAGATTTAAAAGTAATTGGAACAAATGAGCAGTATAAAGATGCTCGTGGTCTTAAACTAGATTCTGGTAGATTCTTGCTACCAATTGATGTGGAATATGGTCAAAAGGTGGCTGTAATTGGCCCGAATGTGGCGAGTGACTTATTTGGTTTCTCAGAACCGATTGGCGAATACGTTCGTGTCGATGGGATGCCATACAAAGTCGTGGGCGTTCTAAAAGAAAAAGGCGCTTCGATGATGGGTTCGAGTGACGATCAAATTTTCATTCCGTTATCGGCGGCTCAACGTATGTTAAAAGATACGAGTGTTAGGACGATGTATGTAGAGACGGATTCTGCGGACGATGTAGATCGCGTTGTTAGCACGCTTGACTCGCGATTATCCATCCACTTTAATTACAATGCGAGCGATGCCTCGAGTGGTGAAACAGCGCCTTATCAAGTCATCAATCAGCAAGAAATATTGAACGCGTTTGATACAATTAGTTCGACACTGACGACAGCCCTAGGCGCAATTGCTGGGATTTCGCTTATTGTTGGTGGTATAGGAATTATGAATATTATGCTAGTTTCAGTATCCGAACGGACAAGAGAAATTGGTATCCGAAAAGCTTTAGGTGCTAAAAAACGAGACATTCTAACACAATTCCTTATTGAATCGATCGTTATTAGTGTCGTCGGAGGCATAATTGGTATCGCAATTGGTGTGTCTGGTGCGCTTGCATTCGGCTCATTTGCAGGGATACCATCTGGAATTACGGCTCCAACTATAATTGGATCATTCCTGTTCTCCTTACTCATAGGTGTCATCTTTGGTATTACACCAGCGAATAAAGCTTCAAAATTACGCCCAATTGACGCATTACGGTCAGAATAATATAAAGAAAAAGAGGATTTGTGTAAAAAAATCCTCTTTTTTTTTATAAAAATTGAAATAAAAGCATTCGAAAAATCATTTTTAGCGACAAAAGTGTAAATTTAAGTGATTAAATAAGCTGTTACATATTTTTAATCTGTTTGTCACATTAAAGGTGTGAATGAAGGCGAAATGTGTCCGTTATTAATGCGTATGATACTTTATTTAATTTCAAATCACAGTATAAATGCGGATTCAAGACTATTGTAAGTATATGTAATAATTGTCATAAAGAGATTCTTTTTGAAATTAAAATTGATAAATGATGTGCAAAAAAAAGAATAAATGGCAGAATTTTGCCACATTATTGTATACAATGATATTAGTATGTTATTGTATGTTATAGTTTGAGAAAAAATATTTTGTCTAAAATATATCAAAAAAGAAATGATGGTAAGAGTGTTTGGCATATAAATACCAGTTAAACAAGGAATAACAAGTTATTTTTGTATACAAAAATACAGATAATTTAAAACAATTCTTTGTTGTCAATAAAAAACGTCTTATTTTAGCTGTTTTTATGTACGAAGTCACAAAGTTGTCAAATTTAGCTTTTTTTATTATGATGTTGTTAGAGAAAAATTCTGGGCTTTCCTTTTTGGGAACAAGGAGTAATTTAATAATTGCTTTTTGTATGGGAGAAATGTCGAGGGAACAATTCTCTAGTGTTATCTTTATGATGTTGCGTGTGTGTTGGATCAACAAGTAGCATGTCAACAAGAGCTAAGGTGGTGAAGAAAATGGAAATTACAGATGTGAGATTACGTCGAGTTGAGACTGATGGAAGAATGAAAGCTATTTCTTCAATTACTATTGACGGTGAATTCGTAGTACATGATATTCGCGTGATTGATGGTAATGATGGATTATTTGTAGCAATGCCAAGTAAACGTACTCCAGACGGAGAGTTTCGTGACATCGCTCACCCAATTAATTCAGATACTCGTGCTAAGATTCAGGACGCTGTTTTAGTTGCTTATGCAGAAGCTGATGAAGTTGTCAGTGAAACAGCAGAAGTAACAACAGAAACAGAAGAAGGAAACGAAGATTAAACACTACTTTTTATAGCGGCTGGGTGAAGACTTGTTGTGAATAGCGGATCTAAAGGGAAACCAATTTTGTCCCAAATAACAAGATGAAAAATAATCCTAAGAAACTATGAGAAGACAAAATGGGATAAGGAGTGACGATAATGCAAGTAACTGATGTTAGATTACGTCGTGTAGAAACTGATGGAAGAATGAGAGCTATTGCTTCTATAACTTTAGATGAGGAATTTGTTGTTCATGATATTCGTGTCATTGACGGCAACAACGGTTTATTCGTAGCAATGCCAAGTAAACGTGGCGTTGACGGTGAATTCCGTGATATCGCTCACCCAATCAATTCTGATACTCGTGGTAAAATCCAAGAGGTTGTACTTGCTGAATATGTTCGCGTAGGCGAAGAAGAGTCAAGTGCTGTATCAGAAGACGTAGCAGTTGAAGAAGAAGTAACTGCTGAATAATTAGGATATTAATTCAAGCAACCAGCCATGGCTGGTTGCTTTTTGTTGCGTTTTTCAATCTGAAAAGTGGTCGACGTCAGAGGGGTTACATAGTTAGGTGCAAAATAATTATTCATTATAAAATAGCGCTTTTTCTAGAAAATAAATGGGTTATAGGCTGGACAACATCGGATTTTAAAGTTGAAAAGAGTGATCGCATACACCTGTTCGTAATCGGTCGTGTATCTTTTTTTACAAAGACCGAGATTCAGATCAGGAAACAGAGATATATCAGGATTTTAGTAAAAATTATTACTCGGTCTATTTACATCTTGAAAAAAAGCCATTTTTACGGTATTATTCATTATGAAGAATAGTGGATAATTGGAGGGTCTTGTCAATGATGAATAGATATGCAATTGTTTTGGCGGCTGGGCAAGGTACGAGAATGAAGTCGAAGCTTTATAAGGTTTTGCATCCAGTTTGTGGGAAGCCGATGGTGGAGCATGTAGTAGATCAAATAAGCCAACTTCAAACTGATAAAATTGTGACGATTGTTGGACATGGCGCGGAACAAGTACAGACTCATTTGCAGGATAGAAGTGTGTTTGCTTTGCAAGAGGAACAGTTGGGGACTGCTCACGCGGTTTTACAAGCAAAAGACGTCCTAGGAGACAAAGAAGGTGTAACGCTCGTTGTATGTGGCGATACGCCCCTTATTCAAGGTCATACGATGGAAGCTTTAATGAAGTATCATCATGAAAAACGTGCTAAAGCAACTATTTTGACGACTGTTTTAGATAATCCTGCTGGTTATGGACGAATTATTCGTGATGATCTAGGAATTGTGGAAAAGATAGTGGAACAAAAAGATGCATCTGAAAAAGAACAGCGCGTGAATGAAATTAATACGGGAACTTATTGTTTTGATAACAAAGCTTTATTCGAAGCTCTTTCCAAAGTATCTAATGAGAATGCACAAGGCGAATATTATTTGCCAGATGTCATCAAAATTCTAAAAGATGATGATGAAGTCGTTGCAGCATACCGGATGGAAAACGCGAAGGAATCACTTGGCGTAAATGACCGCGTAGCCTTGGCGGAAGCTCAAGAAATCATGCGTCATCGTATCAATGAAAAACATATGCGTAATGGTGTCACATTAATTGATCCTGCGAACACGTATATTGATGTGGACGCTCAGATCGGCCAAGATACAATTGTTGGTCCTAATGTTGCGATTCACGGAAAAACCGTTATTGGTGAAGATTGCGAAATTACAGGAGCTAGCGTGCTTGATAACGCCATTTTAGGCGATCGTGTTGAAGTGCGACATTCTTCTATCTATGACAGTAAAGTTGGCAACGATGTTCAAGTGGGCCCATACTCTCACTTACGTCCTGAATCTGACATCAGTGAAGGCGTGAAAATCGGTAATTTTGTAGAGACGAAGAAAGCAACCATTGGCAAGAATTCAAAGATCCCGCACTTTATCTACATGGGTGACGCGGAAATTGGCGAAAATGTAAATATCGGTTGTGGTTCGATCGCAGTGAACTACGACGGCAAAAATAAAGCCAAAACAATCATTGGTGACGACGTATTTATTGGTTGCAACTCCAACTTGGTAGCGCCTGTCAAAATTGGCAATCGCGCATTTGTAGCAGCAGGAACAACGGTTACAAAAGATGTGCCTGAGGATGCACTTGCCATTTCTCGCACAAAACAAGAAAATAAAGAAGGTTACGCGAAAAAATTAAATTTTGGTAAGTAAGGTTCTCGCTAGAGACACCAAATTTGCTTCTAAAATAGAGCGCTACATTTGTCGCTCGTAACAACTTAGGCAATAAAAAAATTATATAAAATCTATGTGGAGGCTGATTATGTCTAACGATTATTTTGATCCAAAGTTAAAAATTTTCTCTTTAAATTCCAACCAAGCACTGGCGGCGGAAATCGCGGAAGTAGCGGGAATTAATTTAGGGAAGTCCAGCGTGACCCATTTTAGTGATGGCGAAATTCAGATTAATATTGAAGAAAGTATCCGTGGTTGTCACGTCTATGTCGTACAATCCACTGGTTTTCCTGTAAACCAAAATCTGATGGAACTTTTGATCATGATTGATGCACTTAAGAGAGCTTCAGCAAAAACGATTAACATTGTGATGCCATACTACGGTTATGCACGTCAAGACCGTAAAGCGCGTAGCCGTGAGCCGATCACAGCGAAACTCGTAGCAAACCTGATTGAAAAAGCAGGAGCTACACG
This sequence comes from Listeria weihenstephanensis, assembly GCF_003534205.1. Taxonomy (NCBI): domain Bacteria; kingdom Bacillati; phylum Bacillota; class Bacilli; order Caryophanales; family Listeriaceae; genus Paenilisteria; species Paenilisteria weihenstephanensis. Next base: position 3,050,088 of record NZ_CP011102.1, on the reverse strand, counting down.
CATGATTACACTAGATCTTCATGCACCACAAATTCAAGGTTTCTTCGATATTCCAATCGATCATTTGAATGCTGTGCGTTTGCTATCTAATTATTTCAGTTCACATCATATTGACGAAGATTTAGTTGTTGTATCACCAGATCACGGTGGCGTGACGAGAGCCCGTAAAATGGCGGATCGTTTGAAAGCTCCGATTGCGATCATTGATAAACGTCGTCCGCGTCCAAATGTTGCCGAAGTAATGAACATCGTTGGTAATGTAGAAGGTAAAGTCGCTATTTTAATTGATGATATTATTGATACGGCGGGTACGATTACACTTGCAGCTAATGCTTTGATTGAGAGTGGCGCGACAAAAGTATACGCTTGTTGTTCGCATCCTGTTTTATCAGGCCCAGCAATTGAACGTATCAACAACTCACCAATTGAAAAACTAATCGTGACGAATTCGCTAGTTTTACCAGAAGATAAATGGATCGACAAAATCGAACAATTATCTGTAGGACCACTTTTAGGCGAAGCGATCGTCCGCGTACACAAGAATGAATCAGTAAGTCCATTATTCGATTAAGTTATATAATGACAAAGCGCAGGCATCTAATATTTGGTGTCTGTGTTTTGTTTTATCTTCTATCGCTAACTTTTTCTTATCAGCTCGATATATGTTATAATGAAGTCTGTAACGGTCTGTGCTGTGATGGCATAGTGTGTAGTACTATTAATATAGGGTACTACAGGCGATTACGTGAGAAATAAAGCATTTAAATACCTCATACAGAATGACATTTTTCAGTTGCAACATACGGGTTATTTCTCGAAAAATATAGGTTTATCGCGAACGATGTGCGATTTTAGAAATGGGAGGACTGGATTAACATGGCAGAAAAGAAAATTCTAGTTGTAGATGATGAAAAGCCGATAGCAGACATTGTGAAATTTAATTTAAATAAAGAGGGTTTTGATGTATATTGCGCTTATGATGGCGATGAGGCAATTGAACTTGTAGAGGAGATTCAGCCAGATTTGATTTTGCTCGATATTATGTTGCCAGGACGCGACGGTATTGAAGTATGTCGTGAAGTCCGTAAAAAATATGATATGCCAATTATTATGGTAACGGCAAAAGACTCTGAAATTGATAAAGTATTGGGGCTAGAACTTGGCGCCGATGATTACGTGACGAAACCGTTTAGTAATCGTGAATTGATTGCACGTGTGAAGGCTAATTTACGTCGTCATAGTACGCCTGGAAGTACAGCTGCGGAGGAAGAAGAAAACAGTGAACTTGAGATTGGTTCATTGATTATTCATCCGGACGCATATGTAGCATCTAAACGTGGCGAGACTATTGAGTTAACACATCGTGAATTCGAATTGTTACATTATTTAGCGAAACATATGGGTCAAGTTATGACACGTGAACACTTACTACAAACCGTTTGGGGTTATGATTATTTCGGAGATGTACGTACGGTCGATGTAACAGTGCGACGTTTACGCGAGAAAATTGAAGATAACCCAAGTCATCCAGCATGGCTTGTAACACGACGGGGAGTAGGCTACTATTTACGTAACCCTGAACAGGAGTAATCATTATGCGGAGAATGAAGTTTTTTCAATCGGTCCAATTTAGATTTGTCATGATTTATTTATTGCTCATTTTAGTAGCAATGCAGGTAATTGGGGCTTATTTTGTGCGAGAATTGCAGGATCAGTTGGAAAAGAACTTTAAGACAGCGATTACAAATAGTGTGAACTTATTAGAATATAATGTTCGTGAAGAGATGTTGAAATATACGAATGACGATCAGACGAAACTCGAGAGCAACATTCAAGGCATGTTGCTCGATTTTGTTCGTGGTAGCAATGATTTCGAGGAAGTCTTGGTCGTTGATAATAAGCTGAAGATTATTGGTACATCAGATGCGGATAATCAAGGTATTGTGGGACAAGTCTCGACGAATAAGATGATAAAAAATACGTTAAATAGCGGCAATGGCGAAAATAAAATCTTCATGGGGAAAAATCCAAAACGGCAAATTTGGGTGGATGTTTCTCCGATTACTTCAAAAGGAGAGGTTATTGGCGCCATCTATTTGGCTACGGATATTGAGTCGGTCTATGAGCAAGTCGATAGTATTACCAGCATTTTTATCACGGGGACGTTGCTCGCGATGATTATTACGGCGATTCTGGGTATCTTGTTATCAAGGACGATTACGAAGCCAATTACGGATATGAAACGGCAGGCTTTTGCAATGGCACGTGGGAATTATACGCGTAAAGTAAAAGTGTACGGCATGGATGAAATCGGTCAATTGGCGGAATCTTTTAATGCGCTAACGAAGCGGGTGCAAGAGGCTCAAGCGATGACGGAAGGTGAACGACGCAAATTATCGTCTGTCCTTTCGTATATGACGGATGGCGTAATTGCTACGGATCGGCGCGGTAAAGTTATTTTGATTAATACGCCTGCTGAGAAAATGTTGAAAGTTCCGCATGAAAGTGCGAATGGGAAGCCGATCATTGATGTGTTAGGCGTTTCTGAGGACTATAGTTTTGATGACCTGATGGAACTGGAAGAGCCGTTAACAATGGATCGGAGCACTTTTGAAGAGCCATATGTGTTACGCGCAAACCTTTCTGTTATTCAGCGTGAGACTGGGTTTGTAAATGGGGTCATTGCGGTACTACATGATATTACGGATCAGGAAAAAATTGATCAAGAACGCCGTGACTTTGTTTCGAATGTATCGCATGAACTGCGGACGCCACTTACGAGTATGCATAGTTATCTTGAGGCGCTCAGTGATGGGGCTTGGCGTGATGAAGAGATTGCGCCACGTTTCTTAGAAGTGACGCAAAGTGAGACGGAGCGTATGATTCGCCTAGTAAATGATTTGCTGAAATTATCGCGTATGGATAGTGGACGCACCAATTTAGATAAGAATTTTGTGAATTTTAATGACTTTTTCAATCATATTGTGGATCGTTTTGAAATGATGAAGAAGGATGATATTACGTATAAACGCCACTTTACGCGTGAGCCTGTGATTATCGAGATTGATGAGGATAAAATTATGCAGGTGATGGATAATATTATCTCGAACGCGAATAAGTATTCTCCTGATGGTGGCCGGATCACGTTCTTCTTGCGTAAGCGCGAGGATGAGATTGAGGTTAGTATTAGTGACGAGGGTATGGGTATTCCAGAAGAGGATTTGACGAAAGTGTTTGATCGCTTCTTCCGTGTTGATAAAGCAAGGTCTCGCGAAATGGGCGGAACTGGTCTGGGTCTTGCGATTGCGCGTGACGTGATTACCGCGCATGGTGGTGAAATTTGGGCAGAACGTAACCGTGGAAAAGGTACGACGATCTCGTTTACGCTGCCATACAATGATTTACCGGAGGATGATTGGGAATGAAGGGTACAAAAATAAGAGGAGTTATCCTGACTATTCTTGTAGTTATTAGCGTATTCCTAAGCTACAGCCTCTGGAAAGTACAGCCGGATTATGAAGTAATCGACAATGAGACGGTGAAAAAAGAGCAGATTGCCAAGATGCGTCAGCCTGAACAAGTTTTCAGGCCGACGATGGTTTATTATCACCAAAATGATGTGAATTACATGTCGCAGAATTTAGATTTGGTGAGTGCGCTTGTGAAGGCTGGGACGACGTTTGATTTTTCTGAGTTGGTCCGGATGGATAAGTTGAGCGCGGGATATCAAAGCATGGTGCATCAGGATAATTCGATGGAGCTTGTTTTTCCGAATGCTGTGCCGCTTTCGATTTATAGCCAAGTTTTCAGGTTGAAAGGTGATAACTTTGACTTGAATTCGTTTAATCGGATTACGTTTAACTTGAATAAGTCGGAGAATGGTTTGTTCTCGGTTTATTTTGGAAATGATTCGAACGAACAAATGTATCAGGGTTCTATTCAGCAGGATCAGGTGGATGAGTTGAAAGAAATTTTGACGAAGCAGAAAAAAGACTTAGTTGTTGCGGATCAGTTGTATAAGAATAAGCAATATTTATTTCTTAGTGATCGGCCTGTGAAGTTGAAACAGCAGCAGTATGTCATTGAGGCGATTGATATTGGTCTCTTTAAAAATGCGCTGTTTGGCGATGGTAGCAAGGTGAAGGGGCAGGATAACTCGTATACGAATGGTTCGAGTTCGATGACGGTGAATCCTGATGATAAAGTGTTGACGTATGTTGATCCAGCGCAGGAACGTCGGGATACGTCGCAGCTTAGTAGTGCGATGAAGTCGGAGCAAATCCAGTCGAGCTTTAGTTTTATTAATGATCATTGGGGCTGGACGGGGGACTATTATTATTCTGGGTATTCTGCGGATACTTCGACGACGGCATTTTCTTTGTTCGTGCAAGGCTTGCCTGTGTTTAATGATGACGGTATGTCGGAAATACTTGTGGCTGAAGGGACGGAAAGCGTGTATAAATATAGACGGCCGTTCTTTAAGTTAGGCGCGCAAATTTCGACGGAATCAAAAGAAGTGACGCTGCCAAGTTCGGACAGTGTTTATAATGAGCTGATTAAGACGGTGAATTCTGATGATATCCAAATGATTGTACCGGGTTACGTGATGGGATATGAGCAAAATAATAAGAGTTATAATCGTGTGGTGGAGTTAACGCCAGCTTGGTTTTATAAGTATAATGGTACGTGGACTCCTGTTAAAGGAGGCGATGCTTAATGGATTGGAAAAAGACTGAAACGATTTTCATCATCGCCTTTTTGATCCTCGATATTTTCTTATTGGTGCTCTTTATTGACTCGCGGATGGCTTCTTCACCGACGCCGCTCGTTAGTCAGACACTCGATGAAAAGTTGAAGTCGGAAAATATTACGTATGGCAAAATACCATCGAATCCTGAAACGGGTTCTTACTTATCTACGGAGCCGATTGCCTTTAGCCAGAGTGATATTGACACTTTAAAAGGACAGAAGATTAACTTGCAGAATGGGAATCAGCGTATTTTTTCTTTCTTAACAAAGCCTGTGAAAATTGATCCTGAAAAGTACGGTGCGGATTTGGCGCCACTTTTGAAGAGTGATATTTTTAAGGGCGATAAGTATATTTATTGGAGTTATGACAAGGATAAATATGAGATGACGTTTAATCAGAAAATTGATTCGCGACCTGTGTTGTTTAATACGGATGGCCAGATTGTGTTTCATTTGAATAAGAATAATGAGGTTGTTTCGTATACGCAGACGATGCTTGGCGATACGCAGTTATTTGATAATCAGGATGACGTGATTTCTGGTACGGATGCGCTTGAAGTGCTTCATCAGCATGGTGATTTGAAGCAGAATAGTAAGATTTTGAATACGACGCTTGGTTATTATAATTTAGTTAGTTTACCGAGTTCGGATGTTTATTTACCAGTGTGGGCATTTGAAGTGAAGCACGATAAGAAGACGACATTTCTCTTAGTGAATGGTTTGGAAGGTTCGGTTATTAACACGAATGATGTGCAAACGAATCAAGTGCCTACTGTGGGAAATGAATAATTGAAAACTGGAAGAGGGTCTTTATACTTGAGGACCTTCTTTTTTCGTGCATTTGTGTTTTTTTCGTTGTACAATAAGATTATGGAATTATAAGGGGGCGCGAACAATGTTTGCACAGGAGCAAAAAATTGCAAATCAGGTAACGGATCAGCTCCGTTTTAGTATATTAGCTAGTGGTAGTTCAGGAAATGCGACGCTTATTGAGACTGCGGATCAGACGATTTTGGTCGATTGTGGCTTGAGCGGGAAAAAGATTGAGAACCTATTTAGCGAGGTTGGTCGTAGTATGACGGACGTGGATGCTATTCTAGTGACGCATGAGCACGTGGATCATATTAAAGGACTGGGCGTTTTAGCGAGACGTTATGAGGTGCCGATTTATGCCAATGCAAAAACGTGGATGGCGATGGAACCGCTGATTGGGGAAGTGAATAGTGATCAGAAGTTTCAGTTCGATATGGAGACGGTAAAATCATTTGGTAGCCTGCAAGTGGAATCTTTTGGGGTTTCACATGACGCAGCTGAGCCGATGTTTTATATATTTCATAGTGGTAAAAAGAAATTCGTGATGATTACCGATACGGGTTATGTGAGCGATCGGATGAAAGGACACATTGCCAATGCGGATGCGTATCTTTTTGAGAGTAATCATGATGTGGAAATGTTGCGAATGGGACGCTATCCTTGGAATGTAAAACGCCGTATTTTGGGCGATGAAGGACATGTTTCGAATGAGGATGCAGGAATTGCGATGAGCGAGGTGATTGGGGACGCGACGAAGCGGATCTATCTGGGACATTTGAGTAAAGATAATAATATGAAGGATTTAGCACGCATGGCTGTTTCGCAAACATTGGCTGGGGAAGGTATCATTGTCGGGGAACAAATCGAGCTTTTTGATACGGATCCGGAGTTACCAACGCCAATTTTTACGATTTAATGTGATTTATAGCGGAATTTTTAAGGAAATTTCATAGTTTTTTCATAATTAGGGTATACAATGACTATATGGAAATGTCTATCAAGTAGGAAAGGGATGAATTATGTATGGATGAGAAAAATAAAGATCTTGAAACACATAAAGATGACCTAGCAAGTGGAGCGTCACCTGAAAAATTACCGGAATCACAATCTTATGTAAAGCCTGAACCAACTGCGGCTGGGGAGGTACATACACCACCAGTAGAACCGCAAGTGGCCAAAGATATACCTGTTGAGGCGGTGCATTCGGCGGAGGGCATAACACCTGAAGGCGAGCCATTTGCAACAGCGACTAAAGAAGAAGCAGAAGCGAGTTCGACACATGCTTTCTTTGATGCAGCGGCAAGTGAAGCACCGAAGGAACCAAGTAATACAGGTGGAAACAACGTAATACCGCCAGTACCACCAACACGTGCAAGTGGCGGAGGAACTGGAAGCGAACCACCGAAAAAAGGCAAGAAGACGATGTTAGGCGTATTTTTAGCAGGGCTTATCGGTGTTTTAATCGGAGCTTTAATTGTGCTCGGATTCTCTTGGGGCGCGCTACATGATGACAATAATACAGCCTCAAATTCGACAACGACAAGCAGCGGTCAAACGAAAAAAGTAACGGTTGAAAATACAACAAGCACGACTCAGGCCGTTGAAAAGGTACAAGATGCGGTTGTTAGTGTCTTGAATTATCAAGCAGGAACTTCGATTAGTACAGGCGGAACAACAGAGGATGAAGCGTCATCTGGTTCTGGTGTTGTCTACAAGAAATCAGGTGGAAAAGCATACATCGTAACGAATAATCACGTTGTGGAAGGTGCTAATAAACTTGAAGTTACTTTTTCAAATGGAAAGAAATCGGAGGCTACACTCGTTGGAACGGATAAGTGGAATGATTTAGCCGTGCTTGAAATTAGCGATAAAAATGTGACGACGGTTGCTGAATTTGGTAACTCTGACTCGCTTAAAGTCGGCGAAACAGCGATTGCGATCGGTAGTCCACTCGGAACTGAATTTGCTGGAACGGTAACAGAAGGTATTATTTCTGGTCTAAATCGTACGGTGCCTGTTGATACAAATGGCGATGGTACGGAAGATTGGGAAGCTGAGGTTATTCAAACGGATGCTGCGATCAACCCTGGGAACAGTGGTGGGGCGTTAGTGAACATTGAAGGCCAGGTTATCGGTATTAACTCGATGAAAATTTCAACGGAAAATGTAGAGGGTATCGGCTTTGCAATTCCAAGTAATACAGTGGAACCAATCATCGATCAATTAGAGAAAAATGGAGAAGTTGAGCGTCCGTCACTTGGTGTGACATTGCGTGACGTGGATACAATTCCTGAGGTACAGCAACAACAAATCTTGAAATTACCAGAAGGCGTTGATTATGGTGCGATGGTACAACAAGTCGTATCTGGTTCAGCTGCTGATAAAGCTGGTTTGAAAGAGTATGATGTTATCGTTGAAATGAACGGTAAAAAAGTAACTAATTCCATGACATTGCGCCAAATCTTATACGCGTCTGATGTGAAGGTCGGCGATAAGATGGAAGTGAAGTATTACCGTAGTGGCAAGAAAGAAACTACGACGGTTACGTTAACTGCTGCATCATCCACCAACCAATAAGTAACGCACGGACCGAGAAACGCTCATCTGCGTTGTTAAAGGCTCCGTTCCGATGCTCTTGTACAAGTCGTACATTCCGCTTCGGTACTCGCCTTTGCCTAGCAGCTAAGCATTTCTCGGTCCGTGCTCGTTCGGCGGTGAGTTGAGAGAGTATAGTGAAAACACGATTTCCTTTTGACGGGAATCGTGTTTTTTTGTTATTCCATTATTTGGTGGCCGGCGTTTGTTAGGGTTTGAATTGCGGTGGTTAGGTCGGATTGTTTCATTAGGATGTAGTCGGTGTTGTAGGTGGAGACGGCGAAGATACTGATTTCTTTTTCGGCGAGGGGTGTCGCGATTTTGCTCAGGATGCCGGTTAGGGAGAAGTCGAGGATTCCTTCGATTTTTAGGAGGAACCAGTCGGGTTCGGTGGATTCTGCTTGGACGGGGTCGAGGATATCCGTGGGGGCTATGATGGAGCACTCTTCGTTTGTGTAGGTGATGCTTTTGAAGCGGGTTTCTTCGGACTGGAACCAGGTCGGGATTTGGAAAGTTGGTGGGAATTTTGCGATGGTGTAGTTTGTTTTGTCTATGTGGAGTTTCATTGGGAAACGCCTCCTTTTTGATAAGCGTATCATGAATGGGGATGGCTTGCAAAATGTTTTGACAGACGGGGGCCTGGATGGTAAAGTTAGAGGAAGTTAATAATTCTATCAGATAGAGTAATTTGAGGGGTGAGTTTCATTCGTAGTGATATTTTAAGAGGGCATGTGGACTCGATTATTTTGCGAATTTTGGCGGATGAGGATTCTTATGGTTATGAGATCTCGAAGCAAATTAGTCAGCGGACGGGTGACCGGTTTCAAATTAAAGAGGCAACGTTATATGCGGTGTTTCAGCGGCTTGAAAAGAAGCAGTTGATTGAGTCGTATTTTGGGGAACGGTCGCATGGTGGTAAGCGGAAATACTATACGATTACGAGTCTCGGTCGGGCTTATTTAAGCGAGATGGCGCGGGAATGGCGAGAAATTAAAGATATTATGAACATTTTTTTGGAGGAGATTGATTCGTGAACAGGATAACAGAATTTGTGGAGAAACTATTTGAAAATGTACCAGAGAGCGATCAGGCGGCGCAGATTAAGGAAGAAATCACGTATAATTTAGAGGAAAAAGTGGCGGACTTGATGGAGGAAGGGAAGTCTGAGGAGGACGCGGTGAATAAGGCGATTATCGAGTTTGGTGATATTGATGAGATTATTGCGGAATTAGAAGTGGCTAAGCCGAATACGAAGAAACGACGGGCGCTTGCGAAAGTGAACTTAGGATTTTCGATTTGGGGCGCGGCGTTGCTGATTATTTTATTTATCGTTGTGAATGTGATGTACTCACGAGATGTTTTGTGGTGTATTTTCCCTATTTTTGTAGTGCTTTGGTGGCCGCTCGCGATGTTTTATTTTTGGTATCGGCGTAAGGCTGAGGATAGATAGATTTGGATAAGTCAATGCGGTTTTCTTCCTAATGAAGAGTTGTTATTGGCTTTTTATATGGTTGCGAAGAAGAAAAGAATTATACATAATTACGGCAATTCGTTGTATCCTCCTTCTCGTTTGGAAAAAAGCAAAACGGGAATATTGGAAGAAACATGAGGAGGCGAACTTGGATGGGAGAGCGGTATTTGAACTATTATTCCCAGGAAGCTATTCGAAAAAATAGCGTTGTTATTGTGTCTAATCATGAGGCGTTTATAGAAGATATAAAGCAGCATCCGATTTTTCTAGGAGTCTCCCTAGAATCGATGAGCGATAAGGCTTTAGCAAGCTCGGCGTATGTTGTTTCGGATGAGGCGATGCCGAGTTATTTTATAAAAAAAGATGGTCAAATGTATATTCATTTTTATCGGGGAGAGGCATTGGAGCCATTGTTAATGCGTAGTTTGCTGCATGCGGATTATATTGTGACGGATGAAGCGTTACCTCTCTATTTGCAAGAAGTTATGCAAGGGGTGGTCATTACCTCGCAACAATGGGAGGCCGGTTTATTGTCGGAAAAACAAGACGCTGATACCAAAAAGACGATTTTGATGTATTGTGGTGGGTTTAAAAATAATGGAATTACGACGTCAGCTATCAATTTATTGCATAATTTAGACTACGAGCGTTATCGGGTTATTGTGATAGATACGGAGGCACTTCACGATGATTGTAAACGAAATTTCAAAAAATTGGATCCGCGTGTGTTGCGGGTGACAGTTGTTGGCGGTATGCTACGGACCGCGGAGGAAAGCAAAGCGGAAGAGCGGCTTTTCACGGCGAGTCACGAACTATATGTGGAGTTTGGCCCTGAAGCTTTTTTAGAGGAGGAAGTGAAACGATTATACCAGCGTGAATTACGGCGTATTTTAGGGGAGACGAAGATTGATATTGCGATTGATTTTGATGGTTATTTTAAGTATTGGACCTTGTTGCTTGCGACGAGTGGGGCTAACCAGAAATTGATTTATCAGCATAACGAGATGATGCAAGAATATCGCAAAAAATTAGGTGTGGACTATAAGCATCGGGTGGATTTAAATGTGATTTTCTTACTGTATAATTATTTTGATAAAATCGTTTCGGTGGCGGAGCATACGCGAGATTTGAACGAGGCCAAATTGCGACATTTAGTGGAAAATAGTTCGGAAAAAATGGTTTATGTTCATAATTCACTGGATTATGAGGCTGTGCTTAAGGCTGCGGATGAAACGTTAGATGTTGCGCTAGATGAGAATAGCTTTTACTTTATGACCATGGGCAGGCTTTCTCCTGAAAAGAATCAGCGAATGTTGATTGAGGCTTTTAAAGAGGTTGTTGTGAGGCGGAATGATGCAAAATTAGTGTTGGTTGGTAATGGGGAATTGAAGGGAGAGCTGGCGGAAGTGATTCGGGAACTGGGCTTGGAGGAACATGTTACATTGCTTGGACAAGTGGTCAATCCATTTCCATTATTGAAGCGGTGCGACGTATTTATTTTGCCATCGAATCATGAAGGACAACCAATGGTATTGCTGGAGGCGTTGATTTTGCGGAAGGCGATTGTGGCAACGGATATCCCAGGATCGCGGAGTATTTTGGAGGATGGTTATGGTTTGTTAATTTCGAATTCGAAAGAGAGTTTGGTGGAGGGGATTTTGCGTGCGCTGGACGAAGATAGACCTACTAAAGAATTTGATTATGTGGCGTATAATCAGCATGCGATGGAGATGTTTTACGAAATAATAGAATGAAAAAAATGCCGCTACATGATGTGGCGGCATTTTTATTTGTTATTTTAATCCGGAAACGTTGAATCCTTTCAAAATGTATTTTTGGAACATCATGAAAATCAAGATAATCGGGATAACCATGAAGGTAGAGCCGGCCATTTGGAGTGCGTAGTTGCTTGAGTATTGGCCTTTTAATAGGGATAGACCTACGGATAATGTGTAGTATTTTTCGTCGTTTGCGATGATCAGTGGCCATAGGAAGGAGTTCCAACCTGCGATGAAGGTCAGGATTCCTTGAACGGCTAGGACTGGGCGGGAAATCGGTAAGATAATTTTCCAAAAGATGAAAAATTCGCTGGCACCATCTAGTCTAGCGGCTTCCATGAGCTCATCAGGAATTGTCGACATGAACTGTCGGAACAAGAAGATTCCGAAGGCGCCGACAAGGCCTGGTAGGACAATACCTGTCATCGTATTTGTAAGTCCAAACATGTTCAGGATGAGGTAAACGGGGATCATTGTGACCTGCCCAGGAATCATCATCGTAGCAAGAACCATGTAGAACATCTTGTTTTTGCCGCGAAATGAGAACTTCGCAAATCCATAACCTGCCATCGCATTTAGAAATAGGCCGATGAAGGAAAACAGGACGATAACGAGTGTGTTGCGTAAATAAACGCTGAAATTAAGTTCGGTAAAGAGCATTTTGAAGTTGTCCCATGTGAATGTTTCGGGCCAAATCGTTGGTGGGATTTGCAGGATTTCTGCGTCGGTTTTGACTGATGAGAGCACCATCCAGATGAAGGGAAGGATCATGAAAAATCCGCCAACTGCTAAAATAATACCTACGAGCCACTTGGCACCGCGCGATTTGTGTGCATATTGATTCATTTTTTTCACTCCTCCTACATTTGGGTGTCGCTATGACGATTTTGAATTTTAAACTGGACAATGGTAATAATGATAATCGCGATAAACAGGATAAAGGAACCTGCTGCAGCGTATCCAAATTTACTTAGTTGGAAACCGTTTCGATAGATGAATAGCGCCACGGAAGTCGTGCTATCAAGCGGCCCACCTTGCGTCATGACAAACGGTTCTTCGAAAAATTGTAGCCAACCGATCATGGTTGTAACGGTAACGAAGAAAATCGCAAAACGAAGTAAGGGAACGGTTACGTTAGTTAGCTGTTTCCAACGATTGGCGCCGTCAAGTTGTGCGGCTTCGTAGTATTCGCGCGGAATGCCTTGAAGTGCAGCTAAAAAGATGATCATGTTAACCCCGATTGCACGCCATAGTGCGAGGATAATCAAGGAAATTTTGGCGATGGTTGGATCTTGAAGCCAAGGCACCGCGGGTAAGTCGAGTAAGGATAGTAAGTAGTTGAAGAGGCCGAATTGTGGATTGTACAAATAGCTCCAAACAACAGCTACAGCAACGACATTCGTGATCGATGGTGTGTAAAAAATTAATCGGAAAAATTGGAAAATCTTCGCTTGGCTGAAGTTGATCATGAGCGCAATTCCGAGTGAGCAAATGATAACTAAAGGTACCCCGATGATAACGTAAAATAGCGTGTTACCTATTGATTTTAAGAATATCGGATCGGATAAGACATTTTTGTAGTTCTCTAAGCCGATAAAATTGATTTTTGACCAGTCAGCGAGTCCAACTAGATTTATGTCGGTGAAGCTGATGACAAAAGCGATAACGATTGGAAAAAGGGAGAACATAATCAAAAGTAAAAGTGCTGGTGAAATGAATAAATACGGTGTTTTTTGATCCATAAAACGACGCAAATTGTAAACCTCCTCATAATATGTAGTTGGGGCAAGAGCGACATTATCAGCTGCTTTTGCCCCGAACAGTTAATTATTTTTTAGAATGGTGTTAACTTCTTTGTTGAAATTATCCATTTGATCTTGCACGTCAGCGCCACCACGATAAATTTGTTCGAAGTTTTTCATGTAGGCTTGTGCAATTTCTTCAAACTCGGGAATAAGCGGCATTGGTTCTGCATTCGCCATTTGTTCGCCGAATATTTTGTAGAAAGGATCGTCTTTTAGCGTCTCGTTTTCCCATGATTTTTGCACGGTAGGTAGAGAATTCGTTAGTTCCATCCATTTGAGTTGTGTTTCTGGTTTGCTCATGAATTGCAGGAATTTCCCAGCATCGTCTTTGTTTTTACCGTATTTAAAAACGGCTAAATTGGCTCCACCTAAGCTTGAGGTATTATTTTCTTTGGCTGGAAGTACTGCCGTTGCCCATTTTCCGTCGATATCTGGAACGGTATCTTTCACGGCTTTTACCATCCATGGACCGCTGATGAACATTGGAATAATTGCGTCGCCGCCGAATGTTTGGGCAACGTCAAGGCCTAGTTCTGCTTTTGGCGCAGAGCCATTTTGGAAAAAGCTATTCAAATAAGATACGGAATCAACGAACGGTTTTTTATTGAACACGGGTTTATTTGCATCATCGAAAAGTGGTGAACCGTTTTGACGACCGAACATGAATCCTAGGCTTTGTTCTTTGCCATCGATGTTTAAGCCGTACATATCGTCACCGCGGTCTGAGAGTTTTTTAGCAACTTCGGATAACTCATCCCACGTTTTTGGTGCATGATCGTAGCCCGCTTTTTTCAAAATATCAGTGCGGTAAAAGAGCACGCGAGTATCGGCATACCAAGGAACTGCGTAAGTTTTGTCATCAAATTTCGTTGTTTTCGCCGAGCCATCGAAGAAGTTTTTGCCTTCTAACTCTGCATATTTATCCGTATAGGAATCAAGGTCTTCCAGTGCACCAGCTGCCACGAATTCGGGCATCCAGGTTGTTCCCATTTGAACGACATCGGGGCCTGATTTTGAAGCCACAGCAGTGAGTAGCTTATCGTGCGCGTTAGCCCAAGGGATCGCTTGTACTTTCACTTTTATTCCCGTGTCTTTCTCAAATTCTTTTGCGAGTTTTGGTAATTGTTTGGCTTCATCTCCCATTGCCCAGACGTTCAATACTTTTGTGTCGGCGGCATCGTCTGAATTTCCACAGCCTGCAAGTGCCACTCCTAGCGTTAAAACCATCGTTAACAACAATATGCTCCACTTTTTCTTCATTTCTTCTCCTCCAACTTTTTATTTTTATGTCTTGCAATTGGTGCTTGTTTATAGAAACGTTTCGATGGAATCATTATAAAGCGAAATGTAATCGATTACAAGTCTTAAATGTAAAATATTTAGCGATTTATGGACTACTTTTGGGGACATTAATAGGAAGAAATAATTCGGAAAAAAATTAAATTTCAAGGAGTATTTCGGAATTTCAAGGCTTATTTGTATAATTTTATCGATATTTGTTTGACGTGAGAAAAGAAAACGCTTATACTGTTGGTATGATTGGATAGAAACGTTTCGAAATAATTGATTTTGAGGATGTGTATTATGAAAAAGAAAGAGTTAGGACAATTACTTGGAAGGATGACGGTGGCTGAGAAGGTTGGACAACTTTTGCAATTGGCACCGATGTTTTATAAGGGAACGATTACGAAAGGGGAAATTACGGGACCTATGGCGGAGATGGGGATTACGGCGGAAATTTCGGAACGGGCTGGTTCGGTGTTAGGATCGGCGACGGCAATTGAGATGATCGCGATTCAAGAGGCCTATCTGGAAACGAATCGATTGGGAATACCGCTCATTTTTATGGCGGACGTCGTGCATGGCTATAAGACGATTTTCCCGATTCCGCTTGCGATTGGGGCGACTTGGGATGTGGAAGCGGCTGAGAAAATGGCGGCAGTTTCGGCAAAAGAGGCGACGGCAGCTGGTTTGCAGGTTACTTTTTCTCCGATGGTGGACTTGGTTCGTGATCCTCGGTGGGGGCGCGTGATGGAGTCAACTGGTGAAGATCCTCATTTGAATAGTGAGTTCGCAGCCAGTTTTGTGCGTGGATATCAGGGTGACCCAGAGTTGCTCTCGGAAAACTATGAAAAAATGGCGGCTTGTGTGAAGCATTTTGCGGCGTATGGTGCGGCTGAGGCGGGACGGGAGTATAATACGGTGGACATGTCGACGCGGGAGTTGTACCAGAATTATTTACCGGCATATGTGGCGGCGCTTGAGGCGGGTTCGAAGCTTGTGATGACGGCGTTTAATGTGGTTGACGGTGTGCCTGCGACGGGAAACGAGTGGTTGATGCGAGACGTGTTGCGGGATGAGCTTGGTTTCGATGGTGTGCTGATTTCGGATTGGGGCGCGGTCAAGGAGATTATTAATCACGGGACGGCGGCTGATTCGGCGGAAGCGGCGGAGCAGGCGTTGCGCGCGGGCGTGGATATTGAAATGATGACGACGTGCTATTTGGAGAATTTGGAAGGTATGATAGCGGACGGGACGGCGGATGTGGCGTTGGTTGATGAGGCTGTGATGCGGATTCTGGAATTAAAAAATGATGTCGGCTTATTTGAGGACCCGTATCGTGGATTGAAGGGCAAGCAGGATCGACAAACGGATATTTTATCGGCGGAACATCGGGATTCTGCGCGCGAGATTGCGGCGGACGCGATGGTGTTGCTGAAAAATGTGGACGGTTTATTACCGCTTGCAGTGGATACGAAAATTGCTTTGGTTGGACCGCTTGCAAAGACGCAAGATGTGCTTGGCGCTTGGTCATGGCTTGGTGATAAGGAAGACGCGATTTCGGTGCATGATGGGATGGCGAAACAGTTTACGCAGGTGGATGTCGCGGGCGCGGCTGATACGGAAAATGTGACAGAAGCGGAAATTGCGGAGATGGTTCGGGTTGCAAAAGATGCGGATGTGATTGTGTTGGCGCTTGGCGAGTCGGCGGATCGGAGTGGTGAGGCAAACAGTATTGCGACCATTCGTTTACCAGAGACGCAGTACGCGATGATCGAAGCGATTCGTGCGGTTGGAAAACCTGTTGTGACGGTACTTTTCAATGGTCGACCACTGGATTTACATGGCTTGATTGAAGCGAGCGATGCTTTGGTCGAAGCTTGGTTTCCGGGGACGGAAGCGGGAAATGCGGTGGCCGATATTTTGGCGGGCCGTGTGAATCCAAATGGGAAGTTGCCGATGTCATTTCCGTATACAACGGGGCAAATTCCGGTGTACTATAATCACTTGAATACAGGGCGACCAGTGGATGCAGCGGACGCGCAGGAACATTATGTATCGCAGTATATTGATATTCCAAATCAGCCGTTATTTGATTTTGGGTTTGGGTTGAGTTACACGACGTTTGCATATACTGATTTAAAAATTTCGAGCGATATCATCACCAAAAGCGACACGTTGACGATTTCGGTGACGGTGACCAATACCGGCGAAGTCGCTGGAAAAGAAGTTGTGGCGCTATATTTGCAGGATCTTGTTGGAAAAGTGAGCCGGCCACGTAAGGAATTGAAACGGTTCTCTAAAATCGATTTGGCACCAGGTGAAGCGAGAGTGGTGACGTTTTGTTTGACCGAAGAGGATCTGCGTTATTATAAGCCAAATTTAGATTTTACAAGTGATCCAGGTGATTTTAAACTTTTCATTGGAGCAGATTTGGAAGCTACATTTTGTTTGGTTTAAATACAGTGGGAGATAGACATTTGGCTGTGAAATAGTGCATAATAAAGAAAAGTAAACAAGGAGCGGATCGCAGTGGTTGGGATTAAAGATATAGCAAATAAAGCGGGTGTCTCGATTTCCACTGTTTCTTATGCGTTAAACGGCAGCCCGAAAGTAACTGACGCAACGAGACAACGAATTGTGGCAATCGCAAACGAATTAAACTACATTCCGAATATGGCAGCACGAACATTGAAAACGCGCAAGACGAAAATTGTTGGTATTTATTTGGCGAACTATAGCGGTGTATTCTATGGGGAACTTCTGCACGGACTAACAGATACGTTGCTAGATAAGGGTTATGAATTGATTGTGTGCAGCGGTAAGAAAGCACATCGGTTTTTACCTGAGCGAATGATTGATGGCGCGATTATTTTGGATATGGGATTTTCGACGGAGGAATTGCTGGAATATGCGGGACGTGGTCATAAAATCGTCGTGCTAGATCGCGAGGTGGAGCACCCAAATGTGAGGCAGGTTTTGCTTGATAACAAGGCGGGTGCAACGCTTGCTGTGGACTATTTGAAAACAGGTTTTTCAGGTAAATTCTATATTGTGACGGGTCCAACAAACACGTATGATAGTGAAGAACGCTTGCGGGCGGCGCTTTCGGAGTTAGAGCGTTTTCGGGATGAGGAAGTGATTGTGATTCCAGGTGATTTTTCGAAGGTGACGGGTGAAAAGGCAGCGCAACAAATCGAGCGGGAATGGACTGGCGAGCCAGTGGCGGTTTTTACGCTCAATGATGAGATGGCGATTGGCATGTATAATTATTTCGCGAACACGAGTCTGGTAATTGGGCGTGACGTGAAAATTATTGGGTTTGATAATACGGAAGTCGGGCAATATTTACAGCCGCGATTGGCAACGATTGAGTATTCAAAGTACAAATGGGGCGCGGTTGCAGCGGAGAAATTGTTGAAATTGTTAGAAGAGGAAGAAGTGGCGGATGAGATTATTTATACGTCGTTGATTCCAAGTCACTAAAAAAACGGATGGGATTCATTGGAATCTCATCCGTTTTTTTACTTAGATTAAGGCAGTAAACGAATATCTTGTTGGATATTTTGAACCGCAGTTTTTGTTGAGAAATTATATTTGCCAACTAAACGAATGCCTTTTAGCGCTTCAGGAACGGTGCCATTATACACTGGTGCATAAGCGTCTGTTCCGCTGACACCTAGATATAAATCAGTGTTGAATGGAATTTTATCGATTGTAAAGGCTGTTGTGTATGATGCTGAGTTGACTGTGCGCAACACTTTGCCATCTTTATCATAGATAGTTAGAGCAACGACTTTACTCTTTTCACCAGAATCTAGGATGCCGTTGTTGTTAGCATCGATGTAAAGGTTACCTTTGATTGTTGGTAACTTGCGAATTCCGAAGTCAAAGTTAGTCGTTTTAGTAAATTTAAGAGCAGTTAGATCGTATGTGTTACCCCAAATGTCTACTTTTGCAAAGCGCATAGCAGGGATATGATTTAGTAGATTGGCGATTGATTTCGCATCGCCGAGCACGGAGTTAACGCTAGTTCCTGCTTGTGTACCTAAATACTTATCTACGTCTACTTTTTCTACTGCATCGATAGCTTTTGGTAAGAATGTTGCTAAAGCTTTGATGTATTCGTTGTCTGGGGTTGTAGAGGCATCGCCAGTGTCAAGAAGTGTTGGATCATCAAGTAGTTTTTGGATATCGCCGCCAGAGATGATGTCAACGAGCGCATTGATTTTCTTGAGGTTACCGATAAGATCACCAAGCGTTAAATTAAAAGGTGAGCGGATCATCACGTACATGCCTGGGTCCACTTCTGGAAGCGCGATTGGTGCAAGCTTGCTACTAGTTCTGAAAAGAATCGCGTCTTCAATATCCAGAGAACCGCTTAAAGCAGATGTGATATTGGATGATAGGTCAAACTCTGACAAGCGACCGCTTTGAATTAATTCGGCTGTCTTTTCTAGGTTAAGGAAAATGATTGTTTTACCGTTCATTACGGATTCGTTGGCATCTTTCAAGCCGTTGACATTCAAATCCTCGAATGGTGTCATCGTTAAATTGGTTACTTTTTTTGTTGCAAGGTCTGCCCAAGTAACGATGTTTAGCGTGTTAATCGTAATTTTAGACACGCCTGGAATTTGCTTTCCAGCAGCATCTAATGCGGAATTTTTTTGTGCGATCGGCTTAATGGATGCATCCGTACCGTATTTGACGAAGTAGGTCCCTTTTTGTAATTTTGTAAAGTTGTAAACGCCTACTGCATTTGTTTTAGCGGTCGCGGCTACGTTTGTTCCAGCGATCGCATCGGCTTGTGTTTTGTGCAATGTTACGGTCATGTTTGCTTGCGGTAAATCCAATTTGTGCAATTCCATGATGCCGTTGCTGTTTGTGTCAGCATAGACTGTTCCTGATAGCGTGTAGATCGACGGATTTAGAAAAGATGCATTGGCTGCAGGTGCGAAAACACTAATCGCCATCACTAAAATCAGAACAAAGGCTAATAACTTTTTCCCGAGATGGTGTTTCATTGGTAAAATTCCCCCTTTAAAATTTGGAGATTGCGGTTCGTTTGTATACAAAAAAGTGAGTGCTGTGCCGCAACCTTTGATGCCATTGTATAAGCTAGCTTGGAAAATGGCAATATAGTCAAAAAGGCAGGTAATTTAGCCGGAATTGTTGTTTATTTAATGGTAACAGGTGAGTGTTATATAGAAGGTTGGAGGATTTACAGAGTTCATCTATCAAATATAAAGTGTTTTTTAGAACTAAAAACAGAGCCGTTATTACATCGTCTAGTTGTGTTGTTTCCGGTAATGCTAGGATTAATAAGTTAAATTTCATATTAAAAAGCAAAGATATATTGCATTTATGAGAGAAAAATTCACTGAATTGTAGATAATATAAAAGGAAGTTCAATTCGGACGAAATAGCTAGCAGAAATGGTCATATACATATAAAAAACTGCTCGTTTTAAAGAGCAGTTTGGAGAGTTAGCTTATTCTTCTTCCTTCTTCTTAGATTTTCTACCCCATAGGAATACGAGGAGAAGGATTAGAAGCGCAAGCAAGGAGCCAGCAACAATATAAAGCCAAGTGTAATCAGGTTCGATATCGAGCGCTTTATCATTTAATTTTTTTGCAGTGTCATCGTGTATTGTGAAATATTCAGACCATTGCCAAACCTGCTTGCCACTTGTTGCAATCATGTCCATACGATATTTACCAGCTTTGAACTCATCGGTTCCCCAGCTAATTGGAAAGTTAAAATTGGAGTTTGGTGCCATACGCATGTTGTTTTTGGTAGCTTCATGTAAAACTTTCGTACCATCCTTCTTGAAAATTTCAGCCTGTACATCGAGGTCTTTTAGTATGGTGGCTTCGGTATTTTGAAGGTTAGCAGTAACAACATTTCGGTAGTTAATCTGCGTTGGCGTGATGTCATTTAAAGCTAGATCCGCCTTGATTTCGGTGTCATTTTGAGATAGCATCATGCCGATAACGTAAGCATATTGATTCTCGATTTGAATTTCTTTCGATTGTGTCTCTTTTTTTGCCTGATTCTTTTCTTTGAAGTAAATTCCGCCTAAAATAGTACCGTCTATCTTCTCGTTGGGCATCGTAATTTTGATGGGATAGTCTTTACTCGAATTTGCGGGAATAACTACTTCACCAGCGGATTCGGTGAACTCAGCGATAGGATGTTTCAGCGTGTTATCGAGCTTGGGCTTTTCCTGGCTGTAATCAACAAT
The DNA here is from genome assembly GCF_003534205.1 of Listeria weihenstephanensis. Lineage (NCBI taxonomy): Bacteria > Bacillati > Bacillota > Bacilli > Caryophanales > Listeriaceae > Paenilisteria > Paenilisteria weihenstephanensis. The sequence goes on along the minus strand of NZ_CP011102.1, from coordinate 3,029,352 downwards.
CCCGTTATCGTTTGTCGTAGCAGTATTAACAGAAGTGAGCACAGTTAGCTCTTTATCCGTCTCGTTTGTCATGGTTACATGGACAGTTTGCTCTTCACCAGGTGCGATTCGCAAGTCGAAATAGCTCTTTGATTTGTCAATTTGGTTGTCAGGAATAATAGCATTCACTGAGAAATTCATTGCAGTCGCATCGGTATGAACCGGGAAAAGTAGTGTTGATGCGAGTAAAGGTAGTATTAAAAATAGGGCCATTAGTTTTTTCATGTGGGGGATTCCTCCTAATTATTAATAAATGACCTCTATGGTAAGGGGATTCACGCGATAGAGGGGTATTCAGGTGAAAGGGGATTTTGTTTGTAAGGGGTTTGTATCTTTATAAATTAAGTATAAGCCATGAAAGATCGATTTTAGGGATTCTATCATAATTTTTTAAGCGTGAGAAAAAAATGATTTTTGGAGCAATATAAAAAGCTTATGAGAAGGAACACGTTGACTTTATTACAGCGTCGAATGAAGAAGAAGGTATTTATGAGTTTTTGAAAGCACATGTGAACTAAAAATATCACGCACGCTCTAGAAGTGGATCTTTGAATCTGTTTTTAGGGCGTTTTTTTTGAGAGTTAATAGGTGTTAATAAATATTTAATATCCAGCTTATTTGGAATTTATATCTAAGGACTATGATGGTGTTAGGATAAATTTTGAAATAAAAAGGAGCGTTTAAAATGACACAATCAAAGAAAGTTTTATCTTCTATACTGGTGGCTACGACGATCATCGCTGGTGTGGGGCCACAAATGGGGACGATTCAAGCTGCTGCTATGGTGGCGAATGCGACGACGAACGCTGAAATCACGGAGTTGCGTTCTCTAAATGCGATGACCATTCAGATCAAATTCGATAGAACGTTGCCTGCTGAGGATGTAGCGGACGCTAATTTAGATGCTATAAAAGAACATTTCGCGTTTAGCGGAGGGCTAGAAATTGTGAATGTGCCGCGCTTGAAATCGGGCTCGACGGATACGTATATTGTACCAGTGACGATTCAAAATCCTGGGGAAACTTACACGCTTAGCTATAAAGGTGGCGCGACGCAGAACTTTACGGGTAGCAATGTGAAGCTACCGATTCGGGATACAAATCAAGTGACGAACGACACGTTTGAACTCGAGTCATTCCAAGCGGATGGTGTGGTGGATTATGCGAACATTATCGCAGCGTATGCTGGTGGACGCGGGGACCAAGCGTTTGTAGTGAACGATGCAAATGAAGATGCCGCTGGACAGAAATTCCAAGTTATTTCGTCATTGCGTGATCGCAGCGTAACGATAACTGGGTCAAATGGAGATTCGTATACGGCGAATTATGTGCCTTTCACGCAAGCATCGGATCGCCGCCAAGCACCGAAGTTCCGTTTGCCAGCTGGTGAGAAATTGACGCCGGGCGTGATGTATACGGTGACTTCCAACTGGGCGAATATTGCTAATAATACGTTCACGGCACGCCAGATGGCACCGTTAGCGATTGCTTCTGCGGAATTTGTAGATGCGAATTCGTTTAAACTGACGCTAGCGGAAGATCCAAAGATGGACTTGCTTGCTGGACGCAGTGTGAAACTAAAAGGCTCAGACGGAAGTGAGTTGAGCGCGAGTTATCGTTTTTCTTCGCGTCAAGGTGCGACGGGGACTTTTGATGTGACCGGTGGTGGGACACTTCATCCAGAGGTTGTGTATGAAATTTTGCCACAAAATAATTGGGCGACAAATGCGGATGTTACGTTGGGACAAGAAGCGGCGTACAAGATTGAGTCGCTAAACGCGATGACGTTGCAAATCATTTTTCCAGAGGCGCTTCCGGCTGATGAGGTTGCGGATAGCAATTTAGATGCGATTAAGAAAAATTTTGTGTTCAGTGATGGCTTGAGTATTGTGAATGTGCCGCGTTTGAAGTCGGGATCTAAGAGCACATACATTGTCCCTGTGACGATTCAAGAACCTGGAAAAACTTATACGCTTAGCTATAAAGGAATGCCAGTCGAAACTTTTGTTGGTAGTGGTGCCAAAATTAATATCCGAAATACGGCGCAAGTGACGAACGACACGTTTGAACTCGAGTCATTCCAAGCGGATGGTGTGGTGGATTACGCGAACATTATCGCGGCATATGCGGGCGGGCGCGGGGATCAAGCGTTTGTGATCGATGACGCCAATCGTGACGTAGCTGGTAAGCAATATCAAGTTATTTCATCATTGCGCGATCGGAGTGTCACGATTACAGGTGATAACGGCGAAGTATTTACGGCGAATTATGTACCTTTCACGCAAGCATCGGATCGTCGGCAAGCACCGAAATTCCGCCTTGCCACTGGTGAGAAATTGGCGCCAGGCGTGACATACACGGTGAGTTCTAATTGGACAAACGTTCAGAATGCTTCATTCGTAGCAAAAGAAATCGCGCCATTAGTTATTGCTGATGTAGCGGGAATCGATGCCAAGTCGTTTGAATTAACGCTGGATAAGGATCCAGAGATGGATTTGCTAGCAGGACGCCAAGTGGAGCTAAGAGGTGCAGATGGAACGACGCTTATTGCGCAGTATCGTTATTCATCGCGCCAAGGTATGACGGGTATTTTTGACCTCATGGATGGCGAATTAAAGAAGGACATTGTTTACACGATCGTGCCACTTAATAATTGGGCAACGGCTACAAACGTGACGCTTGGCGAGACAGAAACTGCGCCTGAGGTGACTGATCCAGATAAAGAAATAATCGTTGTACCTGAGAAAATTGATAAGAAACCAGAACTTCCTGAACCAATAGGAACTGTAGGGACTTCTGATAAAACAGGAAACTCGAAACCAGAAGCTACTACTGAAAAAGCGGATCTTCCAAAAACAGGTGACACGATGCCGATTATTCCGATGACAGCTGGATTAGGTGCTATTCTAACAGCAGTTTATATGCTAATCAAACGTAGAATTACGAATTTAGGGGGTAAATAGAGTACTCTGTTTGGCTAAAGAATGATTTGCTATAATGAACATGAAAAGAAGGTTGCGCGACAACACAACCTTCCAGTCAGAGCCGCCTGAGACGGTGGCCGTATTATAACGTTAAGAGATAACCGTTACTTTTTGGTCAAAGTAGGGACGGTTATCTCTTTTTGTCTTTGTCGCGGTCAATACAGAGCACAAGCATTGCAAAGGAAATTGCAAGGGTTAGAGCTTCATATACGGACATAAGAGTCTGGAACATACCCTAGATAAATCGGCGGCAAGCGCTCGTATTCAGGAGATTCGGCGGACTTCCGGTTCTCACATACACCAGTATGCTCCGCTTCCGGCTTCCACCGAATCTCCTGAATACAAACGCTTTCGCTCGATTTGTGTAAAGCAGAATTTTTTGCCCTACCCGAAGTAATCGATGGCGGTTTTGCTTTATGTCGAGTTTTGCCCTAGTCTCACAAATCAAGATATGGCATCACCCCTTCATTAGGACTAGCCAACCATCTCACACTTCTCTATTGCTATTATACCAGATCATACGCACGAAAAGTATTTATTTTACAAAAAAGTCTAAATGCTTACAAAAATACGAAATCAGCTTTAAAAATGAATTAAAACGCAAAAAAAAAGCCGTTATTGGGCGCTAAAACATCCAATAACGGCTTTTCGAATTACGGTAGCAAAGGAATATTTTGTTTAATTTCTTGAATGCTACTCTTCGAATCGAATGTGTAGGCTCCAACTAGGCGTAAACCTTGTAGCGCTGGAGGTACGATTCCTGTATAAACAGGGCTGTAGGCGTTTGTGCCGTCAATACCGATGTAGATTGTTTTATCAAATGCTAACTTATCTAGTGTGAATTTGGTAATAAGCGAGGATGTTGTTACGGATTGGATGACGTTTCCGTTTGCATCATAAGCTGTTACTTTAGTCGCTTTACCAAACTCTAGTAGGTCTTTTTTGCCGTTCTTGTTTTTATCCACGAAAAGATCACCAGTGATGACTGGAAGTTTACGAATTCCGAATTGGAAGTCTGTTGTTTGTGTGAATTTTAGAGCTGTCAGGTCATAGGAATTACCCCAGATGTCGACTTTTGCAAAACGCATGGCTGGGATGTGGTTTAGAAGTGTTGCAACGGATTGAACTTCTGTAAGCGTTGAATTGACACTTGTTGCAGCGTCTGTACCTAGCACTTTTTCTACATCTACTTTTTCTACGGCTTTAATTGCTTTTGGTAGGAAGTTTGCAAGTGCTTTGATGTAGTCGTTGTTCGGTGTTGTTGAGATATCGTCTGTGTCGAGTAATGTTGGATTGTCTAGGATGCCTTGAATGTCTCCGCCAGAAATGATGTCGATAATGGCCGTTACTTTGTCGATGTTACCGAGTAAGTCGCCAACTGTTAGATTAAATGGTGAACGGACCATCACGTACATGCCTGGCTCAACGTTTGGCATTGTGATTGCGGCACCTTTACTGCTTGTTCTAAAAAGAATGGCGTCTTCGATATCTAAGCTACCGCCGAGCGCGCCCATGATTTTAGAATTTAAATCAAGTTGTGATAGACGACCGCTTGAAATGAGATCGGCTGTTTTTTCTAAATTGATGAAGATAAGTGTTTTACCATTTAAAATGGATTCGTTGCTGTCTTTTGTTCCATTCCCATTTAAATCTTCAAATGGTGTCATTGTTAGGTTTGTTGTTTTCTTGGTTGCTAAGTCTGCCCAAGTGATGACGTTCAATGTGTTGATTGTGATTGCCGCGATGCCTGGGATTTTTTTGCCAGCTGCGTCTGTTGCCGAATTGCCTTGTACGACTGGTTTTGTTGTTGTTTCTGCGCCGTATTTGATGAAGTAGCTCCCTTTTGCGAGTTTCGTGAAGTTGTAAACACCGACTGCATTTGTTTTAGCGCTAGCAACGATATTTGTTCCTGCTTGCGCGTCCGCCAGTGTTTTGTGAAGCGTTACGGACATGTTCGCGAGTGGTAAGTCCAAGTTGTGTAATTCCATCACGCCATTGCCATTTGTATCTGCGTATACTGTTCCAGAGACTGTGTAAATAGCCGGGTTCAAGATACTAGCGTTCGCTGCTGGTGCAAAAGATGCAAAAAAGACTGCAAAAATAATGACTAGAGCAGCAAAGCGTTTGTTGAAAAACTGTTTCATTAATGATTCCTCCCTTTTTAGTTCTAATTTTAGTTTAGCGGGTGAACTAGTAAAAGGCAATCTAGATTGGAATGGATGTATAGTGGTGAAAAAGTTATTTATTCTGAAATTCGAAAAATATCTATTGATACTTTAAATTTAGATAGTGACTAAAAAACGATGTGTATAAGTTGGAAATATATCATTTAGTATATTTACAGAATGCTATGTTGAAATCACAAATCAGAAAATACCAGTCACTTTCTGCAACGTTAGATGAAAAAAATTGGGATTATCATACTTTCCAGACAAAATGTTCATAAAAGTTTCACATATGGTTGATCAGCTCATATATTCGATTCGCAAACAATATTTTTAGTGATAAACAGAACTTTAAATGAATTCCTGCGTATTATGTCATCACGGGTGTGACATTTCTGTTGTTTTTTTAGTAAGCGTTATCAACTATACTGAAATAGTACAAGAGAACGTTATTAAGTAGGAATACAAAAAGAAGCTGGAGTTGAGATGAATGGAAATCATGAGTGTAAGTGGAATTAATGTAGCGATGCAAGGGAAGACGAAAGCAGAAATTTTGCAAGAGTTTGCGGATTTGGCGGTTAAAAACGGCAAGGTCTCGGATGCTGCGGGATTTTATAAGGATTTATGTTTGCGTGAAGAGGAGTCGACTACAGGATTTGGTGGGGGAATCGCGATCCCTCATGCGAAATCAGCTTTTGTGAAGGAAGTCGGCGTTTTAGTGGGACGCGGGGAAAATGCGGTGGCTTGGGAAGCAATGGATGATCAGCCAGTGTATTGCTGGATTTGTCTGCTTGTGCCGGAAACCGGTGGGCAAGAACATTTACGATTGTTGTCGCAGTTAAGCCGGAAATTGATGGATCCAGAGTTCGTTGGTCAGTTGAAAACAGGGACGGAAAGTGAGATTTTGGCGCTAGTTCAAGGCGTTATTTCGTAAAAAGGGAGAGAGTTAGATGGCGAGTTTAAATATTGTTGCGATTACGAATTGTCCTGCGGGAATTGCCCATACATACATGGTGGCAGAGGCGTTAGAGCGCAAGGCAGTTTCATTAGGTTACACGATAAAAGTGGAGACGCAAGGTGCGAGTGGTGTTGAGAACCATTTAACACCGGCTGAAATTAAGGCGGCGGATTATGTGATTCTGGCGCTTGGACGGACGATTAGTGAGGAAGACCGATTCCGTTTTGCAAATAAGAAGGTTGTGGAACTCAAGGTTTCGGATGCTTTGAAACAGATCGAGACGATTTACGATGATTTGGAAAGCAAAGCGACGTTATTTACGGCGGACAGCAACATCAAAATGGGACAGCAAGATGTACCAACGGGAAGCGTGATGAGTCACTTGATGGCGGGAGTTTCAGCGGCATTACCGTTCGTTATTGGTGGTGGTTTGCTCGTTGCGATTGCAAACATGCTTGTGCAGTTTGGGATGCCGTATGTCGATATGGCGAATGGAGACCCGTCGTTTGCCTGGGTTGTTGAGACGATCGGTTATTTAGGATTCAAGTTCATGATTCCGATTATGGGTGCGTATATTGCGAGCTCGATTGGCGATAAGCCTGCATTTGCACCAGCATTTTTGGTCACCTATTTAGCGAATGACAATACGATGCTTGGAACGGAGTCGGGTGCTGGATTTTTAGGTGCGGTGGTTCTGGGACTAGCGATTGGTTATTTTGTGAAATACTTCCGAAAAGTGAAGCTGGGCAAGGCGTTGCAACCGCTGCTTGGTTCGATGTTGATCCCATTTGTGACATTATTTATTTTTGGTACGCTCACATTTTACGTATTGGGACCTGTAATGGGCGGTATGATGGACGGAATGTTGCACTTTTTAAACACGATTCCGACTGAAATGAAACTTGCCGCAGCCTTCCTCGTTGGCGCGATGCTTGCGTTTGACATGGGTGGACCGGTAAACAAAACAGCTTGGTTCTTCTGTTTCTCGTTACTCGACAAAGGAATTTATGACTGGTACGCGATCGTTGGTGTTGTAGCGTTGATGCCTCCAATGGCCGCTGGAATCTCGACTTTTATCGCACCAAAATTATTTACAAAACAAGAAAAAGGCGCGGCGATCAGTTCGATTATCGTTGGTTCGACGGTTGCGACGGAGCCTGCGATTCCATATGCACTTGCGGCGCCACTACCGATGATTACTGCAAATACGCTTAGCGGCGGAATAGCGGGGATGTTAACGATTATGTTCGGCGTTCAAAGGCTAGCACCTGGGATCGGTATTTTCGACCCGCTTATTGGCTTGATGTCGCCATGGTACTGGTTCTATCTTGTTTTAGCATTTGGATTAGCATTAAATATTTTCCTAATTATTGTTCTGAAAACGTGGTGGTTAAAACGGAAAGAGGCGAAATTAAAAGATGGAGACGAATTTACTGAAACAACTGGTGATGGCATCGGGGACTAGTGGTGACGAGCAAGAAATCCGCGAAATTTTGTATAAGGAGCTGGTCGATCAGGCGGATGAAATTACGTTTGATGGATTGGGGAGTTTTATTGCGCGCAAAGGTTCAAAGGGGCCGAAAGTGGCGATTATTGCGCACATGGATGAGGTCGGATTTATCGTGAAACATATATCAGATGATGGATTTATCTCGTTTGATACGGTCGGTTCGTGGTGGACTCAGAGTATGCTGAACCACCGTGTCGAAATTCGGACGGAGACGGGAAAAGTGGCAGGGATTATTGGTTCGATTGCCCCGCACGCTTTGAGTGAGGCGGATAAAGCGAGGCCGATGGAGCATGACGCGATGTTTATTGATATCGGCGCGGATTCAGCGGAAATGGTGGCAGAGATGGGCGTGGCGATCGGTGATTTCGTTTGCCCTGAGCCGAATTTTGCGGAGTTAACGCCAGACCGAATTTTGGGAAAAGCGCTTGATAACCGGGCTGGATGCGCACTTGTGGCGGAACTTTTCAAACGGTGTGAGAATGAGGAGATTACGCTTTATGCGGTGGCGACGGTGCAAGAGGAGGTTGGACTTCGCGGGGCGCAAACTTCGGCGGAAGCGATCCAGCCTGATATTGCGATCGTGATTGATACGATGGTTGCAGGTGATACGCCTGGATTCGATCGGATAAAATTCCCGTTGAAACTAGGATCGGGTGCGGCGTTAGCGCTTTTTGATAAACGCTATATTCCACATCAAAAATTAAAACAAGACATGATTGATACAGCTAAGAGTATTGGCGAACCTATGCAGTTTTGCACGATGAAGACGGGTGCGACGGATGGTGGTCGTTATAATGTGATGGGTGGCGGACGACCTGTTGTGGCGTTCTGCTTACCGACGCGCTATTTACACGCAAATTCTTCGATGATTTCACGCTCGGATTATGATAGCTTGGCTGCATTGTTGGATCATTTCTTGGCAGGATATCACTCAGAAAAACATGAGGCGATTTGTCGCTATATAGGATGAAGTTTGAGGCTCGGCGGACGCGCTGAGCTTTTCCATAGAAAGGACGGGACATAAGCATGGGAAAATATGATTTTAATGAAGTCATTGATCGTAAAAATACATATTGTACGCAGTGGGATTACATTGAGGACCGTTTTGGGGAGCATGATTTGCTGCCGTTTTCGATTTCGGATACAGAATTTCAGGTGCCAACGCCAGTTCTTGAGGCAATTCAAGCGAGAGTGGCGCACGGGGTTTTTGGTTATTCGAGGTGGAATCACGATGCTTTTAAAGGGAGTATTACGAATTGGTATCAGACGCGATTTAATGCACACGTTGACAAGGATTGGGTTCTTTATAGCCCAACAGTGTGTTACGCGATTTCGGTTTTAATACGTCTGAAAAGTGAAGAATGGGATCGCGTCGTTGTTTTTTCACCGATGTATGATGCTTTTTACAGCTTGATTGAAGAAAATAACCGCGAGCTAGTCGAAAATGAACTTGTATGGGATAATGGGAAGTATTGTATTGATTTTGAGCGTTTGGAGAAGCAATTGAAAGGTGCTAAAATTTTGTTGCTTACCAACCCGCATAATCCAACGGGGCGTGTTTTTGATAAAGCAGAACTCGCGAAGGTTATCGAAATTTGTGAACGCCATCATATTTTTATCATTTCAGATGATATTCATATGGATATTGTGTATGGAAACGCGCAGTATACACCGATTCTGAGTTTGGCTGAGAATCCTGTGAATATGTGTATTTGTACATCGGCGAGTAAGACAATGAACACGCCAGGTCTCATTGGTTCCTATTTATTAGTGCCAGATGCGACTTTGCGAGCGGCGTTTTTGAAGCAATTAAAAGCGCGTGATGCCCTTTCATCTGTCAGCATTTTAGGCATGTACGCGACGATGGCGAGCTATAATGAAAGCGCCGATTACGTCGATGAACTGGTGATCCATTTAGAAAATAATATGCACTTTTTGAAAAATTATATTACGAATCATATACCGGAAATTCGTTTTGAAATACCAGAAGGAACTTACTTGGCTTGGCTCGATGTATCTGCGCTTGGCGTGACGAAAGACGCATTGCAAGAGGCGCTAATACACGTTGGAAAAGTAGCAATTATGCCAGGGGAAACCTACGGAGGACCGGGATTTTTGCGGATGAATGTGGCATGTTCGCGCAGTAAGCTAGTAGACGGTTTAGAGCGAATGAATCAAGCAATTCAGACGTTAAGGAGGTAAAAGGGATGCTAAATCAGCGGCAAGTACAAATCATGGATCGGTTAGAAAATGAAAAAGCAAGCGGTTTAGAACTCGCGAAATTAACGGGAACTTCAAAAAGAACGATTTTGCGTGATATTTCCCAGATCAATCATATTCTCCAAACGATTGGCGAAATTACCTCGAGTCAAGCAGGTGGGTATCAGTTAGACATTCGAGATAAAGCGGCTTATACGAATCTTTTGCACCAATCAATGTATGATGATGAACTTATTTTGCTGGAGCTATTGCGTCATGATTTCAGGACGCTTGATGATTTAGCGGCAACCTTATTTTTGTCAAAAGCGCTTATATCGGAGAAAATTGTTTTTTTACGTGGGCACTATGAGAATCGCTTGCAGATCAAGTCAAAGCCGAATTACGGACATTATTTAGATGAATCGCCGTTTCGAAAAATGATTTTACTAGCTAATTTGATCGATAAAAATCCTCCTTTTTTTTGCGAGCGGCTGGGTATTTCAGTGAATGATTATGCGACTTTATTGGATGGAATCAGGAAGGTAGATGGAGCTCTTTATTATCCGAATATTCATTCCGCGCATTTAGCGAGCTTGATTTTGGCGGCCAGTATTTTGGAGGATGAGCCAAATATGGACTGGCATCAACAGTTGGTAGGTCAGGATAAACAGGCTGAAGCACGAGGTCTCATGGCATTTTTCATGGAGGCGCAACAACGAAAAAGCGCTGCGGTTTCTCCTCAAAAAGTGCAAGAAATATTGCAAGGATTGGCAGAGCAATATAGTACGCCTGTTTATGATTTGGAGCTAGTCGAGCAATTAGTCGGGCATTTGAAGCGGAGCATCGCGTATCCGATTATCCTGCACGACCGGAAGCTGCACAATATCTCAAATATTAAAGCGGTATATCCACTGGCTTTTGACTTGAGTATTGCGTTTGTGAGTAGTGCGAATGAGGTATTTGGCATCGAATTGTATGATATCGATCTGATTGGTCTCTATTTTTCGTGTGCGATGGAGCGAATCAAGCAGTCCGCGGCGAAAGTTATCTTGTTTTCCGACCAATACGCTGTTGCGAGTATTAATAAACAGATGATTGAAAAAGAACTGCAGAGTATCGAGATTATTGTCGTCATGCACCGCCAAGAATTACAGACAACGTTGCAAGATCAGGATATTAAATTGATTTTAAATAACCACGCGACGTTTCAGGAATTTGAGACGGATGTAGCTTGCATTGATATTAAGCAGGTCATCACGAAGGCGGAATTACGCTCGATTCAAGATACGTTAGAAAAAATCGATGTGCGCAAAAATATTCGGACGTTTTTCCCAGAGAATTTGGCGATGGACTATCATAATGCGCCAGAAGAAGATTGGAATACGATCGTTCAGGGGATTTGCAGGGAACTAGAAGCTCGTGATATTTTAAGTTCAGATGAAGCAATGAAAATTCAGGAACGTGAGCAAAAAGGAAATAATTTAGTGATTAACCATCTGGCTTTACCGCATTGTACGACGCAGCGCAATCAAGCTTTTTTTGCGGTATTTGTGCATCTTGCTGAGGCCGTTTTGGTGGACGGGACGCTTGTGCATAATGCTTTAGTAGCTTGTGTGAACCCGAATGTGAGTACCGAGTTGAAGGTTTTTAGTTATCTTTATTATGTGCTAAATGAACATGATAGTGAAGATATTCTGAGTTTGACGGATTATGCAGCGTTTATTGATTGCATTGAGGGCTAAAATAGAAAAATAACGCCGGACTGATATTTCTCAGATCTGGCGTTATTTTTGTGCTTTCATTATTTCCCAAAAGTAACATGAAACGATTTGCCATTTTTAGCAGTGGTATTTACTTGAATCCGCCAGTTTGTGCCTTGTGTTGTTACGCTTGCTTCTGTGGATTTAGTTTTGAGTTTATGTCCTGTTTGTTTAGGTACTAGGAATGCGATGCTGTTTTGTTCCTGCGAAGGGTCGGATAGCGTGATTTTTTCAAGCGTTGCTGATTTACGGATCATCATGGATCCACGAGTCTGAGCTACGACGCCGTTTAGGGTACTGGGTTGGCGGAAATTGCTGATCCAGAGGTTTTGTGATTTATCGAAAATTGCCTGCTGATTTAGATTGTTTGCCCGAATTTCGACGTCGATTTGCTTACTGTAGGCTTCGGTTGCTTGCTTAGTTTTGCCTGGAAGCAAGATGTAGCTGTACGATTTATTTGTTGGCTTCTGTCCGTGAGAAATCGTGATGCCTGCGTAGTTTTCGCCTACTAATTCGCTACGGTTACGGGTGTTTATTGTATTCCAATTCCCAGATTTCGTTTTTTTGTAAGCTGTGACTGTCGTGGCGGTTGGGAAGACATAGCCGATATTTTGGCTCGGAATCGCACCGTTTAGATAGGCCCATTTTGTGTTTGCGATTGTTTTCGTTTGGCCGAGGTTAAGCGTTTGACCGCTAACGACAAAGCTATTGAGATTCGTGTTGACCAACTTGCGATTTTCGACGATAGTCTCGGTGTTGAGGCTTTCTGTTGACGTAATGCCAGAGCCGAGAGCAACAATTTTACCGTTTAAAAAGAACCAGGATTTTTGTGCGCCGAGTGTGCTTCCAGTCACATTTTTCATATTATATTGCATTGTTGCAGAGCCATTTTGGTCATCACTTACGCCGCCAGACCAAGCTACGGGATTGAGGTATTTGGCGTTATCAACTGTAACTGGCTTTGTTTTATGATCGGTTGTTGTACCTGCGAGACTTGTCATATCAACAGTTGGATAGTAGTTTCCTTTGAACGATTCGTCGCCGTTATAAAGATAGAGGGCGCCCGTTCCTGTGTAGTGGCCGAGCATGTTTTGCCCTGCGATACTTTCAAAAGCAGATACCTTTTTAGAAAACATTGCTAGGCCTGCAACATATCCAGGCTTTGTGTCGATCATTTGGCTAGCGCCACCCATCATTTTATTTTGTGTTCGCGCTGGATAGGTAGCAGGAATATTCGGATTGGCCAGTACATTTTGGAAAGTTTGCGCTTGTGCGACGGTAAGATTTTTATAAAAAGTGGTTTTCTCAGATTGCTTAGTAATGGAGGACTTCAGAATGTTAGCGTATTTACCTCGATACGTCGCATTGGAATTTTTTTGGCTGATTGTATACATATCGTAAAGCATTGTATTGGCCACCTGCTCGTTCGGAATGGCTTTTAGTGAAGCGGCACGGCCACGGGTCATGTCGAGCACCTCACCTTTATAGAACACTGGTAAGTAAGTAGAATCGAGATATGTGAAGATGGTTGGTAGAGAACGGAAGCTACCGAGCGTTGTTGTACCAGCGAATAATTGGTAAAAATCAGCGCTACGGGCGAGAACTTCGGCGCCGTAACCCGATGTGTATGGCGTATTTGTATGTTGAATAAAAGAGCCATCTGCATAAAAGCCATCACCAGAAGTAACTGGCGTATAGACGCGTTTTGTAATTTCAGCACCGAGATCGATTTTGGCTTGGTTGCCACTAAGGACACCAACCATACTCACAATAAAGCCTTTGTTTATCCGATTAGCGCCAGTTCCAATATAACGATCGTCAGCAGTCGCTGGTTCAAAGTGATCGATAGCTTTCAAGTGATTTTGCAATTGGGTCGGAGGGATGTCTTTTTTCATGAGGGTGAGTGTATTTACAAGTGAAATGGGAGTGCCAATTTGCCAGTCATACCAGTTTCCATAGGCATTTGTGACGTTCTCATTGTAGATATTCGTATAAAACCATTGAAGGGCATAGAGGATGTCTTGCTTAAAGGAGGCATTTTGATAATAAATCGAGTTAGGGGTCTGATACAACGTTGCCATTTTTTCGATGTTGGTTGCGATGATGGTTATTTGTATGGAGTTCGTTTTCCAGGCGGTCACGTTTGAAAATAGATAATCTTTGTTCGGATCTTTGTTTAATTTCGCTAAAACGTTTTGCTGGGTGGTGCGTTCTTGCTCGGATAATGTCGTTTTCAGCACGATATTGGAGCTGGGAAAGGCCTTACCAGTCAAAGATATTTGCCAGTTGTTCAAGGAGGTATTTTGTTCGGACACCGTTTGGGCGAATGTACTACTGCTAACACCAAGTAATAGGAACAAAGCTAATAGAAAAGTAATCCAATATTTTTTCATGGTAATTCACGCTCCTTTGTTTTTAATTTAGACACATTTAAGGTTTTCTGGTAATTTATTTTACATAATACCCTTAAATTTGTCGGTAAAAACACAAAAAAGCAAATAAAAAAGATAAAACGCTACCATGTAAGTAGGATTTTATCTTTTTTGTTAATTACTTTAGCTTTCCGAGATCTAAGATGATTTTGATGGCGAATAATAAAATAATAAGGGGTAAAAAGACGCCGCCTAGTTGTCCACTGAAGATGCTATTTGCTGCGGATAGGATAACGAATACACTTAACGCAAAGTAGAGCATTTTCGGAACAACGATACCTTTTCTTAGTTTTGAAAAATTATTGAATAGAAGTAAGGCAAATATGGCGTAAAGGATACAGAATATAGACGCCAAGATTTTTGCGATTAGTAAGGCATGGAGCGCTTCTGGCTTGATTCCTTCGCTGGAAAGCCTAAACAGGACTAACACGCCGAGTAAGGTAAACAAGGCGAACAACGTACAAATAATGGCGAGCGTCAGTGTCATCCAACGCGGATTCGTTAACTGCGCGCGTAAAACAGCTTTTTCATCTAATTGATTTTCCATTTTCACAATGACTCCTTCAAATAAAATTTTGGCTTCTATTTGAATGTACCATACATGAGCGGAATTATAAAGATGTCATGTGACGTTTTGCACTAAAAAAGTACATGGATAAAGGCCACCACACAACCGCAAAAATCGGATAAATCGCCCAAATCACGCTTGGTGAAAAGGCCCAGTTCATACCGATAACAAAGGCGCTAATCCAAATGCTCGCTTGAATGGAGAAGGTGAAAAAGCTTCTGTTTTTGGCATGGTATAGCGATAAAGGCCACCAACCGACTGCAAAAATAATTGCGATGACCCATGGATAGCTTGGCGAAAAGGCAATGTTAAGCAATGCGTAATAGATAATCGTTGCTGTAGCGCCAATCACAGCGACAGTCATTGTATAAGCTTTTTTCCCGAACGCTGTAAAAACAGGCCAGAAAACAAGCGGATAAAGGGCGTATAGAACCCAAAGTACATCGGGTGTTTCGCGTAAGTTGATGACAGTTAGCAGGATAATAAAGACGGAGCTTGTGAAGAATGCGAACTGTTTCAAATTTTGGCGGTAAACGAAATACATGGATAAGGGCCACAGAAGTAGGGCGATACATGGGTAAATGCTCCAATCGAGCGCGGGTGTTAGGAAATAGTTAAGCATGACTAGGAAAAACATACAGATCGCGCTGCCAACGATAGAAAAACTGACTAAACCTTTCAATTCATGACCTCCCCTTGGACACGCAGACATCTAAAGTACATGGCGAGTGGCCACCAAACGATTGCAAACGCTGGGAAAACGACCCACAGAACAGTAGGCGTGTAATAGACATTGATGAAGAGCAGTAAGCCGATGATGAGTGCTGCGCCAACGATTGAGAACTGGAAATGCGTCCAAGCAAGATACGATTTAGGCGGTTTCACACGAGCTTCGGCCAGTTCCATACGTAAATCCGTTAAATCGCCAAGTTCGACAATCGCTTTATTGATCGCGTCCTCTTCTGACTTCCCTTGGACCATTAGGATCTCAACTTTGTCCTCGAGTCCACGAAGAATCTCCTCTTTCATAAATAAACTTTCCTCCGTAGCTGGAATATCGCTAAATAATTGATTGACATGTTTTTTAATAGTTATCATTTTTAAAACCTCCAAAGTATTCAAAAATACAACTGCGCGCACAGTGTTCTATCTGATAGAGTAATAATAGCATGGATTACTCTATGTGTCAAAGTAATTGTTGTGGCTCTTATGAAGCGTACTGTGCTGAATTAGAGCCTCAATATGCATGAGAGTGAAACGAGCATGTAATCCATCAGTGGACGATTGCAATGGAAAATGAGGAATAACCTCAAAACAGATAGATACGCGGAAAACCAAAACGCCTGTAGCAGGTAACATGAAAAACCGCAGAACAAATAAGACCCAGAAAACCAAAGTCCTCCAATATGGCTAGGAGCGTTAGCGAGCAGGCGAAACCGATAAGAGCATAAAATATGAGAAAAAGTAAAAGCTTCGATTCTACCAGAGAATAAAAATCTTCTGACATGATGAAAACTAAAACAATAAATCTGATACTAAACATAAAAACTTAATTTGTCGGCAAAACTTCTTTAAAACCTAATATTTTGGTAATAATTTGTTCATCTTTTTTGGGTAAAGTAAGAGTATAAGAATGAATCGGAAGGATTGATGGGATATGTGGCGGAAATTAGTGTTGTTTGGGGGAGCTTTATTTTTAGCGGTGGCGGTATTTGGATCGATTAAGGCGTATTCTGCGAGGGTTAGTGATGTTGACTTATCGAATACGACACCGATCGTGCTCGTTCACGGGACGCATGGTACGGCCAACTCATTTAATGACATGATTTCTCGGATTACATCGACGTATGGCAAGTCCACGGACAAGATTATTGTCGTCGTGAAAAAAGACGGGACGCTTGAATATCAAGGAACGCTGAGTTCTAAATCGAAAAACCCGTTTATCCAAATAGTATTTGAGAATAATGACGCACCGATTGCCAAAGAAGCCGAGTGGGTGAACGCGGTGATTAAGGATATTCAGAAAAAATATAATATGACGCAATACAGCGCGATTGGGCACTCCAACGGTGGATTGGCGCTGACTACTTATGCGGAAGAATTGGCGGATGATTCGGCTCCTACGATGGAAAAACTAGTAGTGATCGGAACGCCGTTTAATGATTTGGATGCGGATGATAATGTAACGACGACGGATAGTTCGGGCGTAGCGAGCCAGACGGCGGAATTGAAGAAATACATTGCGGAAAGTAAGAATTTAGATGCAAAATTGCAAGTGCTATCGATTGCGGGAGATCTGGATTCGGACGGTGTATCGGACGGGGTTGTACCTGTTGGGAGCGCGTTATCCTCACGTTTAATTTTTGATGATACAGTTGCCACTTATAGCGAGCAGGTTGTGACGGGGGAAAATGCGCAACATAGCGATTTGCACGAAAATACGACGGTGGACGCGATTGTGGCAGCATTTATTTATTAAATAGAGGGTGATTAGTCTACTGGATCACCTTTTGCTTGTTAGTAAATTCCAGATGTACTACAATGAAACTATAAAATGATATCAGAAGGAGAGTTAAAAATGAAACACATAAAAAAAGAGTTTATGCTTGATTGCAGACCAGAAGAAGCTTGGGAATTAGTTATTGATCGTAGTAAGTATGAAAAATGGGCAGCTGCTTTTCATGAAGGATCGACTTATACTGGTGATATGGCACTTAATGCAACGGTTAATTTTGTTGATACAGCGGGAAATGGACTAGTTTCTAAAGTGGTCGTTTTTGAACCAGCGAAAGAGATCAAATTCTCATTTTTGGGTGAAATCAATGATGGAAAATATGTTGAAGTTGCTGCATTTGCGGATATGCTTGAGCAGTATATCTTTGAACCAGTAGGCGATCAGACAAAGATGCTTGTGGACGTTACAATGGATGATAGCTATTATGATATGATGAATGAGATGTGGGATAGGGCAGGAACCGTGCTTATAAAGTTAAGTAAGGATTTGCCGACACACTGAATTTTGGTGGAGTATCAGATAAAGTAATTTTTCTACCGTCTAAAACATACTTTTGTATGTTTTTTTGGCTCTTTGTCAATTGTTGGGGTGAAATATCGAGGTACAAGCTAGGGAAATAGTGGCTTGTACCTCTTTTTAGCCTACAGAAATGTCAAAATCTTTGATAAAGTGCTGGGCAAGTATTTTAGCGCGGAATCGTGAAAAGTTTTGATAGCCATAAGAAGTGCGCTTGATAACCTTGGTTCGGTTGTTAATTCCTTCTACGAAGCCATTGGACAGATGTGGGTAAATGAAGGCATTGATGATTTCTGTTTCCCAGCGACGGAAAGTGCCGATAGCTGTTATGAATTCTGGAAGCTGTTTGTCTTGTACGAGTTGATAGAAATCGTGTAAGGATTGACGAACGTCGTGGCGTTCTTGTGCTTTATTGGCATCGAACCAAGCCTGATAGGCTTCCTTGATGGTGTAGGCGGTTTGTAGATCAGGGTGCAAGCTTAAGTAACGGCGAATGATGCTTTTTTGCGCTGTGTCCAGCTTGTGAGATCGCTTAAAAAGGAGTTTTTGTATGCGTTTGCCGTGCTTGCGATCTTTTTCTGAAAAATGTTGTTGAACACGAATGCGGACTTTATTCAGTGCCCAATAGATGTAGCGAGAGAAGTGGAAAGAATCGGCAATAATAACTGGTTTGTCAAGGGCTTGTTGCACAGCGTTTTTGAAGGTCGAACTCAAATCCATGATAACCATCTCTACCTGCTGCCCGCGTTCTCTTAAATAACGTTGAATGGTTTTGGCGCGACGGTTTTCTAAGATATCAATGGGGCGACGAGTCATGGGGTCAGCGATAATGAGTTGGAATTTACCTTTGTCGGTATCTCCCTTGAACTCATCGATAGCGATCACCTTAGGAAGAGCGACGGGAGGCGAGGAAAAGGTTTCTGTGCGCGCGTCGAATAGGCGCATAATTTTAGGTGCGGTTGTTCCAAATGTTTTAGCAGTATAGGTAAAGGACGGAGCGGAAATACTATGAAAAAGGGCCGCTTGGTGCCAAAGCGTTGAAAAACGCTGATAGCGTGCCACAAGTCCTTGATTTTTTTCATCAAATGATTTTCCGCAGGAACAAACATATCTGCGTTTTCGATAGTACACATAGACACGTTTTTCTGCGACTTTTAGATGTTGGAAAGTGTGCGTACGATAGTCTTTAATGCGATCTGTCCGTGTTTTACAAGAGGGGCAGGCATGTTTTTTTCGTTTTAGTTGGATATGAATGTGGCAGATATGATTTTCAATCGAATAATCAAGAAGTTGGATGTTTTTATTTTCTAAACCGATGAGTTGTATGATAAAATGGTCTGGCATGGTAATATCGCTCCTTTGGATTGGGTTTCGTCACTTTTATCTTAAAGGATTTTGATATTACTGTGTATTTTTTTGTCTTGAAATGAGAACAAAAAAATGCTGAGGTAGATTATTTTCTACCCCAACATTTATTATAGAACCGTTTTTTTTTGAATAGTTTAATGAGAATATTAGCAGGCGAATACGTTGACTATTACCGGAAAAAGGTGAGTGTAAAAGAGGCGCAGGGCGTTGTCTTGGGGTATACGGAATTAGAATTGTTCATTGGGGAAGCAGATGTGACGCGGCCATTCTTCAAAACAGCGGAACTTCACGCCCAATATGCCGCAAAGCAAGCCTTGCGGTGAGACGTTAAAACCGTTATAATTTGGATAAGGGTAATGAAATTTTGAAAAGAGGTTTTTGAAGAATGGAAAAAAGCTCGATTTACGGGTTAACGATGGCGCAGCTTGGCGACTGGTTTGAAGAAAAGGGCGAGAAAAGATTCCGCGCAACGCAAGTGTGGGACTGGCTTTATGTCAAACGTGTCACTGAATTTTCGCAGATGTCGAACTTAAATAAAACATGTGTGGATATGCTGGAAGAACATTTCTTAATGCACACATTGAATGAACAAATTAAACAGGAATCTAAAGATGGCACGACGAAATATTTATTCCAGTTATCGGATGGAAACTTAATCGAAACGGTTATGATGACGCATTCTTACGGACTTAGTGTTTGTGTAACGACGCAAGTGGGATGTAATATCGGTTGTACTTTTTGTGCGAGTGGGTTGCTTAAGAAACAGCGTGATCTGAATGCCGGTGAGATTGTGGAACAAATCATGAATGTACAGCTTTACTTGGATTCTAAAGGGCAAGGCGAGCGTGTGAGTCATATCGTGGTTATGGGTATCGGCGAGCCGTTTGATAACTATGATAACGTGATGGATTTCCTTCGTGTTGTGAATGATCAGAAGGGTCTGGCAATCGGAGCGCGTCATATTACTGTATCAACAAGTGGCTTGGCACCGCGTATTATCGATTTTGCAAATGAGGATATTCGCGTCAATTTGGCCGTATCTCTACATGCACCAAACAATGATTTGCGGACACACGTTATGCGTATTAACAAGACGTATCCGCTAGAAACGTTGATGGAAGCGGTCGAATATTATTTGGAGAAAACGAATCGCCGTATTACGTATGAGTATATTATGCTAAAAGATGTCAATGATCACAGACAAGAAGCGCTTGAACTGGCGGCTTTAATTGGTGAGAAGCGCCACCTGGCATGGGTAAACTTGATTCCGTACAATCCGGTTGATGAGCACGATCAGTACCAACGAAGTGATGATACGGTGATCGACGCGTTTTACGAAACATTGAAACGTAAAGGCATAAACTGCGTTGTTCGTCGCGAGCATGGGACGGATATTGATGCTGCGTGTGGTCAATTGCGTAGTAAACAAATTAAGAAAAAAGGCGTTCGGGAACGGATGCGTGAAAAAGCAGAGGCGGAAGCGAAACAAGCGTCAGCTGCGGAATAAGGTTCTGGAAAAGTAGTGCTAGTGATTTAGAGTTGGAACCTGGCAATAACTAGTCTGAACCGCAAAAACTGAGCACGTCACCAAATGCTTAGTACCTAGGCAAAAGCGAGTACCAGCGCGGAGTGTACGACTTGTACGAGAGCACTGGAACGGAGCTTTTAACGACGGAAATGAGTGTTTGGTGGCGCGCTGAGAGATTTTGCGGGCTTTTCTTACATATAAGGAGACGATTTTTTATGAAAGCATTGGTGTTTAACGAGTTTGGGAATTCAGATGTATTGCAATATGTAGATGTTCCAGATGCCACGGCGCAAAAAGGTGAGATCTTACTTAGTACGACTGCGATTGGACTCAATTTTGCGGATATTTATCGTCGAAAAGGGAACTACCATATTGTTGGTGAGCCGCCATATGTGCTGGGTTACGAAGGCGCGGGCGTTGTTGTAGCGATTGGCGAAGGCGTGACGGAATTTGCGGCGGGCGATCGTGTTGCTTTTGTAGATGTGCCGCTTGCGAATGCCGAGCTTGTAGCAGTTCCCGTATCCAAAGCGATTCCGATTCCAGCTGCTATTCGTGATGACGTCGCAGCTTCTGTGTTGCTGCAAGGTTTGACGGCAAGTTACTTAGCAAAAGATAGCTACGCGATAAAATACGGTGACGTGGCGCTCGTTCATGCGGTGGCAGGCGGTGTCGGCCAAATGTTGACGCAAATCATCACCTCGCTCGGCGGTCAGGTTATTGGCCTTACTTCCAGTGAAGAAAAAGCCGAAGTGGCACGCAAGCTAGGAGCAGAAGAAGTTTTGCTATATAGCGATAATTGGGCTGAAAAACTCGCTGGCAAAATCGATGTTGCGTATGATTCTGTAGGCTCAACGCTGATGGATAGCTTTTCGGCAGTACGTGATAAAGGGACGGTCGTTTTTTATGGTATGTCGGGCGGTGATCCGAGCGCAGTGGATCCGCGGATGTTGATGGACACTTCCAAAACCTTGACTGGCGGCGATTTATGGAGCTTCTTGACGAGTAAAGACGAGCGAATCAAGCGCTCACATGCTCTATTTGAAATGATTAGTAGCGGTAAAATAACAGTAAATCAGCCGCGGAAATTCTCCCTATCAGAAGGAAAAGCCGCACATGATTTGCTAGAAAGTAGAAAAAGCACCGGTAAAATTTTGTTGATTCCTTAAAAATAAAGAAGAGAGTTGGACGTTAAATGCCCAGCTCTCTTTTTTAATATACTTTCTGGCGCTCTAAAACCATATCCAATTGCGCAAAATCTGTGGGCGAAGGCGGGATGTTCCAGAGTAGGCCGTCTGCTTCGATATCAGGCTGTTCATAAAACGGAAAATCGCTGATAATTAAATCAATGTGTGGCTTAGGCTGATGAGAAATTGTATCATGGCAGAGTCGTACTTGATCTTTGGAATATTTCTTTTTAATCTCACTGCGAAGATACTCTTCCCATAAATGACCATTTTCGGAGATAACTTTAATGTGAAGTGTGTCATAGGGCGGTGTTTGCTTCATTAAAATACTATAAATATCTACTAAATGATTGATGATGAGCGGCTTATTAGAGCGAATATAGCGAAAATCGGTATGGGTCTCGTATTTCGTTAAAATTTTGCGAATCTGGTCACGTAGTTGGATTTCTTCTGGTGAATTCTGTGGTCGTGGAATGTCTGGTAGGAAGTTCATTTTATCGAGGAAGGTAAATCTGAATAGAAAATCAATCGTTTCTGTAATTGCAAGTTCTGTATTGGGAGTGTGGTGTTGATTTAAAATACCAGTTAGCTCAGATGCCAGCATATGATTAGGGGCATATACATTAGGGCCATGTTTTGCGCGTGCTTTGGAGAAGTAGCTGCTCGTATGTGTGAAGTGGCTCCATGAGGCCATGATAATAGTGAAAAAACGTTCATCTTTTGAGAGCGGACAACCTATGATATCTTCAAGTAGGGTATAGTCAATCGTGGCGCCATCGGGCTGATCAGCTGTGATATTATCCCAACAATCGAGGTAATGTTTTTTGGAAATAAATGCAGAATCTTGCTTGATGCGGGTTAAAGCTACTGCAAGTGAGATGGCGTATTTAATCCGTGAAGAAAGTGAGAAACGAATGTGGTAGAAAGCTTCGATTTGAATAATAAACTGATTCAATGTTTCGTAGGGGATATCGGGAAATTGCCATTCAGTATAGGGATAGGCCTTGCTGTAGATGTGATAATAGAAAAAACGGAGGTTGACTTCGGGCCCTTTAATGGCTAGCGGTCGCGTCTCTAAAACGAGGTTACATTCAGAAAGATAGTCATCGATTTGGCGAATACGGCGATACATCGTAGGGACACTGCTATAATTTTGTTCGGCCCATTCAGATAAGTTCATTTCCGCGCTTCGTAACGTGTCGTCTGCAAGCAGGTAAAGATGGGAGTTACTTATGATTAACGCGTATAGATAAGCAAAATTGACATGTTCGCCGACGTCGAGCATGATATATCTAGCTTCATTTTCATAGACGTAAGCGATATCTTTATCGATAAGCCCTTGTAGTGACTCGATATCACTTTCTAAAGTTTTGATAGAGCAGTGTAGCAAGGAGGCAAGTTGTTTTTTCTGGTAATTTTGTGGGGCATTAAACAACATCTGTAGTAGTTTCAGTTTGCGATATTCCGAGGCAACAATTAAATTTTTCAAATAGACACACTCCTAGTTCATAGAATCACATTTGACTATGCGGACACGAAACAACACCTTGCCCAGTGCAGGGTTCGGTGTTTTCGTAGGTGCTGTACTTACTTCAGAATGTTAACTATATCACACCTCTTTTTTAATGTCAGTAGTTTCTAGGAAAATAGGATCCATAAAATTGTCGGAATTGTGACGATGCTAAGGACCGTACTAATAAAAGTCGTGCTGGAAACAAGATCGGGCTTCGTATTGAATTGCACTGCGAGTAAAGTTGTGTTAGCAGCAGTTGGCATTGCCGCGAGCAGTATCATAATCTGTTTTGTCATCGTATCAACAGGCAAAATAAGCGTGAATAAAACGGCAATCATCGGTGAAATGAGCAGTCGTAAAATAAGCGAAATCGAGACTTTCGGAATATCAATTCGGCGAAACGAGATAACCGCGAGTTGCATCCCAAGTACAATCATAATCGTCGGTATTGCGGCATCCCCAACGAGTTTCACACATGTCATCACGCTTGTTGGAACCGGGAAATGTACCAATTGCAGTAGAATCCCAAGTAGCGCTCCATAAGCAACTGGCATCCGCACAACCCGTTGCCACACCATTTTCATCCCCGCATTTTGCGAACTTCCGCGCGCGGCGAAAAACACCCCAATCGTGCTCATCGCAAGCTGTTGCAGCACCATCAAAATAACCGCGATATCAAGCCCAGCTGCGCCAAAAATCAGCAGAACCACTGGCGTCCCGTAATTCCCATTATTCATAAAAGCAGACGCCAAAATCATCGCGCATGCATCTTGAATATCATAGTTCATCACTTTCGCAATCACATAAACAATCGCAATAATCGACAGACAAAGCCCCACAACAAAAATGAGTAAGTAAGCGTAATCGATCGTTAATTTATTCGTGTAAAACGTATTAAACGCCAAAAATGGCGACATTAAATACAGCGTTAACTTCGATAAATTGGGGATATCAAATTTGAGCGTTTTCTGCCCAATAAACCCAATCGCGAAAATTCCGAAGATCGGCAACAAAATCAAAACAAATTCCATCCAAAACACCCTTTTCTTAAGTTAGAAAGCTTTTTTACTATCTTAGCATACTTTTTTGAGCAGGTTGATTTTTATTTTAAAATAAGGTTAAATGAGGAGAGAAGAAAGAGGAGGCAACACGTAAATGACAGATGACCGTAGATTTTGGATTTTATTTGTACTATCAGGATCTGGATTTTTGGTGACGCGTTTAGTACCAGAGAAAATTTCGGATATATATAGTTTTTTTTGCTTGATTACAATTATTGTCTTGATTATCGTAGACCGGAAACGAAAGAAACGCAGCGCTGAGAAATGAATCAGCACTGCGTTTCTTTTCATGTTATTTACTTACGCTTTTCTTACCTTGAGGACGAATATCTTTCACGAACAGGCTTAAAATCAAGCCAATAACTGCGAAGGCTACAGCCACGATGAATGCTGCTTTCATACCGTCAAGATTTGCTGTTAGTGCTTGGCTTTGGAATCCTTGTGGATCAGTCATTGCCAACGCTTTTCCAGGCATGTTATTTTTCGTTACGTTACTTAATACTGTAATCAAGATCGCTGTACCAATCGAGCCGGCAACTTGACGAATCGTGTTGTTGACTGCGGTACCGTGACTCATCATGTTCAGTGGCAATGAGTTCATACCAGCTGTTGACATCGGCATCATAACCATCGAAATACCGAAGAAACGCACGGCGTAGAAGACAATGATGTACATAGTTGACGTGTCTTTTGTTAAGAACATGAACGGAATTGTACCAGCCACGAGTAAAGTCATACCAACGATGGCGAGCAACTTCGGACCAATTTTATCGAAAATAATACCGGTAATCGGGCTCATAACACCCATCACGATCGCACCTGGAAGTAGTAATAATCCGGAGTGTAGCGCGGTTTCACCGAGAATATTTTGAATGTAAAGCGGTAATACGATTTCTGCGCCGATCATTGACATCATGACGATCGCACTAATAATGGTTGATAACGTGAAAACTGGTGATTTGAAAACGCGAAGTTCGAGCATTGGTTTTTCCATAACAAGTTGGCGCCATACGAATAAAATAATGCCAACTACACCTGCTGCGAACATTGTAAGCACAAGGCCGTCTGTCCAACCGTCTGTACCCGCGCTACTGAATCCGTAAAGTAGAGCACCGAAACCGATCGTAGAAAGCGCAATCGAGAGAATATCGATTTTCGGATTTGTCAGTTCTACCACTTTTCTCATAGCGAAGAAAGCGAAGATAATATCAATAACTGCGATTGGGATCAAGATGATGAAAAGCATGTGCCAATCATAGCTGTCAACGATCCAACCTGATAAAGTGGGCCCGATAGCTGGCGCAAAAGCGATAACTAATCCGACCATACCCATTGCCGCCCCACGACGATCTGGTGGGAAGATAAGTAGAAAAATCGTTTGCATAAGAGGCATTAGAATTCCGGCCCCAGCTGCTTGAATAATACGTCCAGTTAGTAGTAACGCAAAGCTATCTGAGAAAGCAGAGATAACTGTACCCACCGTAAAGACGATCATGGCTGTTAAAAATAGCGTTTTTGAATTAATTTTACCGATTAACATCGCGGTAATAGGAATCATGATCCCGTTAGTAAGTAGGAAAGCTGTTGTTAGCCATTGCCCTGTTGACGCGGTGATGTTTAAATCGACCATAATATGTGGAAGTGCTGTTGATAGAATCGTTTGGTTTAAGATAGCAACGAATGCCCCCACAAGCATTACTGTCATTAATAACATACGATTATAAGGTTTCCCCTGAATATCTACAGGTTTTTCCGCTTGCGTAGTTTGTGTCATGTTCAATCTCCTTCTGATTTAAAAGTAATTAGTTAACTTAATTAACTATTTGATTATAGGGCAAATCGAGTAAAGAGTCAATCGAAAACTTTCATAAAAAGGAAGTATTTTGCGGGTAAATGAGATGCGTTAGAAATGATTGCGCTTCCTTTATTTGTATAGCTAACTTGAGAATAAAATAAGACTGTAAAAAAGAATATAGCAACTCTTTTTTACAGCCTTATTAGGAATTTAGCGACCGTCGCCGTATTCCCAGCTACGAATCGCATCGTCTTCATCGAACGAAACGAGAACATCCACGACGCCTTTCACAGTCAAAATATTTTCCTCGAGCCGGTCCTTGACGTCATCTACTTCAGCAAGCGTCATATGGGGATCGAGTTCAACTTCTACTTCAACGTGGAAAAAATCACCTTCTTTTAAAACGGTGATGACTTGAATATCTTGCACATCAGGGTCGCTCATGACAAGTTGTCCGATTTGGACTTGCATAACTTCATCAGATTCGCCGATCGCACCAGCCGCATTGTCGAGGAATACTTTCCCAACAACGAAGAACATCATAACGCCGATCAGTGCAGAGGCAATTCCTTCTGCTTGATGGTAAGGTGTGTAATACGAGATGATGATGGCGATCATTGCAAGAAGTCCGCCACCAGTTGCAACCGAATCTTCAAGAAAAACGAGTCGAGTTGCGGCTTTAGCCTTCCCAAAATTCGCGATGCTATCTTTGAAAAGCTTTAGACCACGTGATTTCAGACCAACATCATGTGTGATCTCATGCATCGCTTTTACAAGCACAAAACCTTCGAGAATAGTACAAACAGCCAAAACGAGAAGATTAATGAGGAAACCTGTCGATTCTGTCGGATGGAAAATGTGCGAAATCCCTTCTTTGATCGTCTCAAACGCCATGATACCAACGATAAGAACGGCGCCAAGGAGCACGAGATTTACAACACGGCCAAAGCCATTAGGAAATCGCTTCGTTGGGCGTTTTTTACTGAGAGCCGAGCCAACGAATACAAAAAATTGATTGGCAGCATCGCCTAGACTGTGTAGTGTTTCGGCGAACATGGCAACGTTGCCGGTAAAGACATAGGTTATTCCTTTAATGATCGAGACAAGGACGTTCACAATCGCCGCGGTGAGTGCGGATTTATTACCTTCTTTTAAAAGTTGAAATATTTCTTTCAAATGGTTTCCTTCTTTCTATAAGAACGGATCGAAATAATCATATTCTGTAACCCCACCTTGCACGGGTTTACTTATTCGGATTAATTCGTTCACAATTTTCTTTGCATCGGCGCCAAAAACGGGAAGTGGTTGGTAGTTGTTTTCGTTTAGGCTACCGTCTGAATTTTCGTAAGTTGGCACGATGGACATGTTTTTAAGAACTACTTTACCATTATCTTCTGTGAAGCGCAATCGGAACATCGATGTCATACGGGAAAGTAAGGTTGGATCGGCGCCAAAAGCGAAATCGCCCATGCTGTAAACGATGTATTTGCCGTTGTATTTTTCGATGCTTTCTAGGCGATGTGGGTGTGATCCCATGATGATATCTGCGCCTGCATCGATAATCGCGTGTCCATATTGGGTTTGATAATCAACGGGTGTTTCGTGATATTCGACGCCCCAATGCATATTGACGATCACAAGATTATCTTTTTTCTTGTATTTTTTAACGTCCGCCTCGATTTTGGCAAGATAGCTCGGCGATTGTTGGCTGGAACGGCAATCGTAGCCGAGTAGGATTGTTTCGATACCGCCAATTTTTGTAATGAGGGGCATATTTTTGTTGAAAACGGGAATATTGTTGTCTTTGAACGCTTTTAGTGTGTCATCATAGCCGACTTGGAAGTAATCCATGGTGTGATTATTCGCCAGATTTGCTGCTTCGATTCCGCTTGCTGGCAGGAAGGCAACGTGAGCTGGGTCACTCTTTATGCGCCACATTTTGACTTCAGCTTTGGTGGCGTTGGTGAAGGCACTTTCGGCGTTGATAACAGTATAGTCATCCGATTTAAACCATGGTAGGCAGTTTTGGTAAACATAGGTGTTTGTGCCATTATTTTTCTTGAAAACATTATCAAATTTGAGGTGCTCGGGTGTTTCTGGATAGGTTCCGAATGAGTTATCGCCGACCATAGTTAGCGTGATAACGCCTTTTTCTTTCAAGCCTTGTTCGTAATTGGCAGCTGCGGCGTAGAACCATTGGTATTGGGTTGTTTTTGTGATATTTTTTAGTTTGGCTTCATTTGTAACAAAAGTAGGATAAACTTTGCCGAGCGCTTTTTTGTCCGCTTTGCCGGTTTTATATTGTTGTAGCGTTTCGAGGCAAGCGGTTAGATTTTTGACGTAGTTGCTGTTGGCATCATCGGTAAGTTTGAATTTTTTTGTGTTTTTGACAAGCGTGGCTAAGTCTTTTTGAGATGCTGAGTTGCCACCTGAATTAGCTAGGGCTTGGAGTGTGGATTGGGTTTGTTTGGACAAGCTTGTGACATCGGTTGCGGTGAGTGCTTGGAGCGGTGCTTTTGTTGGTGTTTCCGCTTCTTTATTTAAGGCGTGAACTGTCCAGAAAACGCCAACTGAAAAAAGGATGATGATGATGACTGAGGTTATTAGTGTAGATTTCTTCATTAGTTTGCTCCTTCCAAGAGCTGTTTTTCTTTAAGTATAATATGTGGGAGGGTAGTTGGCAAACTTGTTTGATGTGGGTCTTGGGAAATGTAGTGTGTTTTCTTAGAGCCTTAATATGAGTACGAACGCAAGGAGTAATCGATCCATCCTTTGTGGATTTTTCCTGTGGTCCCTAACAATTTTTTCGGCTCTAGCGGGAGGTCTTAGGTTTGTTGTGGGTCTTAGGAAATGTAGTGTATTTCCTTAGAGCCTCAATATGAGTACGAACGTAGGGAGTAATCGATCCATGTTGGGAATTATGTTTGGCACCTCCGGATCCAGCTTCAACGGCCAGATCCTCGAAAATTTCGTGCCCTTCAAAAAAATTGTTGATGAACTTTCAAAGCGTATTGTGCTTTGATTTAGAGAATCAATATGCAATGGAACGTAGTGAGATTGCCTACCTTTGCGGATTTTTCCTGCGGCCCCTAACAATTTTTTTCGGATCTAACGGGCCGTTTCAGCTTTGTTGTGGGTCTTAGGAAATGTAGTGTATCTCCTTAGAGCCTCAATATGAGTACGAACGTAGGGAGTAATCGATCCATGTTGGGAATCGTGTTTGTCGCCTCCGGATCCAGCTTCGGGAGCCAGATCCTCGAAATTTACACAGCCTCCAAAAAAATTGTTGACGAACTTTCAAAGCGTACTCTGCTTTGATTTAGAGAATCAATATGCAATGGAGCGTAGTGAGATTGCCTACCTTTATTGATTTTTCTTGCGCCTGTTCAAAATTTTTTCGGATCTAACGGGCTCCCTCAGCTTTTCATGTTATACTTAAAAAAACACAAAAAAAGATTGAGGTAGAATAATGAGATTTGATAATATAAGTTCGGAGATAGAGAAGGCGTTGGCAGGGTTAGGTTATACGGAGGCCACGGAGGTTCAGCGTGAGGTTGTGCCGCTGGTTTTGAATGGGCAGGATGTTGTGGTGAAGGCGCAGACAGGGAGCGGGAAGACGGCTTCGTTTGCGATTCCGATTTGTGAACTCGTGGATTGGGAGGAGAATAAACCGCAGGCGCTGGTCTTGGAACCGACGCGGGAATTGGCTGCGCAAGTTCAGGCGGATTTTACGAATATTGGTCGTTTTAAACGCATCAAGGCAACGGCGATTTTCGGGAAGTCTCCGTTTGCGAAACAAAAATTGGAGCTGAAGCAGAAAAGTCATGTGGTTGTTGGGACGCCAGGTCGGACGCTGGATCATATTGAAAAAGGTACGCTGAGCCTTGAGAAGGTGCGCTATTTGGTCATTGATGAGGCGGACGAGATGCTGAACATGGGCTTTATTGAGCAGGTTGAGGCGATTATTCAAGCGTTGCCGAAAAACCGCGTGACGATGTTGTTTTCAGCGACGTTACCGACGGATATTGCGGTGTTGAGTGATAAATATATGAAGGCGCCAAAACACGTGGAAATCGCTGCGACAGGTTTGACAACGGCGGATATTACGCATGAAAAAGTGACGGTGAAGGATGATCGCAAAATGGTCGCGTTACGTGACACGTTGATTGTGCAGAATCCGGAGAGTGCGATTATTTTTTGTCGGACGCAAGAGCGCGTGGACGACACGTATGATCAGTTGCGCCGCATGGGCTATCCCGCTGAAAAGATTCACGGTGGTTTGACGCAAGAAGATCGTTTTGGCGTGATGAATGATTTTAAACGCGGGATGTTTCGCTTTTTAGTGGCGACAGATGTGGCGGCGCGCGGAATCGATATTGAGAACATTTCGCTTGTGGTGAATTACGATGTGCCGCTTGAAAAAGAAAGTTATGTGCATCGGACTGGGCGTACGGGCAGAGCGGGTCGGAGTGGTAAAGCAATCACTTTTGTAACGCCGTTTGAGAATCGTTTTATCGGTGAAATCGAGGAGTATATTGGCTTTGAAATTCCGCAAGTTGATTTGCCAAATGAGGCGATTGTTGCAGCCCGAAAACAAGCTTTTGATGAGAAAATGGAAGAAGCGCCAGTCGTGAAGAAGGATAAGAGCGCAGCGCTGAGTAAAGATATTATGAAGATTTATTTTAATGGTGGTAAGAAGAAGAAGTTGCGCGCGGTGGATTTCGTTGGGACGATCGCGAAGTTGGACGGAGTTAGCGCGGATGATATCGGGATTATCACGATTGAGGATAACGTGTCGTTTGTTGAGATTCTAAACGGCAAGGGCGCACAAGTTGTGAAAGCGATGCAAACTGTGACGGTTAAAGGGAAAAAATTGAAAGTAAGTAAAGCACGAAGATAACGCAAAAAGATGCCTAGTCAGCGCGATTAGGCGTCTTTTTTCTGCAATTTTTCAACAGCGGGGAGATTGGCTGGTGACCACTTCAAGTGAAGCATTTCGCTAGTGTCGAGCCATTTCATTGCTTGGTGAACATGCAAGATCGGTTCGCCAGCAACGAGTTCACAAAGAAAACAAGTGAGGTGGACGTTGGCGAATTCGTAGGCATAAACGGTGTGATCGAAAGCCTCGGTTACCGTGATCTCACAGCCGATTTCCTCTTGAACTTCGCGGATGAGTGCTTGTTCCGGTGTTTCGCCAGGTTCGATTTTGCCACCAGGAAACTCCCAATCGGCGCCGTTGACAGCGGAATCTGCACGTTGGACGCAGAGGATTTTACCGTTCTTTTGGATGATAGCGCCAACCACATGGATATCTTTTTGCATGGGGATTCCTCCTTTTTCACCCCTTATCATAGCATAATCACCCCTGATTCGTATATTTTGTAATATATGTAAAAAAACTACGCCTTTAGCACTGCTTATGTGATATAATAGCAATACAGCAAATGAGGAGTGGTTGAGATGCGAGATAGAGAAAAATACTTGGCGATGACCCGATTTGATCCTAATTTAGGAGGTAAGGGTGCGGACAATAAGCACATTATCGATGAACCACAGCTATTTCTTGATTTTTACGATGCGAAAGAGAAGCTAACTCACAATTTTAGAACGAAACGATTGGAAAGTAGCATTAGGTGGTTGTTAGGATTTGAGCGTTATGTGAAAGATAAAGAGACAGCTGTAAGAAGAAAGTATCGGAATTATTCTAAGGGTAGTATTGTTTATGTTGATTTTTTCGGGAATTATGGGAGTGAAATGACATATGATCATCCTGCTATTGTGTTGAAGGAACAGGGAGGATTGCTAATCGTGGCGCCATTAACCTCTAATTATAGAAAATTCAGAGATAATAATAAATATCATATTAAACTCAGTCGGAATACAACCGATTTAGGAAATCAGAGCAAAGATTCTACTATTTTACTTGAACAAATAAGGTGTATTTCCAAAAATCGAGTACTGAGAAAATTCGGTGGCCGAGTTTCAAATAATGAAATATTGGAAAGAATTGATACAGTTGTCATGGAGTATATTGGTGGATTCACTTATAATAAATGGAAAGCGAACTTAGAAGAACAAGAAGCGATTATTCGAGAAAAAGAAACGGAGATAAGGATACTTTCAGAACGGATAAGTAAATTGGAAGAACGTTCATAAAAGTAATTGACATAACCAAAAAAATAGAGTATAATTGAGATATTAAAGGGCCTTAGAGTCCGTGCACTCGATGCAAAAAGAAAGCAGCGTTTGAAGGGTCTTGAACCCGTATAAACCCAACCATTTCGTTTCGGCGAAATGGTTGGGTTTATTTTTATGTCTGAGATTAATTTACAAAATATGTAGACATGGGATATAATGAAGATATTACGAGATTTTAGGAATTATTAGCAACATAGAGGGGAGCGAAAACATGGTTGAAATAAAAGTTAGCAGAGAGGAAATGATGAACCATGCCTCAGATTTAAGCGAGAGTATGGCGGGGATGAGTTACTTTCCCATGAAGAACGGCAATATGCCTTATACGCAGAGTGAAGCGATTTCCAACTATCGGGAAGCGCTATTTGAGTTGGTTGAAAGCGTGGATTTATTCGGAAAAGTGGTACGCGAAGACGCGATTCGAATCAAGCAAATCGGTGAAGCATATGCAGCCAAAGACAAAGAAGTAGCGCAACAACTGGAGGTGCGTTGAGAATAGAGCCGAGAAGTGAGCAGATTCACCAGATATTACAACAACTGAAAAAAGAATATAGAATCAATGATGATAAATTGTATGAAGTAAAGCAGAAACAAGCAAGATTAGAATCTGTGGAAATGACGATTTTTGAAATAGAGCGTGAAAAAGAGGAATTACTACTACAAGCTCGCGAAGTATGGCATGGGAGTTTGGGTACAAGCGTTGCAGACGATGCAGCAGAAACAGGACACCAAAATTTACGAAAACTGCGCCAAACCTTAGAGCAAACAAGAGATGATTTACAAGAAGAAAAGCAAGGAATACAAAACCGTTTATACGAAATAGAAGAACAGCGGCAAGTATTACATAAGGAGTTGAAACGATGACCCGAATCGATATTGCAGAAGTGACTCATTTTTCAAATCAATTGCGAGCGACGAATCAAGAGATAACGCCACGCATTGATGCAGTAAAGCGAGCGGTGATTGCCTATTTAAATGATACTACAATTTCAGGTGAGGCAATCGCGATTTCAAAAGATTATTATGCTGGAGCGTATATACCACTCTGCGCATCGATCAAACAAGCGCTTAACTTGAGTGAAGACCTGCTTAGACGTTATATCGCAGATTTTCATAGTCAAGTCGACATGTCGCCAAACGCAAGGCTTGATGCAGACGGAATTTTCGATCTGGATCAAAAGATTAACGGATTTGAGAACCGGATGGGGGATGTCACGGCGGAACTAAGCGCGATAAACGGTACTCAGAAAGCTTCCGAGTTGAACTATTTAGCGACGCAAATTTTTGAGGCACATAAAAAAGAGGACGTTCTAAGAAAATTACTCGATTTCGAGCGAAGTCACGTGGACTATTTTTATGAATTGGGCGAGCTGTCGCGTTTTATTAATAGAGCGGTACGTGATATTCAGCAGAATTTGAAGTTTAATAGTAAGACTGGTACATACAACATCGAGAAGTTAACCCCCGCAACATTCGAGCATTTGGTCAAAATGTACGCGACCCAGCAGGAAATTGATGATAAAATAAAGGCGATAGAAGAAATCGGACTAACGCCAAATATCCCGACTGGTAATAGTGCTGGCTTTATGACGATTGATGGCAAAGTGGATACGGAGGCTACGCTAAATTTCGTGAATCAGCAAATGATTTATTGGCAAAATGAGACGGTATTCCGCGAAGTACTGGGAGTTGGAGCATTTTATCGTGCTGTGTATGGCGTGGATTCCGTATCTGGCGAGCGGATTAGCGCTGGAATGAGATTGGTTGATGGAGCTACAGTGGCATTTCAGTATGGAGCGCCGGCGTTGGGGCTTGCGAGGTTTACGGCGAAGTTTGGGACGAGGACCTCACTTGCAGAAATAAATGCTCTTGATAGAGCGAAATTGAGCGGTTGGGGTTATCCACCAAACGAAGCGAAGTATTTGAGAAATAAAGTGGTGTATGATAATCCTAAGTATTACGATCAAAAGACGGGTGCGATAAATTGGCCGCCTAATAATGGTTTTGAGGGAATTCCAGTAAAGAAAAAGATAGAGCCAGGGAAAATAATGGTTCTATAATAAATGTTGGGGTAGAAAATAATCTACCTCCGCATTTTTTTGTTCTCATTTCAAGACAAAAAAATACACAGTAATATCAAAATCCTTTAAGATAAAAGTGACGAAACCCAATCCAAAGGAGCGATATTACCATGCCAGACCATTTTATCATACAACTCATCGGTTTAGAAAATAAAAACATCCAACTTCTTGATTATTCGATTGAAAATCATATCTGCCACATTCATATCCAACTAAAACGAAAAAAACATGCCTGCCCCTCTTGTAAAACACGGACAGATCGCATTAAAGACTATCGTACGCACACTTTCCAACATCTAAAAGTCGCAGAAAAACGTGTCTATGTGCACTATCGAAAACGCAGATATGCTTGTTCCTGCGGAAAATCATTTGATGAAAAAAATCAAGGACTTGTGGCACGCTATCAGCGTTTTTCGACATCTTGGCATCAAGCAGCCCTTTTCCATAGTATCTCTGCCCCCTCCTTTACCTATACTGCCAGAACGTTTGGAACCACCGCACCTAAAATTATGCGCCTATTCGACGCGCGTACAGAAGCCTTTTCCACGCCTCCCGTCGCTCTTCCTAAAGTCATCGCTATCGATGAGTTCAAGGGAGATACCGACAAAGGCAAATTCCAACTCATTATCGCTGACCCCATGACTCGTCGCCCCATTGATATCTTAGAAAACCGTCGCGCCAAAACCATTCAACGTTATTTAAGAGAACGCGGGCATCAGGTAGAGATGGTTATCATGGATTTGAGCTCGACCTTCAAAAACGCTGTGCAACAAGCTCTTGACAAACCAGTTATTATTGCCGATTCTTTCCACTTCTCTCGCTACATCTATTGGGCGCTGAATAAAGTCCGCGTTCGTGTCCAACAGCGTTTTTCAGAAAAAGATCGAAAACACGGGAAACGGATACAAAAACTCCTTTTCAAGCGATCTCATAAGCTGGATACAGCGCAAAAAAGCATCATTCGCCGTTACTTAAGCTTGCACCCTGATCTACAAACCGCCTACACCATCAAGGAAGCCTATCAGGCTTGGTTTGATGCCAATAAAGCACAAGAACGCCGCGACGTTCGTCAATCCTTACACGATTTCTATCAACTCGTACAAGACAAACAGCTTCCAGAATTCATAAAAGCTATCGGTACTTTCCGACGCTGGGAAACAGAAATCATCAATGCCTTCATTTACCCACATCTGTCCAATGGTTTCGTAGAAGGAATTAACAACCGAACCAAGGTCATCAAGCGTACTTCTTATGGCTATCAAAACTTTTCACGGTTCCGCGCCAAAATACTTGCCCAGCACTTTATCAAAAATTTTGACATTTCTGTAGGCTAAAAAGAGGTACAAGCCACTATTTCCCTAGCTTGTACCTCGATATTTCACCCCAACAATTGACAAAGAGCCAAAATAATAGATCGCTATGGAGAGCCAGAAAATGCTTATTTTACATCTCCAGACGGTATTTTATATGAACAGCGAGCACTTGCTCTACACAGTGATGAAGCTAATTATTATAGATATAAAATTGTAAAACCGTTTGTGGTAGATTCGGGAAAAGCAGCTCCTTGGTTTGATAGGGTCGGGGGCGGAACGCAGTACTTTTCTGGTGAAAATAAAATATTAAATAAAAAAGGCGAACTAATAGACGCAACCGTTGAAAATTTACTTGATAACAATTATATTCGTGAAATTGACTAGGAAGGAGTGTTTCCATTGAAGTTAGAGCAAGTAGCAAGACTATTAACTGAGGAAGGTCGTTTGATATCTTATCAAGACGGTATTATCAAAGAAGAGCCTGGTGCTTATAGTAATTATCATGAACTAAAGAAGGAAGATAGTGAATGGGTGATGAATTTGATAATAGTTGAGAGACAAAATGAACCTATTATAAAAGAAATAGAAAGATTCACAAATGAGGATGAAGCTGGGACTTATTTTTATATGGATCGATTGTCATCTTACTACTCTAAGAAGTATGTTAGGGCATTTATTAGGGAGAATGAAGAGCTTGAGATAGGTACATCATTATTTGGCATGGAAGAGTTAAAGCTGGCATCGGAGAAGATCGGTAGTCAAAATTGTTTATCTGTAGATGAGGACAAATTGGTACAACGTAGTGTTATGGTAAAAGGTATAGGAGAGCAATTATTCCAACTTTACTTTATAAATCATGATTTGAGTAGGGTTGAGATATCGATGCCATTAGATAAGGAAGATGCTTTTTTCTATGCATTTACGAATATGTACTTGTTGTATTTATTGAAGTTGAATGAGATGAAGTTATTGGAACAGAATGAGATTTCTAACGTTTTTTTGGATCGGGATTATATGCAGTTTATAGACTAGTGGAATGGGTTTGCTTTTTTGAACAAAATTTATAAGGTGTTGCGCAGTTAAATCCGTAACCATTTCGTAAATTGCATAAAAGCCGTGTAATTAATCAGTTGATATAACAATCAAAGGATTAATTACACAGCTTTATTATGTTGTTAAGTTACTTTAGCGAGTAAATCTTATTTGTAAGTTAAGGTTTAAAAACTGCTCTCCATCGATTTCTTCAATAAGACCGAATTCGTGTCTATTGGTGCTTCCAACTTCTAGTTTAGTGTTGAGAAATAGATAGTCCCTAAACTCATTTCTATTGTATACATGATAACAAAGTACATCTCCATCTTCTTTAACAATAATATAGCCACCAGTAGTTTCGTAGACGCCATTCCAATTTTTAGCGGGCACCATGCCAAGAGCGATGTTGGTTAGCAACTCTTTTACTTTATAAGAGTAAAAAGTAAGAGCCTCATCTTCAGGGATACTAAATACATTTTCCTCAGCTATGAGGTGTGTTAGATCCGTTATAATCCTGTTAGAGCTTGAAAAGGATTTTTTCAGTAGACTAGCGATAACTTCGGGTAGACCTGTATCAACTAACTTAAGGTTGTATTCAAAAACTTTACTACATACGCGGTTAAACATTATATCTGCGCCAATCTCATTTAGATATTGAAATTTTTCTTTGAAATTACTAATGTTATTGAAAGTCATCACTTCATGATTAGATAATTTTTTGTTACTAATTTTATATTCAAAGTTTGTAGCCCTAGAAGCATTAAGTAGTGTTGCAGGACTTCCTAAACGAGATTTAATACTAAACCCTGTTTCAGTTTGAAAGCCAGTTTTGTAATCATGAATCATTAGAGTAATGTCAGTTTTACTGCTAGAATTTGCTTTTAAATTAGTGTAGCTAATATTTTGTGCTAACTGCGAAATTTCGGGTATCTCAAAGGAGTTTTTATTCAACTTTATCTCCTGAAGTAGTTTTGTTGCAGCAGATTTAAAGTAGGTGTCAGGGAGTACTAATAAGGTGTTATCAGTGTTTGCATCTACGATAGTAATTTCCCCATCATATACGTATTCTAAATTATGAAGCTTATCTTCACGTATAATCTTTATTATCCCATAAAAAATATCTTCAATTTTTTTCATATTTTCATCAGCCGCGTAAAGCTTACCATCTCCAAGCAGTTTCAAAAAAACATACAGTTCGCTCCATTCCCCCTTATTACCCTTCATTTTGATTACCTCCTAGTATGTCGATACAGTCGATAATGAAATTAGCCATTACTTCGATAGCTGGAATAGTGACAGCATTTCCAAATTGTTTATATTGTTGTGTGTTTGAAACTTCTTTAGGAAATGAGAAATGATCAACGCCTTCTTTATCTACAAATGCATAATTGATAAAGCCTTGCAATTTCCCCCATTCTCTGGGAGTCATTGCTCGGACTCCCCTATCGTTTAAAGGAGTTTTTTTTGAAGAAGCCATTTTTCCAGCAGTCTCGTTTAAAGTGTCTATTACTAGATTTCGCTCTTTTCCAGAGCCGCCAGTTGCAAGGAGTGCATTTGATATTGGCAGGGGATTATCCGTGGAATTAACTATTTGATAACCGAAACCATTGCCCTTTTCTTTATGCCTATTCTTATGCTTTTCAAGAGTTTCAAGATAACCCGAGGACAGAAAGAATTTTAAATCTGCTCCCATTTCTAAAACATCATGTAAACTTTCATATAACTTCTTGTTAGAGCTAGTAGGAAGCTTTTCTGTTAGAAGATCTACTCTATCAGTCCAATAGTCTCTTTTAAAACAGATTATATAGACACGAGGTCTATTTTGAGGAACTCCAAAATTTTTGGAATTCCTGAGAAAATCCTTTGTATTAAATAAGAGTTTGCCATCACTGGACTCTTCAACACCGATGACTTTATAGCCAAGTTCTTTTACAAGTACATTTAATATAGTACGGAATGTATCACCTTTATTATGTGATAACAAATTATCAACATTTTCAAGTAACATAATTTTAGGATTTGTCCGTTTGGCAATATCAGCAATATCAAAGAATATCGTACCTCGAGTACTGTCTAAGAAACCAGCTTGTTTACCAGCTCTGCTAAATGATTGGCAAGGGAATCCTGCTAGCAGGACATCATAAGGTGTGTCTTCAATTCTTTTTTTAAATGATTCAGTTGTGATATCGCCAGTGGGATCTTCTCCATATAGATGTTCATAGGTTAAGCAAGCATACTTATCTATTTCACCTGATAGAACATTTTGAAATCTGCCAGTTAGCTCAAAGCCTTTTCGAATACCGCCGATACCTGCACATAGATCTATCATTTTATACTTTCTTTTCATGTTCACTATCTCCTATAACCGTAATATACTAATTTTACATGAAGAGAAGTCTTAATAGCAAGTAAGTAATTTAATTTGGGCGATTATAGATAAGGATGTATAATTGTATTTGTGCAAATGAATCTTAATTTGCTAAGTATATAGTTTGAATCAATTACATAGCATTTTATAAAGTTAAGATATTCATATTTATGAAGCGGAGCGATATATTTGTATAATTTCAGAGATATTTCAGCTAATGAAGGTATTTTTATAGAAACAAGAGCAAGATTTCAAGCTGTATTAGACGATTTTAAGTATTATGCGGAAGTGCTAACTATTGAAGCAGGAAATGCTAAAACTAAAAGTGGTAAGGCTAGTTCTTACACTAGGTATCTAATCAGGTTAATTATTTTTTATCTAGAAAGTAATAATGATGGACTTGGCAATTTGTCTTCGTTTGAATCTTTAAAGAAAATAGAAGGAATAAAATATGCTGAGGGATTCAAGGCTTTTAATCAGGAGTCTAATCGGTTTTATAGCGCCACAATAAGTTGTTACTTGGCATATGTAACACATAAAAATACTACTAACGAAGAATTGAAGGATGGGGACTTGAATTTTTTGTTAAATGATTATGAGGGAGAAAAAAATATCATTCGGGAAGAGCAAACAAAATACTTAGCTGACGGGCCTAAAGTAAAACCTGATAGGAATATGGATAGCGGAATCTACTCTTATCCTAGAAGTCGAAAGGAAGCTTTTGAAGCTAAAAAAAGAAGTAATTGGGTATGTGAGTTTAATCGAGAGCACGAGACATTTACTAATATTACAAATGGGAATCCTCATGTTGAAGCCCACCACCTTATACCTATGGCAGCACAGGATTATTATGAAAATTCAATAGATTTTGCTGATAATATTGTTTGCCTTTGCCCGACCTGCCATAGTAGGATACACTATGCTGTGCGAGCTGAAAAAAAAGGAATGATAGTGGAGCTTTTTAATCAAAGAAAAAATCTTTATTTAAAGCATGGGATAAAGATTGATGAGAAACTACTTTTAATTTTTTATGGGATTGTTTAAAGTAAAGGTGACAAAATGAACGACCTTAGGTAATGATTCTTTAAAAGGGCAAAATGCGTACGAAATCTGGTTTCAGATATTAAATACGCATTTTGCCTATTAAATTTATACTAACTAAACAATCGTTTTTCAGTATTTTTAGCAAAGGATACTCGAGAAGCAATAATGCCAGCAAATAGTATTTCCGACTCGCTTGATTGTGTAGCCGTCCGTGTCTAATGTGCATTCGCAGTACTTGGAATTTCAGAAGCTTCTACTTGATTGGTTGTAATTGGTGAGAAAGGTAACATAATAGATATCAACCCTATAAGAATCTTATTCATATATTTTCACTCCTTTTGTGTTATTCTTATTTTTATTGTATACTGAAAGAGAAAGAATTACAAATAATCTTACGAGGTGATACTTTTGAAGAAGACTATAAAAGGTTCTAAATGGTTTTTAATTCTTGCAACGGTAGTCTGTTTTATATTACTGGTCATATCTGTATTCACTTTTATGCAAGATCATTCGGCATTTAGCGTGCTAGCCATTGTCATCGTACTGGGCGTAATGCTGATGAATTTTATTTACTTTAAGCGGGAGAATAAATAGAGGACATGTAGTTACAAGCGAAATAGTATAATCTTTGTCACAATTTATCCACCCCAAAACTCCAAAATCCATGTTATACTAAATCATGTGAATATATAAACAAAGGAGCTCCGCCAAATGAAAAAAACTGCCCTTGCATGTATTGCGTTACTGAGCCTTGCGTTAACTGGATGCGCGCAACCTACCGAACAAACTGCTGAACCTACTATATCTCCAAAAATTCCAGCAAATCAACCACTCACTATCTACCAAGCTACGGACATTCACTATCTCTCGAACACCCTCACTGATGGCAAAAAGGCGTTTAAAACCTACCTCGCGACGGGGGACGGCAAGCAGCAGAATTACATTACCGAAATTACGGATGCTTTTGTGGATGATGTGAAGGCGCAGAAGCCGGATGTTCTGGTGCTCAGTGGTGACATTACGAATAATGGTGAAAAGGTCAGCCACGAGGAAATGGCGGAGAAATTGGAGGATATCGAGAAAGCGGGTGTCCAAACCTATGTTATTCCTGGCAACCATGATGTTTTGAACCCTTACGCGCGTAAATTTGAAGGGGATAAGCAGATAAAAACGGAGGATATCACGCCGAAAG
Source organism: Listeria weihenstephanensis (assembly GCF_003534205.1). Classification (NCBI taxonomy): domain Bacteria; kingdom Bacillati; phylum Bacillota; class Bacilli; order Caryophanales; family Listeriaceae; genus Paenilisteria; species Paenilisteria weihenstephanensis. The sequence continues at coordinate 2,988,033 of NZ_CP011102.1, read as the reverse complement.
AATTTGCTTCGATTTATCATAATTCGGGCTATGATGAGGCGGTAATGCGGGATGATTCAACGCTTAGTTACCTTGCGACGCCGTCTAGTGATGTTTGGCTTTTGATGGTAGATACGGCGGATTATGAGAATAATAAGCGGTATGGTGCGCCGGAGACGAACGGGTATATCAGCACGGAGACGTTTGCTTGGATTCAAAAATGTATTGATTTGGCGAAGAAGCACGGTGCTGAGTTGGTTACGGTGACGCATCACAATTTGCTCGATCATAGTGAGCTTTTGACGAAAGGGTTCACGATTGTGCAGAATAAGGAGGCAGTGTCGCTTTTTGCGAAGAATGATATTCCGCTGAACTTGAGTGGGCATGTGCATATTCAAGATATTAGGTCGGAAACGTCGCATGATCGCACGATTTATGATGTTGCGACGAGCTCGATGGCGATGTATCCGCAGCAGTATGGTGTCGTTAACTACGCGCCAGATAAGGGGTTGTCTTATAAAACGCAGCGTGTGGACGTGGAAAAATATGCGCGGAAAATAAACTCGAAGGACCCGAATTTGCTCGGTTTTCAGCAGTACTCAAAGGCTTATTTTGGCCAATTTAGCTATACGAAGGCGCTCAGCGATTTATTTTTAACTGGGAAATATGACCCGGATGATGTGGAGGAAATGGCAAAAACGATGGAACAGGTCAATTTTTCGTATTTCACTGGGGATAAGAGCTTTTTGAATGGTGTGGAGAAGACGCCAGGTTATGCGTTGTGGCAGAAGGCGGACAGCGAGTTTATGACGCAGTATATTGATTACATTGTGGCGCATAAAACGAAAAACGACCTCACATTGGAAATTCCAGAAAATTAAAAGGCCGTAGAAAAACCACTTCACATGATTTCCCAAAAAAACCTCAGCGCGTCGACAAATGCTTAGTTTCTAGGCAAAAGCGAGTACCAGCGCGGAGCGTACTGAGGTACGAGAGCACTGGAACGGGCTTTTGAAGACTACAAACTCACTTTGTTCCTTTGTATATTGAGGCTCTATTTCGCTTCACTTCAAAGACCCACAACAAAAATGAGCGTTTGTCGACACGCTGTAATGGTCAATCGGAACGGAGCGTGCTATACTTAGTGAGAATGATTATCACTAGGGGGACTTTTAATGACTAAAAATATAGCTGAAATTATAACTGAACGCCGTAGTATCAAGAGGGTAGATGAAGCGCCGATCGATCGTGCGGTGATTAATGATATCCTCGAAAAAGCAGCTTTTGCACCGTTTCATAGTAAAGTGGAGCCGTGGCATGTAGCGGTTTTGTCGAAAGAAGCTGAGAAGCGTCGTTTTGTGAATGCGATTGTGAATTCGATGGAACGGATGCAAGGTGAGCCGTTAACGCGTGAGCGCCGGGAGCAAATTAAGGATGGAAATGAGCGAAAGATCGTTGCTCCGCCTTATACGCTGATCGTGACGACAGATATTATTGGTAGTGGTAAGAAAGATTTTGAAGCGATTGCTGCGACGAGTGCGTTTATTCAGAATATCCAACTTTTGGCGTGGGAAGCTGGTCTGGGCGTGCTATGGCGTACGAATAATTTTATTTTTGATTCGGAAGTTGTTGCGGAATTAGGGCTCGATGGACAGCAGATTGTTGGTTGTTTGCAGATCACGCAGTTCAATGAGATTCCTGATGCGAAGCCGCGCCGGCCCTTGTCTGAATGGGTGAAGGATCTCGATTAATAGCAGATAAATATATCCTAGTCCTTGGCGGATGGCTAGGGTGTTTTTGTCGTTTTGTGGTATACTAAATTCACAAACTATACAGACTTACGCGATTATCTCGATATTGTAGGAGGGGTTCCAAATAGTTGATTATCAAGGTAAAAAATTCGTAGTTGTTGAAAACTCGGAGAACGGTGAGGTGTCTACGGAAACAGTTTTTCATTATTTTCAAGATGGGGACGTGATTTCTGGGACATATGAGGGTGGCGAGATTGAGCGAGGCACGCTGATTGGGGTTGTGAATCGGGACGGATCTTTGGATTTTCGCTATAATCATGTGAGCATCCATAAGAAAATTCGGAGTGGTACATGTCACTCAACGCCAGAAAATTTACCAAATGGGAAGCTTCGTATGCATGAGAAATGGCAGTGGAATGGGCTTGAGCGAGACTCTGGTACTTCTATTGTGGAAGAGATTTGAAGACGTGATGAGCTCCTTTTTGAGGGGCTTTCGCAACTTTTAAACACGTTAGGGGTTGTTAATTTTAATGAAACTCAATAAGAGTTTTTTCTTGTGGTGAGAAGGATGCTAATACATATTATTTAATACATATATAACTTTAATATAAGTGGTGAATTTTGTAAGCTGTAGTAAAAAAAGTCAATAAGACATCCGCATAGAAAAGTGTATAAGAGAATTATTTGGCTCTTTAAAAACTTTTATAAGGTATAGGCATAGCAAATTCTTGAGATAATTTTTTTAAGTTATCTTATCAGTTATACTTGAAATTTTACAGTATATTTGGCAATTGATGATGTCTATTGTTTCTGGTGGATTTTTTTACTTTGCTTGTATTTTTTTGTCTATTCTGGCATATTCTATTTATGAAGCGCTCTGTAATCAATATTTACTTAAACACTTACTAACAAAGGGCGTTTGATCAAGGCCTGATTATCTACATGCAGATTGAATGTGGTAGTAGGGACTGCTTGGGATCAGTGTAGTGAGAAAAACTTAACATTACGGAGGATGAAAAGTATTGTTATTTACAATTAATGTGGTGATTGACACTTTTTTTAAAATGTTATATATTGAATATCTAGCGCAAAGTGAAAGTGAGCAGAGAGGACTTGAAATCCAGATAAAGGGATTGGCTGATCGGAGAATGCTCATTTAGCTATTCTTTTAATGAACGAGGTGTTTTTTTGAGAAACAAATTGAAGTATGTTGTATTATTTATATGTTCAGTAGTGTTCAATGTTTATTACTATGAAATTTTTCCAAGAACTATCTTATGGTTTATTGTGAGTATTCCAGTAGCGGTAATAGGGGTTCTATCGATAATAAAGTTATTTGAAGTAAGAAAACCAAGTAGATAGGTCAGAGTGGTGCAGATCAAAGCTGTGAATGGATAAATTTTTTTGTATTGGGGATTTCAGAGTGGGGAATGCCTCAGCTTTTATGTGAAAAACCTAACTAGTCTAAAAAGACAAAATATTTGTTGACATCTGATTTTAGAGATGGTAAGATACATCCAATCATAAAAATTATACAGTCCTTATTAAGAGTTGGGGGAGGAACCTGGTCCTTTGATCCCACAGCAACCTCTAGTGATAGAACGGTGCTAATTCCAGCAGGCGAGCGTGTTTGGCCTGGCAAATGGGGAGAAGAGGGATCTCTTTTCCAAATTCGGGAAGGAGGTTCTTTTTCGTCTTAATTCATAGTAAATGCATCGGATATATATGTTTTAAAAGAAAGTGGGGATGAGATGAGTCGAATCGTGATTTTGTCTGGTAGTCCATCGGCGCAATCGGGGACGGATAAGGTTTTGCGGTATGCTGGTGAGATTTTGCAGGAGGATGGAGTGGAGGTTAGTTTTCACTCGGTGCGGGATTTTGAAGCGGAAACATTGGCGAGTGCAAATTTTAAGGATGCGCGGATTGGGGAGTTGGTCGCGGATATCGAGGCGGCGGACGGTGTGATTGTTGGATCGCCGGTGTATAAGGCTTCTTATACGGGAATTTTGAAGGCGGTTTTAGACTTGTTGCCGGAGAATATTTTGAAAAATAAGGTGGCGCTGCCGATTATGTCTGGTGGGAGCAGCGGGCACGTGTTGGCGATTGATTTTACGCTTAAGCCGCTACTCGGTGTGTTGAAGGGCGAGGTTTTGCAAGGGGTTTACGTTGTGGATTCGCAAGTGGATAAAACGGCGGTTGTGCCAATTCGGGATGCGGGACTCGAGGAGCGGTTACGCGGGCAGTTGGCGGAATTGGTTGTTGCGATTGGCAGACGTGAGGTACGACAAACGATTTAAAAGGGGGACGAAAGACGTGGCGGAAAATTTATCGATTGTCGTTTGGGCGAAACAGGGTTGTGCGTATTGTGCGGAGGTCAAGGATTATTTGACGAAGGAGGGGCGCGATTTTCAGTTGGTTGATGTGACGGATCATGATGAACAGCGGGAAATTTTGCAGGCGAAATACGGGGTGCGTTATGTTCCAGTGGTCGAGATTGGTCAGGGGCATACATATCGGGGCGTGACGGAACTCGGTTTGCCAGCGCTTGAGACGGCTTTGAGGGAGGCGGAGAAATGGGATTTAGACTCAGTTTATTAGATCAGAGCCCGATTGCGGATGGAAAAAGTGCATATCAGGCGTTGCAGCAGACGATTGCGTTAGCGGAGAAGGCGGAGGAATGGGGATATCACAGGTTTTGGGTGTCGGAGCATCATGATACGAAGCTACTTGCGGGCGTTTCGCCGGAGGTTTTGGTGTCGCATTTGTTGGCACGGACGTCACGGATTCGGGTTGGTTCGGGGGGCGTGATGTTGCAGCATTATAGCGCGTATAAGGTCGCGGAGAACTTTAATTTATTAGCTACTTTAGCGCCGAATCGGGTGGATTTAGGTGTGGGGAAGGCACCTGGTGGTTTGCCGTTATCGACGAAGGCTTTGCAGTTTGGACGAACAGAAAAAGTGGATTTTGCGGAGCAGTTGACGTTATTGAAGCAGTTTGTTGATGGGGCAGTACCTGCGGATCATGCTCTTGCGGGCGTTGGGGTTGATCCTGATCCACCAACGAAACCGGAGATTTTCTTGCTGGGTGCGAGTGTGGCGAGTGCGAATTTGGCGGGAGCGCAAGGTGTGAATTTCTGTTTTGCGAAGTTTATTAATAGTGATGAAGTGGCGCTTGGCGAGGCGGTGACGGCGTTTCGGACGGCGAATCCGGAGGGTGAATTGATTATTGCAGTTCCGGTTTTGGCGGCGGATACGGAGGACGAGGCACGGGCGCTTGCGGGTGAGCAGAAAGTGGTGCGGGTGACGCTTTCGACGGGTGTTTCGGTGACGGTGCAGACGGTGGCTCAAGCGGAGGAATTCGCGAGACAGGCTGGTGTGGTTGATTTTGAGATTGAGGAGCGTGCGGCGGATGTGATTGTTGGGACGGCGCAACAGGTGAAGGCGGAATTGGTGCGATTGCGTGCGACGTTTGACGTGGATGAGTTTGTGATTCATACGCCGGTTGCGAGGCAGGACGCGCGGTTTCGGTCGGTGCAGCTGATTAGTGAGGCTGTTTTGACGGCGGAAGTGAGATAAGAAGGGGGAACTGAAGATGGGGAAAATTAAATTTGGCGTGATGTTGCATGGTCCTGGTGGGCACATGAATGCTTGGAAACATGAGAGTGTGCCGGCGGATGCGAGTGTGAATTTTGATTTTTACAAGGAAACGACGTTGAAGGCTGAGGCTGCGGGCTTTACGCTGGCGTTTGTGGCGGACGGGTTGTTTATTAATGAAAAATCGATTCCGCATTTCTTGAATCGCTTCGAGCCTTTGACGGTGCTTTCGGGATTGGCTGCGGTAACGTCGCGGATTGGGCTGGTTGGGACGCTATCGACGTCTTACAGTGAGCCATTTACGGTGGCGCGGCAATTCGGATCGCTGGATTTGATTAGTAATGGTCGGGCTGGATGGAACGCGGTGACGTCGCCTCTTGAGGGTTCGGCGAATAATTATAGTAAGAAAACGCACCCGGAACATGCCTTACGTTATGAGATTGCGACGGAGCATTTGGAAGTCGTGAAGGGACTTTGGGATTCGTGGGAGGACGATGCGTTTGTGCGGGACCGCGAGACTGGGCAGTTTTTTGATCGGGAGAAGTTGCATCGGTTGAATCATCAGGGACGGTTTTTCTCGGTGGAGGGGCCGCTGAATATTGGACGTTCGAAGCAGGGGCAACCGGTGATTTTTCAGGCTGGGGCGTCGGAGCCAGGTAAGGATTTGGCGGCTAAGAGTGCGGACGCAGTGTTTACGAATGGTGGTTCGCTCGAGGAGGCGCAGGCGTTTTATGCGGATGTGAAGGCGCGGACGGTGGCGAATGGCCGGAACGCGGATGAGATTAAGATTTTCCCTGGGTTTGCGCCAATTGTTGGGGTGACGCAGGCGGACGCGGATGCTAAATATGAGAAAATTAAGAATTTGGTTTCGGATGAGGAGGCACTCGCGTATCTTGGACGGTTTTTCGATCATTTTGATTTTAGTAAATTTCCGCTGGACGAGCCGTTTCCCGATATTGGGACGGTTGGCGAGAATAGTTTCCGAGCGACGACGCAGAAAATTAAGGCGGATGCAAAGCGTGAGAATTTAACGTTGCGTGAGGTGGCGTTGCGGGTGACGACGCCAAAATCGGCTTTTGTGAGCACGCCAGAGCGGATTGCGGATGAGTTAATCGCTTGGTTTGATGGCAAGGCGGCGGATGGTTTTATTTTTGGAGCGCCAGTTTTGGGCGAGGGCTTGGATGATTTTATTCAAAAAGTGATTCCAATTTTAGAGGCGCGTGGGTATTATGACCGAGAATATGCGAGTGATACACTGCGTGGAAATTTGGATTTACCGTTCAAGGAAAGCCGTTATGCGAGCAAAGTTGAGGCGCAGAACTAAGGAGGAATTTTTGTGGGGGATGTTATTCGGTTAGCGAAGTTGGAAGATGCGGCGGTTGTGCATGATGTTTCGATTCGTGGGTACAAGCCGCTGAAGGATATGGATATCAAATTTGTTGGGGCGACGGCGGATTTGGCGACGGTGGAGGAGAATATTAGGCGTAATGCGAACTATGTGTTGGAGCGTGATGGTAGAATTATCGCGACGGTGACAGTGGCTTTTCCGTGGGCTTTAGGGGAGCGCTCGATTCAGCCGTATCCGTTTATTTGGTGGTTCGCGGTGGACCCGGATTTCAAGAAGCAGGGTGTTGGGACGGCGCTTTTGGATTATGTGGAGGAGCAGGTTTTGGTAGCGCAGATCAAGGCCCCAGCAGTTTACTTGGCGACGGCAACGAGGCATCCATGGCTTGTTTCGATTTATGAGCATCGCGGCTATGTTGGGTTTTATGAGCATGAGTATGAAGGGGATAATATTATTTTTTTACGGAAAGTTTTGGATGAATCGCTGTTTGCTGAATTGAAAAATTTGGATGTACTAGTTAATTCGAATTAAGGGGAGATTGGATGAAAAAGTGGATTTTTGGTGCGTTGTTAGTTGTGGCGAGTAGTGCTTTACTCACGGGTTGTGGGCTTGGAACGGATACGGGGGCGTCGAGTGATGCGCTTTCGAAAGATGGTAAGGATGTTAAGACGATTGTGGTTGGGACTGGGACTCAATTTCCGAATATCTGCTTTATTGATGATAAGGGGAATTTGACGGGGTACGATGTGGAACTTGTAAAGGCGCTGGATAAGAAGTTGCCGCAGTACAAGTTTGAGTTTAAAACGATGGATTTTTCGAATTTATTACTGAGTTTGCAAACGAATAAAATCGACTTCGTGGCGCATCAAATGGAAGTGAACGATGAGCGTAAGGAGAAGTTTTTATTTAATAAGGAGCCATATAATGTTTTTCCGCTGCAGGTGGCGGTGAACAAGGATAATACGGATATTAAGTCGGTCGCGGATCTGGCTGGGAAAACGGCGATTGTGAGTGCGACGAGTAATTCGGCGGTGTATTTGGAGAAATATAATAAGGAGCACGGGGATAAAATTAATATCGCGTACTCTGGAACGGGGAATAATGATTCGACCAATCAAATTAAAACAGGGCGCGCAGATGCTACAATTACGACTCCGTTCGCTGTGAAATTGTTGAACGAACAGGTAGATGCCCAGCAAAAAGTGGTTGGGGAACCTGTGCTGAATTCGAAGGTTTTCTTCTTGCTACGTAAAGATGAATCGCAGTTGTCGGATGATTTAGACGGGGCGCTTAAGGAATTAAAAGAAGAAGGCGTTGTGAGTAAATTGAGTAAAAAATGGTTGGGCGCAGATTACTCGGTTGATTTTTAAAGAATAAGGGGTGGGATGCGAATGGGGAAGGTATTTGATTGGCATTTGATTTTTGATTTTATTCCGACATTGCTGGAATATTTGATGATAACGTTGCAGGTTTTATTTTATGCGACGGTGATTGGGCTTGTTTTGGGGCTGATTTTGGCGGTGATTCGGTTGTTTCGGGTGCCGGTTTTGAGTCAGTTGGTAGTTGTATTTCTTTCCTTTATTCGCGGGACACCGATGTTGATTCAGTTGTTCTTGGTGTTTTATGGATTGCCAGCGTTACTGCTCGTGTTTGGCGTCGATATTTCGCGGATGGCGCCGGCGTATTTCGTGATTGTGACTTACGCGCTCAGGGATGGGGCGATTTTCTCGGAGATTTTCCGAAGCGCGATCAAAGGCGTGGATTATGGGCAAACGGAAGCTGCGATGTCGGTTGGTATGAGTCCGATGCAGAGCTTTTTCCGGATTGTGTTGCCGCAGAGTGCGAGTATTGCGTTTCCGAATGTCGCGAATTCGGTGATTAGTTCGCTGAAGGATACGTCGCTCGCGTTCACGATTGGGCTGATGGACATGATGGGGCGCGGGGAAGCGCTGATTGCGGCGACGGCTCACGCGCTGGAAGTCTACATCGCGATGTCGATCATTTATTACGCGGTTGTGTTGATTCTAGAACAAGCGGCAAAAGTATTTGAAAAACGCGCGAATCGGCATAAAGCACCGGTCGTAGTTTTAGACTAAAAAAGGAGGCGAACCAAACGATGCAACTCGATTATCCGTTTATTTGGGAGGCTTTTAAAGAAATTTTAACGGCGCTCCCGCTTACCTTAATGCTTACATTTGTACCCCTGATTGTTGGTTTTTTGATTGGACTTGGCGTCGCGCTAGCACGTATTTATCGCGTCAAGGGCGTCTATCATGTGGCGAATGGCTATGTATCCTTTGTCCGCGGAACGCCAATCGTGATGCATATTATGTTGATTTATTTCGGTTTGCCGCTTTTGCTTGATAGTCTGGCAAAACGTTACGACTGGTCGTTTAACATCAACGGCGTACCAATCACGATTTTTGTACTTATCGCGTTATCGCTTAGCGCCGGGGCGTATCTTTCCGAGATTATCCGTTCTGGCATTGTCGCCGTTCCTAGTGGCCAAATCGAGGCGGGTTACTCGGTCGGGATGACCAAATTCCAAGTGATGACGCGCATTATTTTACCGCAAGCACTCGCGCAGTCGATTCCGAATTTGACGAATGTCACGGTTGGCTTTTTGCAAGCATCGTCTATCGCTTTCCTAGTCTCCGTCAAAGAAATCACGGGAACTGCGCAGATTGTGGCCTCAAGCAACCTCAAGTTTCTCGAGGCATTCATCGCGGCAGGACTGCTATACTGGGGCGTCACAATCGTCATCGAACTAATCGCGTCACGCATCGACCGCAGAGCCACGGCCTATAACCAGGGAGGGATTGGATGATACGCTTACAAGGAATTAAAAAGCAATTCGGCGAACAAGAGGTGCTAAAAGGCATCGATTTAACAATCAACAAAGGCGAGGTAATCACGATTCTAGGCCCCAGCGGCTCTGGAAAAACGACGCTCTTGCGCTGCCTCAATTACTTAGAAAAACCAAATGGTGGCTTAATCGAAATCGGCGACGTGACGGTAGCTACCGAAAAAGCGACGAAAAAAGATATCATAGCTTTGCGCAAACAAACCGCGATGGTATTCCAACATTACAATCTATTCGCGCATAAAACCGTGATTCAAAACGTGATGGAAGGACTGATTATCGCCCAAAAAGTCAAAAAAGCAGAAGCTCGCGAGCGCAGTGAAGCCATCCTCGCAAAAGTCGGGCTCGGCGACAAACTCGATTTTTACCCAAGCCAGCTTTCAGGTGGACAGCAACAACGCGTCGGTATTGCGCGAGCGCTCGTCCTAAATCCCGAAGTTATTCTATTCGATGAACCGACCTCGGCACTCGATCCAGAGCTCGTCGGTGAAGTTTTGGCCGTGATAAAATCCATCGCGGAAGAAGGCATGACCATGGTTGTCGTCACGCACGAGATGCAATTCGCGAAGGAAGTCTCCGATCATGTCCTGTTCATGGCAGACGGCGTTGTGGTAGAAGAAGGAAGCCCGGCAGAATTATTTGGAGCACCAAAACAAGAACGAACTCGCCAATTCTTGAAACGGATATCCGGTGATGTAACCGTTCCACCGGTCGTTGTGCCACCAATAGAAGCGTGGGTTGCGACACCTTCCAACCCAACAGCGTTCTGAATTTTATTGTTGAAAAAGAAACAAAAACAAGCTATAATTGTCCTGAACGCACGAATTAGGCAGGAGGGCAATTCATGAACAAGGAAGAAGAAATCATGTCAGGCGTCAGGGAAGTATTTAACAAAATGGCCTCGCTGAACAAGTCAAAGATGGAAGTGAGCCTGAAGGGATACAAATCATCCGAAGTCCACGGCGTCGAATATATCGGAAAAATGACGGAGCCAAACGTGACAAAACTCGCGGAAGCCTTTTACATGACTCGAGGCGCCATCAGTAAATTAACGAAAAAACTCATGGAAAAAGACCTCATCGAAAGCTATCAAAAAGCAGATAACAAGAAAGAAATCTATTTTCGCCTGACCGCAAAAGGACAAGAAGTTTTCGATATCCACGAAACGTTGCATAAAGAGTTCCGAGACCGTGATAAGGCCGTTTTCGAGCAAGTGACGGAGGAACAATTCAACGCCACGCTAAAATTCCTAAAAAACTACAGTAATCACTTAGATACGGAAATCCAAAAACAGAATGCAGATGATAAATCCTAAAACGCGAAACAGCTTAACTCTATATTCAGAGTCGAGGCTGTTTTTTTTATTTTTTAAAATAATTTGTTGACAAGGAAACAAAAATAAGTTATTGTTTACCTAGAAACAAAATAACGCCTCTTAAGGAGAGAAATAAATGTCAGAAATCAAATCAAACAACAAGCACGCTTTAGTATTCGGCCTTATCTCTGTATTTCTAATCGGAATCGGATTCAGCATCATCACACCAGTCATCCCGTTCTTAGTACAGCCTTATATAACGCATCCCGGAGATCAAGCAATGGTCGTGACCTTACTCATGTCCGTGTACGCCGTCTGCATGTTCTTTTCTGCACCGGTGCTCGGAGCTCTAAGTGACAGATACGGACGCCGCCCCATACTCATTGTCAGTTTGCTCGGTGCCGCTATCGGATTCTTCGTTTTCGGAATCGGCGGAGCGCTATGGGTACTATTCGCAGGACGCATCATCGAAGGCATAACAGGCGGTAGCATCAGCACCATTTTCGCCTATTTTGCCGATATCACGCCTCCCGAACAGCGCACGAAATACTTCGGCTGGGTAAGCGCAATGGCAGGCGCTGGTTCCATCATGGGTCCAACAATCGGCGGGCTACTCGCAACCAGTTTCGGCTACACCGCCCCACTTTATTTCGGCGCGGTTATCGCACTACTGAACATGATTTACGGATTCTTCTTCATGCCAGAAAGTCTCCACGCAAAAAATAGACTCGAAAAAATCACACCAGCGCGACTGAATCCATTTTTGCAACTTTTCAACATATTATCCATCAAAAACTTAAACCGACTGCTTATCGCGGCGTTCCTACTGTGGGTACCAAGCGGATCACTACAAGCCATCATGTCCCAATTCACCATCGACACGTTTAACTGGAAACCAGCGCTCATCGGACTCGTATTTTCCATCATGGGCTTCCAAGACATCATTTCACAGGCCTTCATCATGCCCCAACTCTTGAAAAAGCTTAGCGACAAGCACATCGCTATGCTAGGAATGGGCGCCGAACTCATCGGATACGCATTCATCGCCACGTCGACATTCGCTGCATCTGTGCCACTTTTCATCATTGGATTTTTCGTATTTGGCTTCGGTGATTCGGTATTCGGACCATCATTCAACGGCATGCTATCCAAATCAGTCGATGCGAGCGAACAAGGCCGGATTCAAGGTGGCAGCCAGTCCATCCAATCACTAGCCAGAATCATCGGTCCGATACTCGGAGGCGCTATCTACGTATCACTCGGACACGCAGCGCCAGCCGTGATGGGCGTTATCCTACTCGCTGCGGCAATACTTGTTCTATATAAAGCAAAACAAGTCAGCGCGCAATAAAAAGGTGAACAGAAATCAAGTTGTAGATTTCTGTTCACCTTTTTGCTATAGAGCGTAATAATCGCTAAGTACCTTCGCTGCATCTGCTATCAATTGATCGTTATATTCATCATCCTTGCCAGTTTTCTTAGAATAAATCACCCACACGAGCGGTTTATCATCTTTGTCCTTAGGATAAATCACCGCGATATCATTCCGCGTTCCGTACGATCCAGCGCCAGTCTTATCGCCAACAACATAACCATCCGGAACCCCAGCACGAATCAATTTACCGCCAGTCGTATTATTAATCAAAGTCTGCTTGAAATAAGCCAGTCTATCAGCCGGCAGATTCCCCTCGGTTACGAGGTAGGCCAGACTCTTCGCCATCGCTTCCGGAGTCGTCGTATCACGTATATCACCAGGCACAGCCGTATTTAGTTCAGTCTCATAACGAACAGGTTTCATGGTCTTATCACCAATTTTCACGAGTTCCTTTTCAAAGCCTGTAGGTCCGCCAAGCTGGTGAAGCATCAGATTCCCGGCCGTATTATCACTGTAATCCATCGCCGCGTTAATAATTTCCTTCATCGTCATGCCACTCGCCACATGCTTTTCCGTGATTGGTGAATAATCGACTAAATCCTCTTTTGAAAAAGTAATCCGCTTATTCAGTTGTTCATCTGTCAAATTTTTAAGTAAAATCCCGCCAGCGATTGCTTTAAAAGTAGAGGTGTAGGCAAATCGTTCTTGTTCATTAAAACCAATGATCTGTTTGCCAGTCCCATCCATACCGTAAATACCCAACGTTGCCCCATACTTTTTTTCCAGTTTTTCGAGCGCGGTTTTCACTTGTGCGCTATCCGTTTCGTGCTTCGTTTCTTTCTTAGTAGCTGCCACATCTTTATCTGGCGCACTACACGCGACCAACCCCGCTACTGCAAATATGACTGTAAAACTTAACAATATTTTTCTTACACGCATGTTTTCATCTCCTATTTTAAGTTTCTGTTACATGCTCTAGTCTATGGTAAAAAATTAAAGAGGGACTGTAGAAAACAGAAAGAAAATATTAAGTTTTGATGGTCCATTTTGCATAAATGTTAGAAAATGTATCGCAAGTCAGTCTATTTTGCTAACAAATAATATACAGGATATTTCATGAAAATTAGCTTATTGTATGGAATACTTTGGCTTGGATGCATTAACTGATATAATGAAGGGAGACATAACGCACTGAAATTTGCAGACCGAGTCACATACATAGTTCTAATTTTTAGAAATGAGGAAACCCAATGGATAAACAAAAACAGCAGCTAAGCATTGAAGTAGCCCGGCTTTACTACCAATCCGATTACAGCCAACAAGAAATCGCCAGTCAACTTGGCATTTCGCGCCCAACCGTATCGCGACTTTTGCAATTTGCCAAAGAAAGTGGTTACGTTGAGATTAAAGTTACCGATCCATTCGCTGATTTGGACGAACTGGAAGCTACACTCAAGGAAAAGTATAACTTGAAAGAAGCGCATGTCGTATTTTCCCCGACTACTGAATACACGACAATCACCAATTTTCTCAGTAAAAAGGGCGCTGAATACCTAGAAGAAACCGTCAAAAATGGCGATATTCTGGGCGTTAGCTGGGGAACAACGATGTACGAAGTCGCGAAAAAAATCCGTCCACAAGACGTGCGCGGCGTTGAGGTTATTCAATTAAAAGGCGGGATCAGCCATTCTAACGTCAACACCTACGCATCCGAAACGATTTCCCTATTTGCAGAAAATTTCCAAACGATGCCGCGCCACTTACCGCTTCCTGTTATTTTCGACAACGCGACTGTCAAAGAAATGGTGGAACAAGACCGGCATATTCACCATATCATTGAGATGGGAAAACAAGCGAATATTACCGTTTTTACAGTAGGAACAGTCCGCGATGAAGCACTTCTTTTCCGACTTGGTTATTTCAATGAAGCTGAGAAAAAACTGCTAAAAACGATTGGTGTTGGAGATATTTGTTCGCGTTTTTACGATAAAGACGGGAATATTTGCAGCGCGGAAATCGATGCTCGAACAATTGGTATCGAGCTCGAGTCTTTGAAAAAGAAAGAACGCTCTATCCTGATTGCAGGTGGGGCGAGAAAAGTGGCCGCGATTCACGGCGCACTTGAGGGCGAATACGCAAATGTGCTTATCACTGATCAATTCACGGCGAAAGAATTAGTACAGTAGAAAAAGTTTATCAATCTGATTGAACATAATTTCAGATATAACTTTACAAATGTTCAACAATGTATTATGATGAAGACAAATAATAGAAAAGCGAGGAGATTAATCATGACGAATATCGCCAAAATGATCGACCACACAGCTTTAAAACCAGAAACAACGAAGGAAATGATTCTAAAACTAACGGCAGAAGCGAAACAATATAATTTTGCATCGGTATGTGTGAACCCAACTTGGATCGAACTAGCACATGAACAATTAGCTGGAACAGGCGTGGATGTATGTACGGTTATCGGCTTCCCACTTGGTGCTAACACAAGCGTTACCAAGGCATTCGAAGCAGCAGACGCTATCCAAAAAGGCGCGACAGAAGTCGACATGGTCATCAATATTGGTGCCCTAAAAGACAAAAACGACGCATTAGTTGAGTCTGATATTAAAGCAGTTGTCGATGCAGCGAAAGGCAAAGCACTAGTCAAAGTCATCATCGAAACGTGTCTATTAACTGACGAAGAAAAAGAGCGCGCATGCCGTTTAGCGGTAGCTGCAGGAACTGATTTCGTCAAAACATCGACAGGATTTTCAACAGGTGGCGCAACAGCTGAAGATATCGCGTTAATGCGCAAAACAGTTGGACCAGACATCGGCGTGAAAGCATCAGGTGGAATCCGCACAAAAGAAGACGTGGATAAAATGATTGAAGCGGGCGCGACTCGTATCGGAGCAAGCGCTGGCGTGTCGATTGTTTCAGGAAATGACGCAAATCCAAAAGATAACTATTAACAAAAGCACCGAAATGTGGCATGATGGAGGAGAAGTAATTTTTCCTGTGAAAAGAGGTGAGCCACATTGGGTGCAACAATTCGAGATATTGCAGAAAAAACGGGTGTTTCGATTACGACTATTTCCCAGATCCTAAACGGTAAAGGAAGTCGTTTTAGCGAAGCAACGCGTAATAAAGTGTTTCAAACCGCAAAAGATTTAGCCTATAAACCGAACTTTTTTGCGAAAAATATGGTGACGAATCGGACGAATACGATTGGTATGATTGTACCGGAAGTAACAGACCCATTTTTTTCGCAGATGGTCAAAGGCGCGGAGGATTACCTGAATGCGCATGATTATATGATTTTACTGTGCAATTCTTCGCAGGATAGTGCACGCGAGGATCTATATGTTGAGGAACTTTTGCATCGGGCGGTGGATGGTCTGATTATCGCGAGTCCGAATATTTTAGCGTCGAACGTGTTTGAGCAATTAGAAATTCGTCATAAACCGTATATTTTACTCGATTGTAAACGGCATCATCGTGAGGAAGGCAATATTTTTATTGATGATTATGAAGGCGGATACATGGCGACGGAATATTTGATTTCGCTAGGGCACACACAAATTGGAATCATCACATCCGATGACTCTTTTTATTCGGTAGAAGAACGATTGCAGGGTTATCTTGCTTGTCTAGAGAAGCATCAGGTGCCGGGCGAGTCCGCTTGGATTTCAGAGGGTGATCAAACGATGGCGGGTGGCTATTTCGCCGCTAAGCAATTGTTAACGACAACAGAGATTACGGCGCTATTTGTAACCAACGATCAGATGGCAGTTGGCGCTTATCGTGCAGCACTAGAACTTGGCATTCACATCCCAAATGACCTCTCCATCGTAGGCTTTGACGATATCGAGCTCGCGGAATACATGGCGCCAGCACTAACAACGATTCGCCAGCCGATCTATGATATCGGTAAAACGGCCGCGGAATACTTACTAAAAGCGACCCAGAACCCAACTGAAAAAATAGCCAATAAAAAAATGCCGCTAGACCTTATTATCCGTGAAAGTACGCAGAAGCTTGATGCGAGGCGGTAATCAAATAAAAATGCAGATGAGAGAGGGAAATCATTTCCCATCTCTCATCGTTAATGATATACTTACTTCTGGTAAACCGTTTTACTTTTTTGAAATCTAAATGTAAACGTTTGCTAAAAATGTTAATATAATGTTCAGTAAACCGTTTTACCTTCTATTTTATCGCACTAATTGTTCCATATTTTAAAAACATTGGGGGATTCATAATGAAGTATCTAATTGGTATTGTTGGCTTGATCGTAGTTCTTGGGATCGCTTGGATTGCAAGTAACGACCGTAAGAAAGTGAAAGTGAAACCGATTATTATCATGATCGTGTTGCAGTTTATTTTAGGGTTTATCTTGCTGAATACAAGCGCTGGGAACTGGCTGATTGGCGGGATTGCAGATGGATTTGGTAATTTGCTATCTTACGCTGCAGAAGGTGTTAATTTTGTATTCGGAGGAATAGTAAACACTGGGCAAATGTCCTTTTTCCTAAGTGTGCTATTACCAATCGTCTTTATTTCCGCGCTAATTGGGATCTTGCAACATTGGCGAATCCTACCGTTTATCATTAAATATATCGGTCTCGCGCTGAGTAAAATAAACGGCATGGGGAAACTCGAATCATATAACGCCGTGGCATCCGCGATTCTTGGCCAATCGGAAGTTTTCATTTCCGTGAAAAAAGAACTGGGATTACTGCCAAAACATCGTCTATATACGTTATGTGCTTCGGCGATGTCAACCGTTTCTATGAGCATCGTCGGCTCTTATATGGTACTCTTAAAGCCAGAGTATGTCGTGACAGCACTGGTTCTTAACCTATTCGGCGGTTTCATCATTGCCTCGATCGTTAATCCATACGAAGTCACTGAGCAAGAAGATATTCTCGAAGTAAAAGAAGAAGCCAAACAGAGCTTTTTCGAAGTGTTAGGCGAGTACATTATGGACGGTTTCAAAGTGGCGATCACGGTTGCTGCGATGCTGATTGGATTTGTTGCGATTATCGCGATGATTAACGCGATTTTCAGCGGTATTTTCGGACTTTCGTTCCAAGATTTACTCGGTTACGTTTTTGCACCATTTGCATTCCTAGTTGGTGTTCCGTGGAATGAAGCGGTTCACGCAGGAAGCATCATGGCAACGAAGATGGTATCCAATGAATTCGTCGCAATGACTGATTTAGCAAAAGGCAATTTCAACTTCTCAGGCAGAACAACCGCGATTGTATCCGTATTTCTAGTATCTTTCGCAAACTTTTCATCTATCGGCATTATCGCTGGAGCAGTAAAAAGCTTGAACGACAAACAAGGTATCGTTGTCGCTCGCTTTGGCTTGAAACTGTTATTCGGCGCCACATTAGTTAGTTTCTTGACAGCCACAATCGTTGGCTTAATCTATTAAGGAGGTTTTTCAAAATGGTATTTAAAAGAATTCACGTTGTAGTTATGGACTCGGTAGGTATTGGAGAAGCGCCAGACGCGGCGCAATTTGACGATTTTGACGTTGACACATTAGGGCACATCGCTCGCGAAAAAGGAGGGCTAAAACTGCCAAATATGTCCGTACTTGGCCTTTCTAACATCCGTGAAATCGAAGGTGTACCAGTTGCAGAGAAACCACAAGCTTACTTCACAAAAATGCAGGAAACGTCCGCTGGTAAAGACACGATGACAGGACATTGGGAGATCATGGGGCTTTTCATCGATACGCCATTCCGCGTTTTCCCAGACGGTTTTCCAGATGAACTAATCAAAAAAATTGAGGACTTCTCTGGTCGCAAAGTTATCGGAAATAAACCAGCAAGCGGTACGGAAATCATGGAAGAGCTTGGCGAAGAACAACTTGCCACTGGCGCTTTGATTGTCTATACATCGGCTGATTCCGTGCTACAAATCGCGGCGAACGAAGAACTTATTCCACTTGAAGAATTGTATCGTATTTGCGAATATTGCCGCGAAATTACGCGCGATGAGCCTTATATGCTAGGCCGTATTATCGCCCGTCCTTTTGTTGGTAAAACTGCGAAAACATTTGAACGTACTTCTAACCGTCACGATTACGCGCTAAAACCATTTGATAAAACGGTGATGGATCACTTGAAAGATGGCGGTTTAGACTCGATCGCACTCGGAAAAATTTCAGATATTTTTGATGATGAAGGCGTAACAAGATCGATTCGCACGAAATCAAATATGGATGGCATGGATAAATTTATCGACCTGTTGACTGAAGATTTCCACGGCATGAGTTTCTTGAACCTTGTTGATTTTGATGCATTATACGGCCACCGTCGCGATCCAATCGGTTATGGCGATGCGTTAGAAGCATTCGATGCGAGACTTCCAGAAGTATTCGAAAATATGAAAGAAGACGATTTGCTTCTTATTACAGCCGATCACGGAAACGACCCAACATACCGCGGCACCGACCACACGCGTGAATACGTGCCACTTTTAGCTTATTCGAAACAATTCAAAGAGGGCGGCAAAGAGATAGACCTACGCAAAACTTTCTCTGATTTAGGCGCGACTGTCGCAGATAATTTTAGAGTGAAAATGCCTGAATACGGCACAAGTTTCTTAAACGACTTAAAATAAAAAAAGGATTGGTGAACGAATATGAGAATGGTAGACGTAATTTCGAAAAAGCGTGATGGCAAAGAATTAACGACGGAAGAAATCCAATTTGTAGTCGATGGTTATACGGCGGGCGATATTCCTGATTATCAAGTCAGCGCATTGGCAATGGCGATCTTCTTTCAAGATATGACGGATCGTGAGCGCGCAGATTTAACGATGGCGATGGTCAATTCCGGTGAAACGATTGATTTGTCCGCGATTGAAGGCATCAAGGTAGATAAACACTCGACGGGAGGCGTTGGCGATACAACAACACTTGTCTTGGCACCACTTGTTGCAGCGCTCGACGTACCTGTTGCGAAGATGTCAGGACGCGGTTTAGGCCACACAGGAGGCACGATTGATAAGTTAGAAGCGATTGAGGGATTCCATGTGGAAATCACGAAAGAGCAGTTTATCGACCTTGTGAATCGCGATAAGGTAGCGGTTATTGGACAATCTGGAAACTTAACTCCCGCAGATAAAAAATTATACGCTTTGCGCGACGTTACAGGCACAGTAAACTCGATTCCGCTTATCGCAAGCTCGATTATGAGTAAGAAGATTGCAGCGGGCGCAGACGCGATCGTGTTGGACGTTAAAACGGGTGCCGGTGCATTCATGAAAACGGACAAAGATGCTGAAAACTTAGCGCATGCCATGGTTCGGATTGGGAATAATGTTGGTCGCCAAACGATGGCTGTTATTTCTGATATGTCTCAACCACTTGGCTTTGCGATTGGAAATGCTTTGGAAGTACAAGAAGCGATCGATACGCTAAAAGGCGAAGGTCCAGAAGATTTGACGGAATTAGTTTTAATTTTAGGAAGTCAAATGGTTGTGCTTGCGAAAAAAGCGAAGGACTTGGATGAAGCGCGCGAAATGTTGAAAGAAGTGATGGCAAATGGCAAGGCTTTAGCGAAGTTTAAGGATTTCTTGAATAACCAAGGTGGAGACGGTTCGATTGTTGATGATCCGAGTAAATTACCACAAGCGAAATTCAAGATCGATGTTCCTGCGAAAGAAGCGGGTGTCGTATCTGAGATTGTGGCAGATGAGATCGGGATTGCGGCAATGCTTTTAGGAGCTGGACGCGCGACGAAAGAGGACGAAATCGACTTGGCTGTTGGAATTATGTTGCGTAAGAAAGTCGGCGATAAAGTGGCGGTTGGTGAGCCATTAGTGACGATTTACGCGAATAAGGAAGATGTGAAGGCGGTCGAGCAGAAAATTTATGAGAATATTCGAGTGAGTGATCATGCGAATGCTCCGAAATTGATTCATACGATTATTACGGAATAGGATATAAGAAGAGCCACCGGACCTTGATTAGGGCGGTGGCTTTGTTGTGGCTCTTATGAGGCATCCCCTGCCGATTTAGAGCCTCAATATGCATGTGAACGTAGTGAGCAGGTAATCCATGCAGTTGGTTTTGCGGCTTGATTTCTAGACTTGGAGTTATTCATGTTCGGACCCCTGAGTTTGAGGGGATGCATGTTTTTATGGTGTAGTCTAGTTTCGTGATCTAGCTCCAACAACCAGCTTCTCGGAAATTTCGTGGCCTCCGAAAAATCCAAGGGAGGGATTGGTCTGCGCCCTCTAACAATTTCTGTCGAAGCTAACGGGCTGTTTCCGCTTTGTTGTGGCTCTTATGAGGCATCCCTTGCCGATTTAGAGCCTCAATATGCATGTGAACGCAGTGAGCAGGTAATCCATGCAGTTGGTTTTGCGGTTTGATTCCTAGGTTTGGAGTTATTCATGTTCGGCCCCCCCGAGTTTGCGGGAATGTATGTTTTTATGGTGTAGTATAGTTTCGCGGTCTAGCTCCAACAGCCAGCTCCTCGAAATTTTCGGTGCCTCCGAAAAATCCAGGGGAGGGATTTATCTGCGCCCTCTAACAAATTTTTTCGGACTTAGAGGAGTTAGAAATAGGCTGTTGGCATCTTAGTTGGGTGGTTATTTGTGTTTGAAAGAAGGTTGGTGTTGAGAATCGGCTGGTTCTCGGGAGTTGGAGTTTTTCATGGGTTGAGCCTTCGGATCTAGCTCCAACAGCCAGCTTCTCGGAAATTTCGTGGCCTCCGCAAAAACCAAGGGATGGTTTTCCCTGCACCCTCTAACAATTTCTGTCGAAGCTAACGGGCTGTTTCCGCTTTTCTATCATACAACATAAAATATAATATAATCATACCCCTTAGCTACCTGATTGAAGAAGGTTCGTAGGCCGTGGAAGCTTTTTAGTAATTCTTCGTCAAATTTCTCTTTCTTTGTTCGCCAGGTGATTCCGTATAATCCGCTTTTTTTCAGCTTTTTAAAATCGTACATCGCGATGAAGTCTTCTTCGGTAATGCTAAACAGCGCGTCGCGAGCCATTTGTATCTGCTCAGGGTAGAGGAAATGTGCCGTTGCTAGGATGTCGCGAATGTGATTTTCAACGCGAAGTGGAACCACGAATCCCCAAGGCGCTGCACCGTTTTTTGTCGTGCCGCAAAATATATAATGAAGTACTTCCCAATATTCGTCTAAGGACAATAGTATCGGTCTGGTGAACACCGGCTCATAACCATCTTTTATTTGCCGGAATCCAGCCTCGTCTACATAATAATAATATCCAGATAATCCCATCTCTATATTCCCCTTTCAAGTTATAAATCATACCTATATGCTGCTTCTATTAGAGAACTTCCTTTACTACAATAAAGTTAATTATGCTCAATTTTAGTTGATTTGTCAACGAAATGCTAAATGGTGTAATTTATTAGTCGGTAGTGGTAGAATTAAGAACAAACGTTTCTAGTTTTATAAAATAGGGTATACTAATAAACATGATTTTAATGACAAAATGAAAGGGAAGTGACCCATGATTCGCTTCGAAAATGTAACTAAGAAATATCCAAATGGAGAAAATGCAGTTAAAAATATCGATCTTAATATTAAGGATGGCGAATTTTTTGTATTTATCGGTCCTAGTGGTTGTGGTAAAACAACGACGCTGAAAATGATTAATCGCCTGATTCCACTCACAACGGGGACTATTTATATTGATGAAAAGCGAATTAGTGACTATAATATTCATGAATTGCGCTGGAATATCGGTTATGTACTGCAACAAATTGCGCTTTTTCCACATATGACGATTGAAGAAAATATTGCGATTGTGCCTGAACTCATCAAATGGGATAAGGACAAGATTCATGATCGTATTACAGAACTCCTGAATAGCGTTGGTTTAGACGCGGAAAGTTACAGGAATCGGAAGCCATCAGAGCTTTCTGGTGGAGAGCAGCAACGTGTGGGCGTCGTTCGTGCTTTAGCTGCTGACCCCGAAATTATCCTGATGGACGAGCCGTTTAGTGCGCTTGACCCCATTAGCCGCCAAAAACTACAACAAGACATGATCGTGTTACAGCGCCGTATCAAAAAGACGATTGTTTTTGTCACGCATGATATGCAGGAAGCGCTGATGCTAGGCGATCGGATTTGTATTATGAAAGACGGTGAAGTTGTTCAGTGCGACACGCCAAATGAAATTTTACAAAATCCAGCGAATGAATTCGTGCAAAATTTCCTAGAGTCAGGCAATGTAAATAAACACGTGCTTTCCTCGAAATTTACCGTGCATGATATGGTGGAACAAGGCTATTTTGAAGCTGGACAAGTAGACGGTGACGCAGATTTTGCGGATCGAATTGCAGTTGAAATCGTCTTGCAACAATTAGCGAATCAGCATGCGGTATCCATTGAAAGTGATGGTAAAGCTGTCGGAACGATTACGCAACAACACGTTATCCAGTTCCTTGCCAAACAGCTTGAAAGGGACGGTGAGCGTGTATGAGTAAATTAATCGACACGTTCCAGATCAGACAGGACGCGCTTTGGGCAGCCTTAGTTCAGCATATCGAATTGTCTTTTGTTTCCTTATTCATCGCTGTATTTATCGCCGTACCACTAGGTATTTATTTAACGAACCATAAACGCGCGGCAGAACCAATCATTCAAGTCACCGCGATTTTACAAACGATACCGTCACTTGCCTTGCTTGGCTTACTGATCCCACTCGTTGGAATCGGTACTGTACCAGCGATTATCGCCCTTGTAACCTACGCATTATTGCCAATTTTGCGCAATACATATACAGGTATCAAAGAAATCGATCCTGTGTTAATGGAAGCAGCGCAAGCGATGGGAATGAACAAATGGAAACAGCTCTATAAAGTGCAACTCCCACTCGCGATGCCCGTTATTATGGCCGGAATTCGGACTGCTATGGTACTAATCATCGGAACCGCAACACTTGCAGCACTT
Organism: Listeria weihenstephanensis; assembly: GCF_003534205.1. Classification (NCBI taxonomy): domain Bacteria; kingdom Bacillati; phylum Bacillota; class Bacilli; order Caryophanales; family Listeriaceae; genus Paenilisteria; species Paenilisteria weihenstephanensis. The sequence continues at coordinate 2,964,856 of NZ_CP011102.1, read as the reverse complement.
ATCGGAGCTGGCGGACTTGGGGACCTAATCTTACTTGGAATCGACCGCAACGATAACAGTTTAATCTTGCTCGGCGCCATTCCAGCAGCCTTGCTCGCGATTCTATTCGACGTTATTTTGCGCTACATGGAAAAAGCAACTTTCAAAAGAACGCTCATCACGATCACCGGCGCACTCGTTGTCACAGCAAGCATCATCATCGTGCCGTACTTCACCCAACCGCAAAAAGAGATTGTCATCGCTGGGAAATTGGGATCAGAGCCAGAAATATTAATCAATATGTATAAACAACTCATCGAAAAAGACACTGATTTAAGCGTCACTGTCAAACCGAATCTCGGAAAAACAAGTTTTGTTTATAACGCCTTGAAATCAGGAGACGTCGACATTTACCCAGAGTTCACCGGAACCGTACTCGAAACGTTCCTAAAAGAACCCGCTAAAAGTCACGATCCAGAGCAAGTTTACGAACAAGCGCGCGACGGTCTCGCCAAAACAGAAAAAATGGCCTACTTGAAGCCGATGGAATACAATAACACGTATGCCGTCGCCGTTTCACCAGAGTTTGCAAAAGCCTACAATATTAAAACGATTTCGGATCTGAAAGCCGTACAAGATTCCGTTAAAGCAGGATTCACACTCGAATTTTCCGATCGTGATGACGGTTATAAAGGGTTACAAAAACAATACGGATTGAAATTCGATGCGCTAAAAACAATGGAACCAAAATTGCGTTATTCAGCTCTAAAAGCAGGCGATATCAACACGCTCGATGCCTACTCTACGGATAGCGAAATCGCGCAATATAAACTCAAAGTTCTGAAGGACGACAAGCAATTATTCCCGCCATATCAAGGCGCACCGCTAATGCTTGAATCGACACTGAAAGAATACCCAGAATTAAAAGCGCCACTCGAAAAACTCGCAGGAAAAATTACCGATAAACAAATGAGCGAGATGAATTATGAGGTGAACGTGAAAGGGAAGTCCGCTGAAGAAGTTGCGAAAAATTTCTTACAGAAGGCAGGAATGCTAAATTAAAAAGCGAGGGCCGCGGCCCTCGCTTTTTAATATCCTGTTTCCACAGAAGCATTCACCATATACATCAAATCATTTTTATCTTCTTTGTCTGCCAAGAAAATCCCGCTTGTCGTCATCATGCCACCTGACATCGTCTCAATCGTAACCGTACCATAAGGAATAATCTCCTTAATCGCGTCATGATCGAGTAAAGCAGCATCAACGGGTAAGGCCAATTTCACGTTCACGATCATATTATTTAGATTTTTCTCAGGAAGTAGATCTTCGATGCCCGGCATGGAGTTTGTAAAAATCGCATTTCGCACAGCACGTACAGCGGCTTTCGTAACGTTTTGGCCATGGACATCGACACCAAAGCCAGTTTGAATGAACAATAATTTTTCCATCATATCACGCTCCTATTTAAATAGTGCAAAACCAGGTCGTTCCCTCGCGTACTGTTCTAAAACATGCGTCCAAACCTTTCCATCAGGATCACCACTATCTGCTAGTGCTGCCGCCATGTGACGTCGCTGTGCCTCCCCAAGCTCAGATTCGATCGCTGTTCCTGTCTCCGTCAAAAACACGCAACGAACGCGTTTATCTAGAGCAGAAGGTTCCAAAGAGATGTATCCCTTTTCTTTTAATTCTAACAACGGTTGGTGAAGCGCTTGCTTTGTAACCTCGAGCAAAGTCAACAACTCATTCATTTTAATACCAGGTGAATGCGCCACGAAAAATAAAATTCGATGATGCGTCCGCGTGATATCATACTTGCCGATGAGTCTATCAGCCGTTTCCACAAATGTTTTATAAGCAAAATAAAACAGAGCGATCTGCTGATTTAATCGATCATCTTTGTCCATATTATATCCCCTTTTTATCAAAAGATAAGTTTAGTATAGCACAAAATAAAAAAATTAGGATAATCAGCATCAAAATATTGATTTTGGGGTATTGTTTTAAGAAGGAGTGATAATAATGGGAAATAAATATCAACGCATTTTAGTCGCATTAGATGGCTCTAAACAAGCTGAAATAGCCTTTTTAAAAGCTGTAGAACTTTCCAAAGCAACAGGATCGGAGCTGGGAATTGCGAGCATTGTCGACATCAGGTCGTTCTCGCCGAATATATCCTACGACGGGGCACTAGAACTAGCCGCGCGCGAAGAAGCAACAGCGAGGCTTGAGTCGTACCAAGAGCTTGCCGAAAAAGCAGATATCACAAAAGTTCGCGTATTTCTAGAAGCTGGAAATCCTAAAACATTACTCGCACATGACATCCCGAAAAAATTTGACGCAGACGTTCTCATTTGTGGCGCCACAGGCTTAAACAGGATCGAAAAAATTGTCCTTGGAAGCGTCTCCGCCTATGTTTTACAACACGCAATTTGTGACGTACTAGTCGTCAGGGAGAAATAAAGAAAACGCATGATATCTTGTGGCCAAAGCGCCATTTGATACCATGCGTCTTTTAATTAATGCGTAATTTCGATATCCTTCATTTTCTCAGGTTGATGTTTATAATGGAACGTGAACTGGAAAATAACTGCGAGTATCAGTGTGTAAGCTGCGAAAATCAGCCAAATCGTAGGCCAATCTTTGACACCGTCGACCGTAAAATAATCGACCGTCATACCACTCAAAATCGCACCAACATAAGCACCAACACCATTTACCATTGTCATAAATAAGCCTTGCGCACTTGCTCGAATATCTTTACTTACTTCCTGCTCAACGAAAATCGCGCCGGAAATATTGAAGAAATCAAAGGCACAACCGTAAACAATCATGGAAAGTAATAGCAATACCGTGCCGAATGGCGAAGGATCACCGAACGCGAACAAACCAAAGCGTAACGTCCACGCGATCATACTTACCAACATCACCGTTTTAATCCCGTAGCGTTTCAAGAAGAACGGAATTGCAAGGATAAATGCGACCTCAGCCATCTGAGACACCGATAATAAAATCGAAGGATATTTCACCACGAGGCTGTCAGCATACGCCGGATTAAGCCCGAAATCATGCAAGAACGGATTACCAAACGTATTCGTAATCTGCAGAACCGCTCCAAGTAACATTGCGAAAAGGAAGAACACAGCCATTTTCGGTTTTTTGAAAAGGACAAAGGCGTTTAGGCCAAGCATACTGACCCAACCTTGATTTTTCTTTTTGTTCGTCGTTGGAATAGAGGGCATTGTTAGTGAATAAAGTGCAAGCGCGAGAGATGCGCCAGCCGCAATATAAAGTTGGACATTGCTAAGTTCGAATTGGAAAATACTAATCGTCCACATTGCGATAATGAAACCGACCGTTCCAAAAACACGGATTGGCGGGAAATTTGTTACGGTATCAAGATTCGCTTTTTCCAAGCAATAGTAAGAAACCGTGTTAGAAAGCGCCAATGTTGGCATGAAGAACATCGCATTGACGAGCATAACCCAGAACATCACGGTAGGATCCGAGACCGTCGCTGCATAAAATAGTGAACCCGCACAAATGAAATGACAGGCCGTATATAAGTAGTTTGCTTTAATCCATTTATCCGCAACAATCCCCATTAAAGTAGGCATAATAACGGCGGCAATACCTTTCGAACTGTAAACGATCCCGACCTCGACACCCGTAAATCCAAGCGTGTTAATCATATAAGAACCGAGTGTAATCAACCAGCTTCCCCAAATAAAATACTGCAAAAATGACATAAATCTCAGACGTGTTTTAATCCCCATGATGTTCCCCCTCTATATTTTTAAAAACTTATTTCCGATATGATAAAAAGAATGCAAGTTTAGAAGCGCGAAATCGTTTCCGTCACCAATTTTAGGAAGGTTGCTTTCACACGTTCAGCCGTTTCAATAACCTCATCGTGACTAAGCGGTTGATCCAAAATACCACAAGCCATGTTCGTTAAACAAGAAATTCCAACCGTTTCAATTCCCGCATGACGAGCAATCAAAGCCTCAGGGACCGTTGACATACCAACTGCATCTGCTCCAAAACCGCGAATCATCCGAATTTCAGCAGGCGTTTCGTATGTTGGGCCAGTCCACCAAGCATAAACACCTTCTTGAATCGTCACGCTTTGATCGGCCGCAACATCTTTCACAATACCACGTAATGCTTTGCTATACACTTCCGAAACGTCCAAGAAACGAACACCAAGCTCCGGATTATTAGGTCCCATCAATGGATTATTTGCCGTCAAATTAATATGATCCGTAATCAACATTAAATCACCAGGATTAAAGTCCGTATTGACCGCACCACAAGCGTTTGTAATAATTAATTTCTCTACGCCAAGCGCTTTCATTACACGCACTGGGAAAGTAACTTCATCAAGCGGGAATCCCTCATAATAGTGGAAGCGTCCTTTCATAGCAACGATTTTCTTACCACCGATCGTTCCAATAACAAGTTCATTCGCATGACCAACTGCAGCCGATTTTGCAAAATGAGGAATATCATTGTATGGAATATGAATCGCATCCTCGATCGTATCAGCAAAAGGGCCAAGTCCCGATCCTAAGATAATACCAACTGTTGGTTCCACGGCTGTTAATTGTTTTATATAGCTAAGGGCCTCGTTAATTTGTTCTGTTTTATGCATGTTTATTTCCTCCTCGAGATAATTTGGCTTGCACATAAGAAATCGTGAAGCGCTTTCAAAATAATCTTAGCATGAATGAGACGGAAAGTAAATAACTTTTTTTCATTTTGATAAAAAGTGGTTGTAAATTGCTTTTTCGTTAGGTCTTTGATACATTTTTACTATACAAGAAGGGGGCATATCCGTGGTTAGTCATATGTTAGAAGCATTCCGGACGTCGCAAAGTTCTAAAATAAAAAAATTGAAGATCCTATACAATCTGATACGCAAACACGAATCGATAACCGTCGAGGAATTGCTGTTACAAAGCGGTATGAAGCCCGCCACATGCGCTAGGTTGTTGGAGGAGTTAAGCAAGGATAACCTGATAAATAGCAATGAATTAGGCGAATCAACAGGTGGACGCAAGCCAATTTTGTATCGTATTAATCCTGAGCAAGCCTATCTAATCGGCATCGAAGTGACCAACCTTTACTCAACGATCGTCCTGTCCGATTTGAATTTAAAAGAAATCAGCCATAAAAAAATCCAAATGGGGCCACAAACGGCGATTTTCGATATTCTTGACATGTTTACCGAGCAATTACTCGAGCTCTTGAACGAAGAAGGAAAAGAAATCAGTGACATTTTAGGCATTGGTATTTCTGTTGACGATTTGCTGGATCAAGTTAGCCAAAATGAAGAGATAACGGCGAGCGATATTGAGAACTATTTGACCGCGAAAATCCCAACGTATGTCATGGTTGGTAGCGGCGTTAATTTTGCAGCATTGGCGGAGTATCGTTTACATTATTGGCAGACAAGTGAGCGTTTTTTGTTAACGACGGGAGATATTGAAATTCGTAGCGCGGAAATTGTGGATGGCATGATGGCATCGGGATATAGTGGTATGACCAACGCGTTTGGCCACACGATTATTGATACTAATGGCTCACGGTGTTATTGCGGTTCTTATGGTTGCTTGCACACATATAGCTCGCTACCGACGATTAAAGCGAAGATCATGCAGGAGTTAAAACAAGGAAAACCGTCCGTTTTACACGAACTTACGAGCGATCCAGAAAACATCGACTACTTCACGATTTTCCAAGCGCTAGAACAGGATGATCCCGTGTGTCATGATATTCTAAAAAACGCAGCGTACTACTACGGCATTGCGCTATCCAATTTGATTCTTACAACCCAGCCAGATACGGTAGTTTGTGGCGGTACACTCGTTCCAAAAGGTACATTTTTTGAAGACGTGAAAAAAACCGTAGAAGAACGATTGCGAGCTTTCCCAAAAATAAAAACAACGATTCATCCTGCAAAAGAGTCTTACGAGATTGTTGCGCAAGGAGCAGGAGGCATGGTTTTAGAGCGATTTTTAACGCGGGCGGGGCCTGGGACATACCCCAGATAAATCGGCGGCAAGCGCTCGCATTGTTGAGGCTGTTCGAAATGAAATGAGTTACAGCCCCAATATGCCTATAAGCATCGCGAATAGGCGTTCCTTTAGGATATTTAGAATAAGGATGCGGTACATCTCTACGGTTCGGCTATGCAATACTTGCTACGCTTAACTTCTTACATGGTCGAGGAAACTACCCTCTCCCTGTTTTCAGTCATCACATACACCAGTATGCGCAGCTCTCCGGCTTCCACCAAATCCCCTGAATACAAACGCTTTCGCTCGATTTGTGTAAAGCAAAATTTTTCGTCCTACCCGAAGTAAAGGGAAGGGCGTTTTTGCCTTATCTCCCGTATGTCCCAGACTTTATTCGGTTTCATCATCAGCAAGCTCTACTTCCTTCTTATCCCCGCTATAATCATACAAGAACCAGCTCACTTTTTTCTGAACATCCTCATTAGCAAAAAGCGTTCGATGATCATAAGCAGCGGCCTTGAAATAGCTTTCTAAATACACTTTCGCCTGGTCTTTAAAAATAAGTCGGGATCCAAAAGCGCTTAATACAGGCACGATGTCATCAGAAAAACTACCATCATCTATGTCGCCAGCAATTGATAAAACAAGTAAATCAGGGCTTATTTTAGAGCGATTATCTTCATAATCCTTCAACGTGGGTGTAGTGACTGGGACATCGGTGAACGCTAAATCCCCGTCATTATCGTCCTCGTCTAGATCATTATAAGGCGATCCAATAGCAACTACACGCTCCAAAATAGGCGCTGTTTTCGCATATTTCTCCGAGTAAGTCGATAAAACAAGGCCGCCATTGGAGTGACCAACACCATCCATTTTGGTGAAATTATACTTTGTTTTCAAATCCTTCATCGCGATGCGCAACCAATCCGTTTGCTGCTCAATCGTCGCATCCAGACTATCCTCAAAACCAATCTGAACAATTGGATTCACCGCACTTTTAGTAAAAACCCCATGATAGCTCAATTCACCATCCGTACTAATATCCAGCTTTATCCGCTCATTAGAAGTTTTCGAATCCTCTAAAAGCGGATCGCTAAAACTGTCCATTGTATCCGAGCTTCCACCAGAACCATGCACTAAAATAAGTGCCGTTTGTGAGGACAGATCTGGCAGATTTTGCATATCTTTTTCACTTGTTTTTGGCGTCCCGCATCCAGCCAATAGAGCAAGGAGGATTAGAGCGAAACCAATCGTGATTTTCTTCATATTCACTTGTTCCTTTCTTGATAACCTATTTTGTTTCATTATCGAGCTTGCGTCTGATCTCACGCGCGATACATTCCACAGTGTATAAAGCAGGAAGTTGCGATGTAATATCGGCTCCCTGAAAAGTTTCTCGGTGAATATAATACGGAATATTAACATCAGAAAGCCGCGCCACCGTTGATTTCTCGCTATTCGTGATCGAGAGAATTTTGCACTGGTGGGCGTTTATATGTTGAATGTATTTAATGACTTCACTCGTTTCCCCAGAGACCGAAACCGCGATAATGCATAGTTTCCCAGAGAGCCCTTTTGATAAATGGTTAAACGGATGATTCAGCGGGTCTTCGATGTGCAGGGCGAGCGTAAATAAAGAGGAAAAGTAGAGCGCGCCGTATTCCGCGACAATTCCCGAGGAGCCAACTCCGACAAAAAGCACCAACTCCGCGTTCTTCAAAAGATCAACAGCTTGGTCAATTCGCGCCTTAAATTCAGGCTGGGACGTCCTTTTCAAAAAATCGATATAGGTGGTTTCATCGGCCAAATCGACCTGCACGCCGTTCTCAGTTTCCGTATACATCCGTAACCGAACTCGAAATTCCGAAAAACCACTGCATTCAAACTTGCGACAAAAGCGTAAAATCGTTGCTGTACTAACATGTGTCGCGTCCGCCAAATCACGGATGCGCATCAAACATACTTTGTCTAAATTCGCGGTGATATACTTGTAAATCATCATATCAACATCGCTCAATTCAGGCGTTTTATCTAAAAATAGCACAACGATTCAGCCTCCTTTATTCCTGTTACCTACTAAAAAGTCTAGCATAAAACAGCAAGTGTTACAACCTGTTACTTTCGCGACACAAGTTTCAATTTTGCAAACGCTTTTCTAAAGGTCCAGAAGCTATATCAATTGCTGTTGCGGCATACTATAATAAGAACTAAGAAAGCGCTATCTTTAAAAGAATAAAAAGGTGAGGAGTAAAAGCCATGAATAAGTTTTATGCATTTCTTGAAAATCGATTAGCACCAGTTGCAGCAAAATTATCGGCACAACGTCATTTAGCATCGATTCGTGATGGAATTATGTTAGCGATGCCATTTTTAATTATCGGTTCTGTTTTTATGATTATTCAATATTTACCGATTCCAGGATACGAGGACTTTATGGCGAATATATTCGGTTCGCAGTGGCAAGTGAAATTAGGCTATCCAGTTGAAGCTTCTTATAATATTATGGCGATACTGGCCTGTTTCGGTGTTGCCTACAGATTAGCTGAGAAATACAAAACAGCCGATCCATTGATGAGTGGGGCAGTCGCGCTCGTTAGTTTTATCTTAACTATTCCCCAAATCACGTCATTTACACCAGAAGGAAGCAAAACTGCTTACGATGTTGGCGGTGTCATTCCAACGATTCTTACCGGGAGTCAAGGATTATTCGTCGCTATCGTTGTCGCGCTTGTCGCCACAGAAATTTTCCGCGTGATTTTCGAAAAAAACTGGGTTATAAAAATGCCAAATGGTGTTCCAGAAGCCGTCGGAAAATCATTTATTGCCCTGATTCCAGGATTTATCACGATTACGACGATCTGGATTTTCCGCTTGCTTATTGAGTTAACACCATTTTCAAGTATTAACGAAATTATCTCGACTGTTATCGGAATCCCGATGCATTATATTGGTAGTACATTGCCAGGTATGATTGTAACCGTCATCATTATTGCGCTTCTTTGGAGCATTGGCTTACACGGCGACGCGATTATCGGTGCTTTTACAAACCCGGTTTGGTTAGCCAATATGGACGCCAACCGCGCTGCATTCCAATCAGGCAAAGAATTACCGAATATTATTACACAGCAATTTTATGAATTATGGATTGTTCCAGGTGGGACTGGCGCCTTGCTGGGCCTTGTTATCCTACTTTTCTGGCGCGCTAAAAGTAAGCAAATGAAGCAGCTGGCGAAAATTTCAGGACCAGCGAGTTTGTTTAATATTAGCGAACCGATCGTATTTGGTGTACCAATTGTTTTGAATCCTTATTTCATCATCCCATTCGTTTTAACACCAGTCCTGCTCGTCATTATCACCTACTTCGGAATGGACTCAGGCCTCGTCGCCAAGCCCGCAGGAATCGCGCTACCATGGACAACGCCACCGATTATCAGTGGATTTTTAGCAACAGGAGGAAAAATATCAGGTTCCGTCATGCAAATCATCAATATTGCGCTTGCGATGCTAATTTACTGGCCATTCTTTAAGGTTTGGGATGCACAAAAATATAAAGAAGAACAAGCATTAGTCAACGAAGAAACGGGAGGTACAAATCAATGAAAAAAGCATTAAAAATCGCAACAATCGGCGGTGGCTCAAGCTATACGCCCGAATTAATCGAAGGATTCATCAATCGTTATGACGCGTTGCCAATCAGTGAACTATGGTTGGTCGATGTTGAAGAAGGCCGCGAAAAACTAGAAATTGTCGGCGCACTTGCCAAACGAATGGTTGAAAAAGCAGGATTACCAATTGAGGTTCACCTAACGATGGACCGAGAAGCGGCGCTAAAAGATGCTGATTTTGTAACGACACAATTTCGTGTCGGCCGTTTAGAAGCGCGGATGTTGGATGAAAGTATTCCGCTAAAATATGATGTCATCGGTCAAGAAACGAATGGCCCAGGTGGACTTTTCAAAGGATTGCGGACGATTCCAGTCATTCTTGATATCTGCCGCGACATCGAGCGTTTATGCCCTGACGCATGGCTTGTAAATTTTACAAATCCAGCGGGAATGGTCACAGAAGCCGTTCTACGGTATAGCAATATCACGAAAGTTGTCGGTTTATGTAACGGACCAATCGGCATTCAAAAAGGTATCGCGAAGGAACTGGATGTCGATATGTCCCGCATTTACGTGGAATTTGCCGGTTTAAATCACATGGTTTTCGCGAAAAATGTGTATCTGGATGGCAAAAATGTCACGCCAACCGTGATGGAAAAGATGACGAAAAATGCAGACGGAATTTCCCTGAAAAACATCGCGGATATTGGCTGGGATCCACTTTTCTTAAATACGCTCGGAATGGTGCCAATCGGGTATTTGCGTTATTACTACCAAACATCAACCATGCTTGCCGAACAAAAAGAAGCTGCGGCAAAAGAGGGAACGCGTGCGGAGGTTGTGAAACGCGTCGAGGCAGAACTTTTCGAGCTATATAAAGATGTGGATTTGGCTGAGAAACCGAAACAGCTGGAGCAACGTGGAGGAGCATATTATAGTGAAGCCGCTTGCAATTTGATTCATTCCATTTATAATGATACACGAGACATCCAGACGGTAAACACGCGAAATAACGGTGCGATAATAGGTATTGATCCAGATTCGGCGGTGGAAGTGAATTGCGTCATCACGAGTCAAGGACCGATTCCATTAACGACCGGCCCACTTCCACTCGCAGTGAACGGCCTCGTCCAATCTATTAAAACATTTGAGCGATTAGCCGCAGAAGCAGCCGTAACCGGGGATTACAATACAGCCTTGCTCGCGATGACGGTGAATCCACTCGTACCAAGCGATAAGGTAGCCCATCAAATTTTAGATGAATTATTAGAAGCGCACAAACAATATTTACCCCAATTTAATAACTAAAGAGAGGCAGATGAAGAAATGATGCACGCACTAAATTTGAAAGTATCCGCAGACTATGAGGCAATGAGTGATGCGGCAGCAGAATTAGTCATAAAAACAATCCAAGAATCGCCAGAAGGACTATACTGTTTTGCAGGAGGAGATACGCCAGTTGGAACTTTACGCCGTCTCGTTTCCGCACATAAAGCTGGTGAGATCGACTTACAGAAAGCTTATTTCGTAGAGCTCGACGAATGGGTAGGGTTGGACGGAAGTGATGACGGCAGTTGCCTGAATTACCTTGAGACAGAATTATTCGGGCCAGCTAAAATTGACCGTTCACATTACCATTATTTCGATGCAAAATCAGCGGACCTCCAAGCGGAATGCGACGCCGCGGATAAATTTATAGAAGAGCGCGGCGGATTAGAACTCATTTTGCTAGGTGTTGGTGTGAATGGGCATCTCGGGTTTAACGAACCAGGAGTCAGCTTCGAAAATTACGCGCATGTCATCGATCTCGACAGCACAACTCAAAACGTCGGACAAAAATATTTCACAAAAGAAGTAGACCGCACAAAAGGAATCACGCTAGGAGTGAAACATATTTTAAACGCTAAAACAGCAATCCTAGTTGCAAATGGTGAGAAAAAAAGGGACGCAATCGCGCATCTATTAGAAGAAAAAGTAACGAATGAATGGCCGGTGACAGTGCTCCGAAATCATAGCAATGCCAACGTGTTTATTGATAAAGAAGCGTTAATATAATGAAAAAAGAGTTTGAGCCCCATCTAAATCAGGATGAGTGCTCAAACTCTTTACTATTTTACCGTTACATAAATTGTTTTTTCCGTTGTTAATCCGTAAAAATTCGAAGCTGTGTAGGTCACGAAGTATTTGCCAGGTTCATCGGAATTTAAATCACTTGTCTTCACATGCAAGAAAATCCGGATATCGCCAGCGAGTTCATCAAAAGCGGATACGTTTTTCCAGTAATCAAAATAAGTTCCGCATGTAATTGTTGCATCTTCCGCTTCGATAGTAGGTCTAGAAACAACATTGACCTCAACGCGGCGTTCTTTCCAACGACCATCACCAGCAATTGCGCGATAAGTCACGTGATAGCTACCAACTTTACTCGTATCAACATCATTTTCAGTAACAAAAATGGACGGGGTTAGATCGGTATGGTTGTCATCATCATAAGCCGATATCGAAATAGGCGGCGCCATTGGATCGAAAGCCGAATTTTTTTCAATGAAATAACGATGTGCGTGCAAAGAAATACCTTTAATACGATCACTGCCAGAAATCGCAAGGTCTTTTTTACGAGGAATCGTTTGTGCTTTTGCCGTGTGGTGGGCAAGACTTGCTGGGAGAACAAGCGTAATAGCGGATGTAACGAGGGCAGTTGTGGTTAATTTTTTATACATGTGTGTTCACTCCTAATTTATCTTATAGGAATAGTATAAAGCAAAACGGAGAATAAATTTGTTAAATAATTAACAAAAAACAATATTTATTGTGTACTTTCTGACACAAACAAAGACGGCAAGCTTATCAAACTACAGCTTGCCGTCTTTAGAAATTTTATTTAAAGAAAAGTGGTAAATACTCTTTGTGTGCTTCAAGTAGTTCATCAAGTAGAACACGAGCATCTGTATCGCTTGGTACTAGAGGGTTAATCGTTAAAGCAAGTAATGCCTTATCGTAATCGCCAGTTACCGCAGCTTCCACCGTTAAGCGTTCCACTGTTTTGATTTGTTGGATGATACCGTTGATTGCCACAGGTAGATGTCCACTTGCTAGCGGAATCGGACCTTGACGGGTAATCACGCAGTTCGTTTCAATCGCGGAATCTGGATCAATATCTAAAATCGCACCATTATTACGCGTATTAACGATTTGAATATCACGTTTGTCATTGTAAATCGAGTTAATCAAGTTACAAGCGGCTTCACTGTAATAAGCGCCACCACGTTGTTCCAATTGTTTTGGTTTTTCAGCTAGATCAACATCTTTATATAACTCGAAAAGTTCCGCTTCCACGCGTTTCACGACCTCCGCACGCGTTCCGTGTTTTGCATACGCGGCTTGTTGATCTTCCAGCTGCGTACGAGTTTGCCAGTAGTAGCGCAAGTAATCGATAGGAATCATGTTTAAAGTACGTAAGAATGTTGCGTCCCAGCCAGTTGCGTTGATGTTTTTAAGCGTCGAGCCAGACTCGCCTTCCGTCATTTTTTGAACAACTTCAGCCGTTACATCTTCGCCATCTTTGTAAACAGTTTTTGCGAAAACCATGTGATTTAAACCGACAAATTCTACATAGATTTCCGTATGGTCAACACCTAGAATATCTGCAATATTTTTCTCGATGCCAATTGGGCCGTTACATAAGCCAACAACTTTTTTCGTATTACTATAACGAAGAACAGCTTCTGTTACCATTCCCGCAGGATTTGCAAAGTTAATTAGCCAAGCGTTCGGACAAAGACGTTCCATATCCTTACAAATATCAAGGATAACAGGAATTGTACGGAATCCTTTAAACATACCGCCAGGACCGTTTGTTTCTTGTCCAACAACACCATGGGAGTTCGGAATACGTTCATCTTTCACACGCGCATCCAATTGACCAACGCGTAATTGTGTTGTTACAAAATCGGCACCTTTTAGCGCTTCTTCGCGATCCATCGTCAAATGAATTTCCATATCCACGCCAGCTTTTTCAACCATCCGTTTTGCTAAATTACCGACGATTTCAAGCTTCTCTTTACCAGCCGGTACATCCACAAGCCATAGTTCACGCACTGGAAGTTCATCTTGACGTTTGATAAAACCTTCAATTAATTCAGGAGTATAACTTGATCCGCCACCGATTGTCGCGATTTTAATACCTTTAGACATCATTTTTTCCTCCAATATATTTTATATTTTATTATGTTTTGTATAACGCTTTCTACTCCCCATAGTATAGGCTGAAAATGAAAAAATAGCTATTATTTTGTGAGCATTTGTTAAGGATTTTTGAAGTTGGAACTTGTTCCTTTTATGTAACGCCTTGTCACATCGGAGGGCATCGTGCTAAAATAGTGATATAAAGAAGATCGGAGGCATGAGAATGCTTTTTTTAGATAAAACGATTGAATTAAATGATATGGAAATGGATATTTATAATTATATTGCAACTAATTTGGATACCGTCACCTATATGCGAATTCGTGATTTAGCAGACGCGACGCATGTTAGCACGACTACAATTCTACGTTTTTGTCGCAAATTTGACTGCAGCGGCTTTTCCGAATTTCGGGTGAAGTTACAGATGTACGCACAAGAACGGACGAAGATCAACGTGGACATGTCAGACGAAACAACGTATATCGATTTCTTGAAACGGACGGCACAACCTGAATTTAAAGCGAATATTGCAGCATCGGCAAAAATTTTGCGTGATGCAGAACTCGTTTTGTTTGTAGGCATCGGCTCATCAGGAATTATCGCAGAGTACGGCGCGCTCTATTTCTCCTCGTTGTTTACATTGGCGCTTCACATTGAAGATCCGCTCAATCATCCGTTTTACCACTTATCCAGCAAATTATCCGATAAAATATGTATGATCGCGATTTCCGTTTCAGGCGAAAATGAGGACATTATTAAGTACATCCACCAGCTCAAAATGCAAAAATGCAAAATTGTCACGATCACAAATAGCGCGAATTCGACGATGGCTAAATTATCTGATGCCAATATTGCCTACTATATAAACAAAGAAATGTATCAAGAAGCGGACATCACCTCCCAGCTCCCAGCCATTTATACCGTGGAATGCATCGCACGCGAAATCCGAACACAACTCGATCGCGAAGGTAAATAGGGGAAAACCCCGAGAGCTTCGTGGAGGTAACTGTGATATCATAAAGGTTGTATACCATTTTTTAGGGGGAATTGAGAATGACGATGATAACAGAAGAACAAAAGCAAATAGTCAAATCCACAGCACCAATTTTAAAAGAACACGGCAAAGAAATTACGTCGATTTTTTATAAAAAAATGTTCGAGGCCCATCCTGAATTACTTAATTACTTCAACCTTACCAACCAAGAAATCGGCACACAGCCACTGGCTTTGGCGAATACGGTTTATTTAGCAGCAGAAAATATCGAACAGTTAGAGGTACTATTACCGCAAGTCAAAACGATTGCGCATAAACATCGTAGCCTCACGATTAAAGCAGAGCACTACCCAATTGTCGGCGAGTACTTATTAAAAGGAATCGCGGAATACTTAGGTGACGCGGCGACGCCAGAGATCTTGGACGCATGGGGCGCTGCATACGGCATTATTGCTGACATTTTCATCGAGGTGGAACAAGAAATGTACGACGCACTGGGTGACGCACGAAATCAAGATTTTATCGCATTCAAAATTACAGAAAAGCGCCATATTGCACCGAATATCTTCACATTAAATTTAGCCCGAAATGATGGCGGCGAGTTAGTAGATTTCACGCCAGGCCAATATATATCGTTACGAGTGAAGCTGAACGAGCTGTTTCACAATCGCCAATACAGTTTGACGAAAGCATTTGATGGAAAAACCTATCAAGTCGCGATAAAACAGGAAAATGAGAAGGATCCAGCAGGCGTTGTTTCCAATCATATTTTTGATAATTATCAAGTTGGAGATACGATTCTTGCGACGCTTCCAGCAGGCGATTTCGAATTAGACAAAGCAGCAAGTCAGCACGTATTTATTGCAGGTGGTATTGGTATCACACCGATTGCGGCAATGATTGACAGCTTGGAAACAGCCAATCAAGCACAACTGATACATTGCGTCAGATCTGAAGAATACGCTGTGTTCGCCGAAGCATTCCAAACAAAACTAGGCGCACGATATCATCTTTTTGCAGGTGAAAACATAAGCCAAGCCGACTTGTCGGAGCTTGTAGAACAAGGCGCGGCCATTTATCTATGCGGACCAGTTCCATTCATGAGAGAGATTGAAGCGATCTTATTAGCGCAGGGACATGCCCAATCGGATATTCACTTTGAAGCATTCCAGCCAGCATTGAGTTTAATTAAATAATGTAGATGAAGAGGTATTTCTGTAAAAGGGAATGTCTCTTTTTAGTTCACTAGCACTTATGTTTCAGCACCCATCTCTTTCGAAAAATGTGTCGAAAAATTCATAGTTAAAGCGGAATAAGAGGAGATCCTGTATTTTATTAGACTGTAACAAATGCTAAGCTGAGTTTAGCGATGCGGTTTGTGAAATTCGTACACGCTTATTATGAGGAGGGTTTAAAATAATGAAACTTAAGAAAATAGGGGCAACTACAGTAGCGTTTATAATGTGCGCAGGAGTACCATTTTCATCTACAGTATTAGCAGCAGAATATCCTGAGGTACATTCAACAAAAGCAGAGGAACGATTAAAGCAAGTACAAAATTCAATTCCAGAAAATGCACTGATTAAAAATCTAAAATCGAATCTTTTACTTTTAAATAATGATGAGGAAATTCGATTAACGAATGGTAGTTTTGAAAATCCGGTTATAAGTGGAAGAAGTGCCCAAATGGATGCTTCACTAGTGCCAGGTTGGAACACAACAGATGCAAAAAATTTAATTGAATTGCAAAAAAACTATGATGGTGTTGCGGCGGCTGATGGCGATCAGTATGCCGAAATAAATGCGAACACTATCTCTGCACTTTACCAAGATGTAGACACAACACCTGGTAAAACAATTCGTTGGAAAGTCTCGCATAGAGGTAGACATGGAACGGATACAGCAGTTGTGAAATTTGGATCACCTAATACCGAATTGCCTGTGATTGCAACATTGCAAACAGACAATACAGCATGGAAAACATATCAAGGAACATATACGATTCCTGCTGGACAAACTACAACGCGTTTTCAATTCGAAGCCGTGTCAACATCAGATGGGGACATATCAAGTGGGAACTATTTAGATAATGTGGTTTTTTCGACACCTTCTAAGTTAGAAGTTAGCGATTCGTTACAACGCGCGAGTATCAAAAAAGGAGAAACAACACAATATAATGTTAATCTACAAGATACCGGTGGCATGGATGCAGGGAATGTTACGTTAGAAATCCCATTGCCTGCTCAGTTGGGTTATGTACCAGATTCGGTCCTAATTGATGGCGTTTCATCAACTGATGTGACTTATAATGCAGAAACTAATACAGTGAAAATTCATGTAGACAAAGTAAACGTGAGCACAACATCGGTCGTTAGTTTTGGCATCAAAGGATTAGCTAAAACAGCGCCTACGACAAATATTAAAACAAAAGTAGTATATGAAGATTTAGGTTTTACAGATAAGGAATATTCTGCCGATACGCAAGGGGTAGATTTAGAAGTAAACGGCGGTGAGTTCCCGGTAATTACAGCAGCTGACGTGAGCATGAAAAAAGGTGATGTGTTTAGTCCACTGGCAGGCGTGGCGGCGAGCGATACGGAAGATGGTAACGTGACAAGCAAAGTGACAGTGACGGCGAATAATGTTGACACTAGCAAAGTTGGGACATACCATGTGACATATAGCGTGACTGATTCTGACGGGAATACAACGACGAAAACGATTACGGTGAACGTGAGGAGTAATGACGCACCGACGATTTCAACAGCGGACAAATCTGTGAAAAAAGGTGATATGTTTAATCCGTTGACAGGCGTGACGGCGAATGATACGGAAGATGGGAACGTGACATCAAAAATTACGGTAACAGCAAACGATGTCAATACGGGTAAAGTTGGTACGTATCACGTGACGTATGCTGTGACGGATTCCGATGGCAACACAACGAAGAAAACAATCACAGTGACGGTGACAAGCGATGCTGCCCCAGTTATTTTAGCCGCTGATACGACCGTGAAAAAAGGCAAAACCTATGATCCAAAAGCTGGCATGACAGCAACAGACAGCGAAGATGGCGATATAACGTCGAAAGTGACCGTGACAGCGAATGATGTCGACACAAGCAAAATTGGTACGTATCACGTGACCTATTCGGTAACGAATTCTGATGGTAACACCACAACGAAAACCATCATGGTCACGGTAACAAGTAACGATGCTCCGATTATTACGGCGAAAGATCAATCCGTGAAAAAAGGCAAAACATTTAGCCCACTTGCAGGTGTGACGGCAAGTGATACGGAAGATGGGAATGTGACGTCGAAAGTAACGGTCACAGCGAATGATGTTGATACAAGCAAAGTTGGCACGTATCATGTCACCTACAGCGTAACGGATTCTGATGGCAACACAACGAAGAAAACAATCACTGTGACGGTAACAAGTAATGATGTTCCAGTTATAGAAGCTTCTGATGTTGTGCAGCGTATTCACAACACGTTTGATGTGAAAAAAGCTGTTACTGCCCATGATACCGAGGATGGTGACCTGACGAGTAAAATCACTGTGACGGCGAATAATGTTGACACAGAAAAAGCTGGTGTGTATCACGTAACATATAGTGTCACCGATTCTGATGGCAACACGGTAACAAAGACGATCCAAGTCACTATTTTAACGAACGATGCGCCTGTGATTACAACAAGCGATGTGTACCTAAAAGCAGGCGACACATTTAATCAATTCAATGGCGTAACGGCAAGTGATCTCGAAGATGGTGATCTAACAGCAAGCATCAAGGTAGTATCTACAAACGTGAATATGAAATCAGAAGGGCTGTACACAGTGGTATACTCTGTCACAGATTCCGATGGCAATACTACAACAGTTACCCGCCATATTTACGTGCGAACCAATGACAAACCAGAGATTCACGTATCAGATCAAACATTCAAAGCGGGTTTTGCGTTTGACCCAATGACGATTGTTTCTGCAAATGATTTAGAAGATGGCGATGTGAGCAAATCCATCAAAATCATAGAGAACAATGTAAATGCAGATGTTGCAGGAACGTACGCAATCACTTATAGCGTCACAGATTCCGACAATAACACAACAACAAAAACGATCACTGTGACTGTTTTAACTAATGAAAAACCAGTGATCACAGCAGGGGATCGTACAGTCAAAGCACATCTTACATTTAATCCAATGATAGGTGTTTCAGCCAATGATCTGGAAGACGGCGACATCAGCGACAACATCAAAGTCATCGCAAACGACGTTAACATCGATGTTCCTGGCGACTATCATATTACGTACAGCATTCTAGATTCGGATGGCAATACCACCGAAAAAACAATTACAATCACGGTCCTTAGCAATGAAAAACCAGTGATCACAGGTCAAGATACAAGTATTAAAGCGGGTCGCCCGTTTGATCCAATGGCAGGTGTCACAGCAACCGATGCAGAAGATGGCGACCTTACAAGCGATATTAAGATTATCAACAACAATGTCAACGCAGATGTAGCTGGCGTGTACCAAGTAACTTACAGCATCACAGATTCTGATGGTAACACAACGGAACAAACTTACACGGTGACTGTTTTGACGAATGAAAAACCAGTCATCCATGCGAGCGACATCACGCTAGCATTTGGCCAAGCCTTCGATCCAATAGCAGGCGTGACGGCGGAAGACTTAGAAGATGGCGACCTCACTGGCCAAATCCAAGTCATCAGCAACGACGTCAATCCAAATATAGCAGGTATCTACCACGTGACGTACAGCGTGACAGACAGCGACGGCAACGAGACACAGATTACGATTACCGTCCTCGTTGGCGCACAACCAATCGTACCGGTAGATCCAATCATACCAGTGGCACCCGCTGTTCCAACAACACCGGTAAAACCAAGCTCAAGCGTTAATCCAGAACCATCCGCAAGCCCAGTTGTCCCGGTGAAAGTGGTCCAACCAACCAAAGTAGCACCGACCAAAACATTACCAAAAACAGGCGATAGCGACACCACATCCACTGTTCTTTTTGGAGGCTTATTAGCCGCACTTGGCGCACTTTTCTTGCGTAGAAAAAAATAAGGATATAGCAAAAGTAGCATAAAACGCGATTCTGCACGTGTTTTGTGCTACTTTTTTGTTATCGTAAGAAACCGCAATACACACTCAAGATTTTATTTTCAAAAAATTAGTGAAATTCAGCGTAATAAGAAGTATAATAGAATCTATCAACTTAAAAGGAGCTGGATTCATTTGAAAGCAATTTTAACAGTTATTGGGAAAGATAACGTTGGGATTATCGCCGGCGTCAGTAATGAACTGAGCGAACTCGAAATCAATATTTTAGACGTATCACAAACGATTATGGATGGCTATTTCACCATGATGATGATGCTTGACCTCAACACGACCACAAAGGCTTTTGACGAGATAAAAGAACAGCTTTCGAAAAAAGGAGCAGATCTAGAAGTCAAAGTCAGCATTCAACGCGAAGAAATTTTTAATTCGATGCATAAATTATAAGGAGGTGCGGATATGGAAACGAAACAAATCCTAGAAACAATTCGAATGATTGAAGAAGAAAAACTAGATATTAGAACGATTACGATGGGTATATCCCTTCTTGATTGCATCGATAGTGATGGCGAGAAGGCACGCGCAAAAATATACAAAAAAATTACTACATATGCAGAAAAACTAGTCGAAACGGGCGAACAAATTGAATCAGAATTCGGAATACCAATTATTAATAAGCGAATTTCCGTGACGCCAATCGCGATCATTGCAGGAGCTTCCGCAGATAAAGATTACGTTGCCTTCGCAAAAACGCTAGATGAATCCGCTGAAAAAGTAGGTGTCAATTTTATCGGAGGATTTTCGGCTCTAGTTGAAAAAGGATACACAAAGGGCGACGCGATTTTAATTAATTCGATCCCAGAGGCGCTAGCACAAACAGAACGAGTATGCGGTTCCGTCAATATCGGCTCCACACGAACAGGAATCAACATGGATGCTGTTCGCGATATGGGTGAAGTCATCAAGAAAACTGCAGAACTGACGGCTGACACACAAGGGCTAGGCTGTGCCAAATTGGTTGTATTCGCGAATGCTGTAGAAGATAATCCGTTCATGGCAGGCGCTTTTCATGGAGTGGGCGAGGCAGATTGCGTTATTAATGTCGGCGTTAGTGGACCAGGCGTAGTCAAACGAGCCATCGAAAAAGTAAAAGGCGAGAGTTTTGATAAAGTTGCTGAAATGGTAAAACAAACCGCATTTAAAATCACACGAATGGGCGAACTCGTTGGGCAAGAAGCATCGAAACGTCTAGGTGTACCTTTTGGAATTGTCGACCTTTCACTTGCACCAACCCCATCAGTCGGAGATTCCGTTGCACATGTTTTAGAAGAAATGGGCCTTGAAACCGTTGGAACACACGGAACAACAGCCGCACTCGCACTTCTAAACGATGCCGTGAAAAAAGGAGGCGTCATGGCTTGCGGTCACGTCGGCGGATTAAGTGGCGCTTTCATCCCAGTTTCCGAGGATATAGGCATGATCGAAGCTGTGAATAACGGTTCGCTGAATCTAGAAAAACTAGAAGCAATGACTGCGATTTGCTCCGTAGGACTTGATATGATCGCGATACCAGGCGATACCCCAGCAACGACTATTGCAGCAATGATCGCTGATGAGGCGGCAATTGGCGTTATCAACAATAAAACGACAGCCGTACGCTTAATTCCAGCAAAAGGTACTAAAGTTGGAGATATGGTCGAGTTTGGCGGTCTTCTTGGAACTGCCCCAGTAATGAGAGTAAATAAAAATTCATCCGCAGAATTCATTGCTCGAGGTGGCCGGATTCCTGCCCCGATTCACTCTTTCAAAAACTGAGCGTTTCGAGCGAAGCGAGGAACGCTCATTGTTGGAGTTGTTCGAAATGAAATGAGTTACAACAACAATATGCAGATGTACAGAGTGAATCTGCCATCCTTAAAGCCTGTGCTCCGGCGTTCTTCCTCGCAAGTGAGCTACGCATAACTTCTTACATGGTCGGAGATAAGACTTCCTCCCTGTTTTCAGTCAACGTACAAATCGTACGCTCCACTCCGGTGCTCGGCTTTGCCTAGCATCTAAGCATTCCTCGCTTCGCTCTGGTTTGGCAGTGTATTCGAAGAATACTGGTTGTTCATAAGATCAAGGACTAAAAGATTAGATTCTATCTATAGTAAGTTCGTTATGTAGAGGCATTCCTCACCTCACTCTGGTTTGGCAGTGTATTCGAAGAATACTGGTTGTTCATAAGATCAAGGACTAAAAGATTAGATTCTATCTATAGTAAGTTCGTTATGTAGAGGCATTCCTCACCTCGCTCTAGTTTGGTAGTGCATCCATGAATACCGGTGCTTTTAGAATAATAAAATCAAAAAGGTTGCATTTCGTCCATTATTAGTTCATAATAGAACTATCCTAAACGGAACTAAAATAAAAGGGAGTGTTTTTTTGTCGAATTTAAAGCAAGCTGGAGATGTTATCAAGGCAGTAGTAAGTATCAATAATACGCTTGTGCAGATCACCAGAAAATATGAAACGGAGCTTGGCTTGACATTTTTACAGTTGGCGATCGTGAATACTATCAGTTTCCATCAAGGCGGGACGCTCAAGCAAGTATCAGAACAACTATCGTTATCAAAAAGCACAGCAAGTACCCAAGTGGATCAGCTCGTTACAAAAGGCATGATTCGCCGAGAAAATTCTAAAACAGATCGCAGGGAAACGCTGCTTAGCTTAACCGAACAAGGCACCGAGGCCGCGAAAAAAAGTATCATGATATTACCATTTTATCAAGCCACCACAGAACAACTCGCAACAAAAGACCCCGAGGACGTCCAAACCCTCATCGATACGCTCGAACAATTATTAGAACAACTACAAGACCTAAAAGGAGAGAACAAATAATGACCATTTTAACTACTATTTTCATTCTAATCGTGGCGGTACTTCATTTTTATATTATGTATTTCGAAATGTTTGCTTTCACGAAACCAAGAGCATTAAAAACATTCAATATGACAAAGGAAAAAGCAGAGAACGGTAAGGAACTTGCGGCGAATCAAGGTTTATACAACGGCTTTATGGCGGCGGGGCTCGTATGGAGTGTCTTATACCCAGATGCGACAATCGGTCTGCAAATCGCCCTTTTCTTCCTAGTCTGTATCGTTATTGCAGCCATTTACGGAGCAGTTACCGCGTCCAAACGAATCTTATTTGCACAAGGAATGCCTGCAATCATTGCTTTAATTTTCGTAATTATTAGTTTATAAATGAAACAAAAACGACATGAAATCTCATGTCGTTTTTCGTGCTACCAATCGAAATTCCAGCTCCTGCAAAGGCTCGTCCTTATCATCCAGCTTATTCGAAATAATCCGAAATGCATTCTCGGCCTGCAGATCAATCGGATAATGAATCGTCGTCATATCAAACAACCGCGCCACATTATTCGTATCATCAAAGCCAACGACCGCCACATCCTCAGGAACACGAATTCCAATCCGCCGCGCCTCCGCAATGAATCCCGACGCCAAATAATCCGTCGGACACAAAATCGCATCCGCCTTCACATCCTGCGCCAACCACCAATGCGCAATCTCCTCCCCATGCGTAATCCGCCCCTTATTATAAAAATGTTCCATCTCATTCGAATCAAGCCCATACTTCTCACAAAAATCAGCAAAAGCCCGCATCCGACCACGCGTATTTTTCCCAGACATCCGACCATAAATATTCACAATCCGGCGATACCCTTTCGCATATAAATGTTCCAAACCAAGCATATAACCATCATACTGATTCATAAAAACAGAGTCCACCTTCGCAAGCTCTACACGTTCCCAGGTTACAATTGGTCCATACTTCGCATAACTCTCAATCAAATCCCAAGGACTCGATCGTATCACAAAAACCAGCGCATCTAACTGCTTATGCCGCAACATCTCCAAAGCCTCAAGTTCTCGCGCCTTATCCCCATTTGTCACAAAAATCGTCGTATTATATCCTTCACTTTGCGCCGCCAGCGAGAAGCTACGCAAAAAAACACCCATCGAACTATCAAACGCTATCGCCACAATCCCGATCATCATTGTCTTCCCACTTTTTAAAGAAACCGCATTGCGATTTGGAGCATAATCAACCTGATCTACAATTTTCTGCACACGAGCCCGCGTTTCATCACTCACATAACCACGCCCACTCACAACCCGAGAAACAGTCGCCGCAGAAACCCCAGCCAATTTTGCGATATCCTGAATATTTGCCATCCAATCCAACTCCTCACATTCCACTCTAGTATACATCAATTGTTAGCCTAATCAAAAAGTTTTCAAATAACCCTTGACCTGTAATGCATTACATAAACTACAATGAAGATGAGCAGAAATAAGAAACCGCTTTACAAAAATTCTTGGAGGTATGTAAAAATGAAAAAAGGCGTAAAAATCGTTACCATTGGTGGAGGATCAAGCTATACTCCAGAACTAGTAGAAGGATTTATTAAACGTTTTGATGAATTACCAATCAGAGAATTATGGCTGGTCGATATTGAAGCAGGCCGTGAAAAATTAGAGATCGTTGGCGCGATGGCAAAACGTATGGTGGCAGCAGCTGGAATTGACTGCGAGGTACACCTAACACTCGATCGCCGCGAAGCCCTAAAAGATGCCGATTTCGTAACAACACAATTCCGCGTTGGACTACTTGACGCACGTATTAAAGATGAAAGCATTCCATTAAGCCACGGTATCATCGGCCAGGAAACAAACGGAGCAGGAGGCATGTTCAAAGCATTCCGTACGATTCCAGTTATCCTAAGCATCGTAGAAGATATGAAAGAACTATGTCCAAACGCGTGGCTTATCAACTTCACCAACCCAGCAGGAATGGTGACAGAAGCCGTTCTTCGCTACGGAAAATGGGAAAAAGTCATCGGTCTATGTAACGTTCCAATCGGCGCTATCAAAAGTGCATCCGACGTCCTCAAAAAACCAGAAGAAGACCTATTCTTCAAATTTGCAGGAATCAACCACTTACACTGGCACCGCATTTTCGATAAAGACGGCACCGAGCTAACAGAACAAGTTATCGACGGCCTATACGCACCAGACGCCAACCCAGAAAAAGTCGTAGAAAACATCAAAAACATGCGTTTCCTATATGAACAAGTTCGCAATCTAAAAATGTTGCCATGTCCATACCACCGTTACTACTACATGACAGATGACATGCTAAAAGAAGAACTAGAAGCGTTCCAAACAGAAGGAAGTCGTGGTCAAGTTGTAAAACGCTTAGAAGAAAGCCTATTCGAACTTTACAAAGACCCAAATCTAGACCACAAACCAGAAGAATTATCCAAACGCGGTGGCGCTCACTACAGCGATGCAGCCTGCGAAATTATCAATTCTATCTATAATAACAAAGGCACGATGATGGTTGTATCCACACGTAATAACGGAGCAATCGACGACGTTCCTTACGATAGCGCAATCGAAATCACAAGTGTTATCCGCGCACACGGAGCAGAGCCAGTCAACTTCGGCAAATTCCCACCAGCACAACGCGGTTTACTCCAAGTGATGAAAGCAATGGAAGAACTAACAATCGAAGCAGCCGTTACAGGCAGTTACGATACAGCACTCCAAGCCTTCACGTTAAACCCACTAGTTCCAAGTGGCGACATTGCCCAAACAGTTTTAGACGAATTACTAGAAGCACACAAAGAACATTTACCACAATTCTTCACAAAAGTAGAAGCATAAAATATAAAGTAGAAGCACACAGATCTCAGATTTGTGTGCTTTTCATGTAAAAAAGTTTTAGTAACGTAGCTAGATTGTGAAATAAAATTGCTAAATAGAATAATACGTAAAAAGTTAAAAGTCTATACATACCAAGTGTGTACGGCGTTTTTTTGGTTTACACGGATCAATGCTATGTGTGTAAACGCTTCCTATTCACAAATAAACCGTGTGATATGAAGCGCTTCCAGTATGTTTTATTGCTTTTCAAAAGTTGGCACGCTTTTTGCATTATAGTTTAGTGAATCCATAAAACCTTAATCCGAAAACGAGAGGAGGACATCCCTAGCAATTCATAGGCGGAATGGAGGTTGTTCGCATTCAAAACCTTAAGAACGAGACATAATCAAGTAAACTCCATCCAAAAGAACAAAGCAAAAAAGGGTATTTATCAGTTCAAGGAGTTTATTTCGACGAATGCCAATAAACCATAAATAGCTTCAAAATAGGGAGGATAATTATGAACGGACTAACTAATTTTTTAGAAAAGTATTTCGTACCAGTTGCAGCTAAAATCGGCTCGCAAAAACATTTAGTCGCGTTACGTGATGCATTCATTTCAACAATGCCTATCACAATGGCCGGCTCAATCGCAGTTCTTTTAAATGCATTTTTCAGGGATTTCCCAACGTCATGGGGTTGGACAGGATTTGTCGAAGCCATGCAACCACTTATCGGAGTGAATGGATATGTTTGGGCAGCGACTCTTGCAATCGTTTCCTTAGTATTCTCAGTCTCACTGGGTTATAACTTATCGAAAGTGTATGAAGTTGACCGCTTAGCCGGTGCACTTGTTTCACTTGCCGCATTCGTTATGAACTTGTCTCAAACAGTAGCTGTTGATCCAATTAAAAACGCGATCTTAGCAGCTAATCCAAAAGCAGACGTATCAGCAATTCAACCAGTTTGGGGATTCCTTGATCTCAATCAAGTGAACGGTACTGGTTTGTTTACAGCCATGTTATTCGGTTTTATTTCTACTATTATCTACGCAAAATTAATGCGTGCCAACATCACTATCAAAATGCCAGACTCTGTACCGCCAGCAGTAAGTAAAGCGTTCGCAGCGATTATTCCTGCATTAGTAGCCCTTTACATCTGTGCGATCATCGACTGGTCATTCGTTAAAATTACAGGTCTTGATGTTATCACTTGGATCTCCAAAACAATTCAAGAACCATTACTTGCCCTATCACAAGGTTATGGCGCTGTCTTGTTAGTAACGTTCCTTGTTCAACTACTTTGGTTCTTCGGTATTCACGGACCAAACGTACTAGCTCCAGTTCTAGAATCACTTTGGGGTACAGCACAACTTAACAACATCAACGAAGCAGCAAAAGGCATTTCAGGTTCCGATCTTCCATACCAATGGGTTCGTGGTTCCTTCGATGCATACGTATGGATGGGTGGATCAGGTGGTACATTAGTACTTATCATTGCTCTACTTATGTTCTCCAAACGAGCGGACTCCAGAACAGTTGCAAAACTGTCACTCGGGCCTGGTATATTCAATATCAACGAACCGATCATGTTCGGTTTGCCAATCGTATTAAACTCGATCTACCTAATTCCATTTATCGTTGCACCAATGGTAATGGTAACAGTAGCTTACTTTGCAACAACATTAGGACTAGTTGCACCAGTTAAAATAGCCGTGGTATGGGTAATGCCACCGCTCATAAATTCATTCCTGGCAACCGGGGGAGACTGGATGGCGCCTGTCATATCGCTCATAAATATGGTGATCGCCTTCATAATCTGGGTACCATTTGTTATCACAGCGAACAAGGTTGGTGTACCAGAAGAAGAAATGAAAGCCTAATGTCTCTCAGCGGAACGAAAAACGCTCATCTTCGTCGTTAAAAGTTCCGTTCCGATGCTCTCGTACAAGTCGTACGTTCCGCTTCGGTACTCACTTTTGCCTAGAATCTAAGCATTTGTCGTCCCGCTGAGGTTTGGAGGCACGAAGTGGCTTTGTTTAGAACTAAATCAAATCTTTAAAGATTAATTTTTAGTCTGATACCATCCGTTTTGGTGGTGTCAGACCATTATGTGCCAGTCGTGTTTAGAAGATTCTTTACACTCCACACACCGAAAAGTATAATGAAGGTAATACGTAGAAGGAGGTAATGAAAATGATCGTAATTAGTAGTCCTATGAAACGAGATTTTTTTGTAGAAACGTTAGAGAATTATAATGAAAATGGTGTCACTTTTAAAAAGGTGGACGAAAAAGGGATTAAACTATACTTCGAAACTACTGCGGAAGATGAAGAAGCTGCGGTTAGAATCGCGAAGGATGTTATGAAAGCAACGGATATTGGCGCTGTTCTCTACTTCCAGGTTACTGTGGAGTAATGATGAAAAGTGCATCAAACGGACTATTTATAATGAGCCTTGGTTTAATTATTATCGTGTTCAGTCCTTCCATGGGCGGTAACTCGACTAATTTGCCAATGATGTTTACTGGAATCTTAGTGGTTGTTTTAGGAGCCTTAATGGTTTTCCTAAAAAAGAAAAAAGACAAGAATTCATAAAAGGGAGATGGCGTTGTGAACGTTTCCAAGAAATTATACATTTCGCAAAAAGAATGTTTTCATACCATTGCAAAGTCGGTTATCTATGATGTTAAACAGTCCACAGGTAAAAATCTGCCGATGCAAAAGTTAAAAGGACTGAAGTATCGTCGGAAAATGTCCAATGGAGCTGCAGCAGAGACTCTAATTACAGAGTTTCAATTCCCAAATATATATCAATTCGAAACAACAAGTCGTGTAAACCTTCATCGAACAACGTATACAGTCACTGAAATTAGTGATCATGTTTGTGAAGTCACATATAAAGAAGAAGTAGAAGCCGAAAAGTGGTTGCAGAAAATGAACAATATGTTGGTAGGTACCATTTTCGCATTTTTGAGGAAAAAAAGGGTAACACGTTTGTTAAAAGCCATGGAAGATTCCGTGATTACAGCAAGCAAATAAAAGGGGATCATAAGGCGGTATTACCCCAATAATTGTGGTATCCCAAGTACCATCAATAAGAAATATCGCTTTTTGATATAGTTGCAGTAGCAGTGAGGCATGTCTCACTGCTTTTGCTCATGGAGTTTGTACTCTATTTTTCACTATAGTATAATGTCTAGGAAAGATAGAATAGAAAACAAAGCTTTTAGGCTACAGAGGAGAATTTAAAATATGACGGCACCAGAAAATAAGAAACAACTAAAGCATCCATACTTAGTTAGATCGCTCAGAACACTTGGATTTGGGCTTATTCTATCAGTTATCTTGCATATTTTACTCGATGCATCACTCAGTGGCTTTAACATACCAGCTACATATGAAATGATCAAAACATACCCGATCCCGTTCTTACTCGGAATCTTAGTCCTATTGCTAGTATATTTGTTCTTAATCTCGCTGATCGGAAATATCTGGGCAAGCAGCACCATTTTCGTCGGAACATCCATTGTCGTCGCCTTTGCGAACAATCAGAAATTCTTAGAACGAGGCGAACCATTATACCCGCAAGAGTTCGAAATGATCACACAATGGCGTTTCATGCTTTCTATGCTCTCGACTTGGCTCGTTATCCTACTATTCATTGGCATTGCAGTCATCATCGCTATTGCCTGGATACTGGACCGCTACTCCCGTAAAATTTCAGCCAAATACTACGGACGTGATTTCAAGTATTGGGATCGTAAGACACTTATTATAAGAGCGGTAGGCCTCGTATTTAGCGGCGTTTTACTATTCTCGCTTACTAACTTCCAAAGCTCAGATAACTGGCTGAGAAAGGCATACAATATCGATGCGCAGTGGAAAGACGTGGATCCCAAAGAGAGTTACCAACAATATGGTTTTGTAGGTGGTCTAATTTACAGCGCGACCGCAAACATCATGGATAAACCAGTGAATTACACCGAATCACACATACAAGAAATCACTAAAAAATATAGCAAACTCGCAGACCAAATCAATGCGACCCGCCAAAACAAACCGATGGATGATGTGAATGTTGTCTACGTTATGAGCGAAAGTTTCAGCGACCCAACACGATTAAACGGTGTAACAACCTCATCCGACCCAATGCCCGAAACCCGCAAAATTATGGAGAAATACCCATCTGGATATAGCCTATCACAAGGATACGGCGGCGGTACGGCAAATATTGAATTCGAAGCGTTAACTGGCCTATCTATGTATAACATCAATCCGCAGATCACGTCACCATACCAAATGTTTCTATACCAAAAAGAAAATTTTCCATCTTTAGTAAGCTCACTTGAACAAAGCAATTACGAAACAATTGCGATTCATCCGTTTAAGCCATCTTTTTACCGACGTACGGACGTATACAATGCGCTCAACTTTAACAAATTTATCAGCAGGGACGAAATGAAGCATACGGATTCCATTGACGACAGCGAATATATATCCGATGCATCAGCCTTTCAAGAAACTCTAGACCAACTGAAAGCGAACAAAACATCAACCTTCATTCATCTCGTAACGATGCAAAATCATATGACCTATTGGGACAAATATATCAATACAATCGGAGTAGAAGGCGTGCCAGAAAAAGATAAGCAGACTGTCGAAACATATCTCCAAGGAGTCAAATACTCTGACGATGCACTAAAAGATTTCGTAACAGAGCTCGATAATATGAAAGAAAAAACGATGGTTGTTTTCTGGGGAGATCACTTACCAAGCGTGTTCCCAGAAGAAATAGTCAATCAAAATACAGAGCGTACGATGCATGAAACACCAATGTTTATGTACGCCAACTTCGATTTACCGAAAGAAGACTACGGCACAATTAGCCCAATCTATTTCGCTCCAAAAATGCTTGAATTAACTGGTAGCAAAGTTTCACCGTACTATGCATTACTTACTGAAATGAGCAAAGAAGTACAAGGCCTCGAAAAAAACGTGCTCATAAATGCTAATAACAAAACAATCATTGCAGATCAATTATCCAAAAAAGCAAAAGAGTACCTAGAAGACTACAAGTTAATAGAATACGATCTAGTAGCCGGAAAAGGATACTCAAAACCAACATTATTCAAAAATAAATAGACAAAGAGGTGAGCCTGTCACAGGCTCACCTCTTTGTCTGGGTATAAAAAAAGAGACTCACAAAAGTGAGTCTCTTTCATCAGCTAAAATTACGCTTTTTCAACGTTAGCAGCTTGAGGTCCACGTTGACCTTCTTCTACGTCAAAAGTAACTTTTTGGCCTTCGTCTAAAGATTTGAAGCCTTCACCTTGGATAGCGCTGAAATGTACGAATACATCGTCACCGTTTTCGCGTTCGATAAAACCAAAACCTTTTTCGCCGTTAAACCATTTTACTGTACCTGTTTCCATATCTAAATTCCTCCTCGTGCACACTGGCACATAATATTACTATTCCTGCTTAGCGGTACGAAGTGGAAAGTTATTCACTAATCATTTCTTCACCAACAAAAATAAGTCTAGTTAAATATACCATGCTTTCTTCAATAAAGCAACTGTTAACTCTTTATTCTCTTCTTTAGATAGAAAAAGAGGCGTTTCTATCAATCAAAATGGCTTAGGTAGGTTATCCGCCTCTAATAAATCTTTTAATTTTTTTACATCTGAAATGATCCAAGGCTTCTTATTAGAAATAAGAATTTTTTCTTGGCGCAGTTCAAGTAGAACTTTGGAAGCATACCCTTTGGAAGTATTAGAAAGTTCAGCCAAGGACTCATAGGTAAGGAAAATAGGTAATTCTACAGTATTTGTCTCTATGCGAAATCCCATATTGATAAGAGAGATAATGCTGAAATAAATACGTTCTTTAGAATTTAGCCGGTCCTTCACTGCAATCGCATAAAGTTCTCGACGCGTACGTGCTGCAAAATGTAGCAAAATATAATTCCGAGGATCTTCTAATAGAAGCGTTTGTTTTAGAAAAGAAAAATCAATACGCCACCAAGTCACATCAGTCAATGCTTCTAACTTAGATTTAGTTGGAATATCCTCTTCGTACATTGGCAGAAAAGGAAAACTACCCGCAGGCGTGAAAAAACTGAAATTTTTCCCAGTTTCACCAGCGTACGTGTATTTAACAAAGCCTTGTTCAATTAAGTAAAAATAATCTCTTCTTTTACCAAATAATAATTCCTGACCTTTAGGAACTCGCTCCTCCACACAATGATGATTGAACTGAGGATATTTTTTTAGCAGTTTTAAGATATTGGAGCTAGTCGCAAAATTATCGATCGTTTCTTTAAGATACACAACATAGACCTCCTTAATAATAAAAGTTACTCTGATAGAATACTAGGGGAATAAACGTGGATGTAGGACAATAATTCTATAGAAAGAGTACTAGTTTCATTGTTCATAAAGTGTTCAAAATTACAGTATAGGCTAGCTGATATAACATAATAGACATGTTTATGTACATCTAGAGGAATAAAATACAGCTAAAATCACTGTTAAAGGAACAAAAGCTAACAATAGATACCTATCTATAGGCGTTATACTAAGTACGTAGAAAAGCAACAAGCCTATTGAAGTACCTAGTGTCTTCTATAGTTTAGAATAACATACAAAGGACTTTCATGTACATGAATTTACTTGAGTGAACACGTACCAATAATGTAATCAACTAAGCAAAAATAGTAAAAAAAGTAGTCAAAAAATGCTTTTTGAGCAATAACGTAACAGAATGTACATTATTAGGGCTCATAAACAAGAAATATTGTATTTTTTTTTCAAGACTTCAGTGATAGTATACAGATATGGCATTGATAAAACTAGGAGAGGTGAGCTTTCATGGTTACATTAGAAAAAGATATTAATTTACAACAGATTCTCACACAGTATCATGATAACAATCAACATTCGAATAATATACAAGTTATCGAGGCGAAGAAAGGTGATTTAATCTGGAATTTTTCAAGCAAATCAGATATATATTTATTTAATATGAAAGGAATAGTATATTTCGAGGAAAAAATAATCGTTCCTACGAAAGAGAAAAGCATGCTAAATACGTTCCTCCTGTTCAAAGATCAATCCTGTGATTTAGGTTGGCTCTCTATCGATGAGGGAGCAGAGAAAACGCTAACAGCTTTATCAGAAAGTAAGATTATATTAGTAAATAAGGGATTTTTAAATCGCTTGCTTGAAAATATGTCTAGATCTTCCGAAAAATATCATATTAGAACACAGCAAGATATGTTTAAACAGCTACATCAAATTAGATCTTATTGGATGCTACTTCCAGCAGAACAGCGTGTATTTGAAGTCATCGCTTGGTGCATAACTTCTAATAATTCAGGTTTCTTACCAAATTGTATCACACAAGAGATTATAGCAAAGCTAAGTAATTCAAGTAGAGAATATGTCAATCTCATCTTAAGTAAGTTCAAAAAACAAGGTATTATTTCACTGAAACCTATAATCATTAAAAAAATATTTTAAAATTTGGTGAATGTTATTTTGGAAGGAAGGAAATACATGAGCACACTTTTTACTGAGCTATACAATAGAGAAACAGTGGAAGGGAAGTTTAATGCAAAGAAGTTATTAGATCTTTTGAAAAATGATTTAGTTTATAAAGTTAATTTCAAAAAAAAAGAAGTGCCTGAAAATACAGAATTATACTCAGAGAATATTTTGAGTGATCATATTCATTTTTTAGAAAAAGGTGTCGTTGCTTACGAATATGAGGATCAAATTATTTCGTTTTCGAGTGGAGATGACATTGTTGGGATGAATGATATCTTTTTACCAAAGGCGAGCAATTACACAGTGAGGACAATAACCAAAACAATCATATATACATTTTCCAAACAAAGTGTGTTAGAAAGTTTGTTGAATATGCAAGAGGGGTGGCTTTTTCTGTATTTGAATAATCAAAATTATAATATATTGATAGCAGAAAAATATATGTTGATGCGGCAAATCGGTAAAGTAAGATTAAAAAATATTTTGACAGATATTGCCCAAAAGTATGGTTATCGAGATGAAAATGGAATTAAAATACCAGGATATTTCACACGGAAAGACATTGCAAATTACGCAAATCTTAGTATGAATTCAATGTCTCAGATTTGTAAGATACTCGAGAACGAGAAATTTTGCGTTATAAAATCAAAGCAGTTCATTTTATTAAAATAAAAACAGGAACACTCCAGATCGGATAGAGCGGAGTGATGAAAGGAATTAATCATGAAAAAGATATCTAATATAGTAAAAACAGCAGGTATAGTAATGTGTTCAGCGATGCTTTTGACAGCTTGTGGGAATACGAGTGACTCATCAACAACGAAACAAACCAATGCTACGAAACAAGAGCAAGTAGAGAAAAAAGATCAAGGAGACCTTAACAAGGTGAAAACTACGAAAACGTTAGAAATAACACCAACAAAAGTGGCTGATGTTGTATCGCCAGAAGAAAATAAAAAAGGTAATAAAATAATAAAGATTCATTACAAAATCAAGAATATATCAAATAAAGATTTAGTCGTAGCTGCCAATGATTTCATTATCAATATCGGCGAAAATTATTATTATATGGGCAGTGGAATTAATTTTGCAGAAACAATTAAGCCGAGTAAAACAGTAGAAGGCGACGGTTATTATGAGATTCCAAAAGATTACAACAAATTTAAATTGATGTATCAACCACTTAGTAACGATGAGAGAGCGGCCTGGAATATCGTTATGGCAGAAGATAAATAATAAGGAGTGTCTAGTCATTGAGAATATTATATCTTCACCAATATTTTGCGACCCGAAATTCGCATACAGGAACAAGATCTTATGAATTTGCGAAGAAGCTTATTGAAAAAGGTCATGAGGTATACATGCTTACAACAGATACATTTCTAGCTGGTGAGACACCATATAAAGAAGAGAAAAACGTGAAATACTACCAAATTGAAGGTATAGAAGTGATTGCGATGAAAAATAATTACTCTAATTATATGGGGTTAATAAAGCGAGGCTGGTCTTTCTTTTCTTACATGCAAAAAGCCTATAAAATCGGCAAAAAAATGCGGAATATTGATATCATGTTTTCCACATCTACACCGTTAACCATTGCAATACCAACACTTAGACTACAGAAGAAATTGAAAGTACCTTTTGTATTTGAAGTGAGAGATTTATGGCCAGAAGCTCCGAAACAAATGGGAGCCATTAAATCTAAATTTATTTTGAATCAACTTGAAAAATTAGAATTAAAGACGTATCAAAAAGCAGATCATATTATTAGCCTTTCCCCTGGTATGACAGAAGGTATTGTAGCTGTTGGTATCGAGCAAGATAAAGTTACAATGGTCCCCAATTTATCAGATTTAAACTTATTTGATCTAGAGAAAAACTATGAGAAAGAGCAACGAGAATGGCGGGCTAGATTTCAGTTAGAAAACCAGTTTCTTCTATTACATTTAGGTGCAATGGGAGAGGCGAATGGACTCGATTATTTGGTAGAGTCAGCAAAAGTATTGAAAGACAGAGGTCGCGAAGATATCAAGGTAGTTATAAGTGGCGATGGCAAGAGCAAGCCAAGGCTAGAAAGGTATTGCGCTAAAAATAGGCTTACAAATGTTATTTTTACAGGTCATGTATCAAGGAGTGATGTTCCGATGATAACAGGATTGGCTAACATTACAATGACTTGTTTCAAGCCAGTTCCAATTTTAAAAACGAATTCCCCAAATAAATTTTTTGATTCTTTAGCTGCAGGGAAACCAATTATTGTTAATTCAGATGGTTGGACAAAAGATATTGTAGAAGAATACGGTATCGGACACTATGTAGATCCAACTAAACCTGAGGAATTAGCCGATTTATTAATTCAGTTAGAGGGCCAGCGAGAACGTTTAGCCATATTACAACCAAAGATAAGACGGATTGCAGAAGAACGTTATAGTGCAGAGAAATTGGCTGATAAAGTAGAACGAATTTTAGTAGAAACGCTTGAGAGGAGCAAATGATTGTGAATATAGTAGTTATCGGTACGGGATATGTTGGTTTGGTAACAGGTGTGGCACTGGCGGAAATAGGGCACGACGTTTGTTGTGTAGATATTGATGCATTTAAAGTAGCACAATTGAAGAAGTCTATTTCACCGATTTATGAGCCAGGCATTGAGGAATTAATTGAGAAAAATATAAACGCAGGTAGACTCACTTTTAGCACTGATTTGAAAGCAGCAGTTACAGACAGCTCGATCGTGTACTTAGCTGTTGGTACACCACAAAAGCAAGATGGTTCAGCTAATCTCGAATACATCGAAGAAGCAGCGATGAACATTGCGCAATCTATCAGTCAAGATACAGTTGTGGTAGTGAAGAGTACGGTTCCAGTAGGTACGAACCGTTATTTGAAAAAATTTATCCAGAATAAAACACCGTATAAAATATCGATTGTCTCCAATCCAGAATTTTTGAGAGAGGGCGTTGCAGTCAAAGACGTATTCCATGGTGATCGTATAGTACTCGGAGCAGATGATGATATAGCACTAGAGCAATTAGAAGCAGTCAATCAAGGCTTCCAAATTCCGATTTTTAAAACAGGCCTCGAAAGTGCAGAAATGATCAAATATGCTTCCAACGCCTTTTTAGCTACGAAAATCAGTTTCATCAATGAAATTGCAAACATTTGTGAAAAAGTTGGCGGAGACATTCGCGAAGTTAGTGCTGGAATGGGAATGGATCATCGGATTGGGAGTTCGTTTTTACAAGCCGGTATTGGGTATGGTGGATCTTGTTTTCCTAAGGACACACTAGCACTTAATCAGATCGCCAAAAATAGTGGCTATGATTTCAAACTAATACAATCAGTTATCCAGGCGAACAAAGCACAACAATTGAAACTAGTGAAAGTGTTGAAATCACACTACAACAGTGATTTGAAAGGAAAACAGATTGCTCTCCTAGGTGTTGCTTTTAAACCAGAAACAGATGATATTCGTGAGGCAGCATCAGAAGTTATCATCAAAGAACTCTTGTGGTGTGGTGCAAAGATTTCAATCTATGATCCAGTAGCAGCAGCCAATATGAAAGCTGTTTTTGGAGAAGAAATTCACGTTGCTGAAACAATTGAAGAGGTTTTATATCAAGCTGACGCGGCTTTGGTCGTCACAGAATGGGATGAAATCAAAAAAATAAAGCTGGAAGAATTCAGCTCGCAAATGAAACATCCATTAGTATTAGACGGTCGACTCGTGTTTGACAAAGATCAAATGAAGAAAGCTGGTATTAGCTACTATTCAATAGGAACTGGCGAATTGCAACTGAACGAGCCAGTATATATTTGAGGGTGGGGTTAGATTGATATGTTGAGGATTAAGGCAGTAATAGATATCGTTGTGGCGGTTATTGCAATTCTTGTTTTATGTCTTCCGATGGCTCTACTGATGTTATTTCTTTTCATTTACTACAAAGGTAATCCAATTTATAAAACAGATCGGCCTGGTTTGCATGGGAAGGCATTTCGTTTGTATAAGTTCAAGTCAATGAAAGAACTATATGACGAGGACGGGCAACTTTTACCTGATGAGCAAAGGATTACAAAAGTCGGAAACATCTTGCGCAAAACCAGTATAGATGAACTACCACAACTAATAAATATTCTAAAAGGTGATATGAGCTTAGTTGGTCCAAGGCCATTGTTGCTAGAATACAATGACCTATATACAGAAGAAGAGAGCAAACGGTTGAACATGAAACCAGGAATCACAGGATGGGCACAAGTGAATGGTAGAAACGAGATCGATTGGAAAACTAAATTCCGAATGGATGTTGCTTATGTGACGCAATATTCGTTACTCTTTGATGTAAAGATTATTTTGCTGACGGTCAAAGTAATTATTAAGAAAGAAGGCGTTAGTCAGGATGGATTCGTTTCAGCAGAACGCTACAGAGGCTAAGAAACAACTTGTTATTATTGGCAGTGGATCGCAGGGCAGGATGATTCGTAATGTCATTGAAAATTTTGATATAGGCTTTTCTATATGGGGATTCTTAGATGATCAATACGAATTATCTACCGTAGAAGAAGGCATTCACCGAGGTCCTATAGAAATGGTGGAATCACTGAGTCGGGATGCAGATATCTATTTTATAGTGGCGATTGGAGATCCAGAAAATAAATATGAGATGGTTCAGGAGCTTGACTTGGCCCCAGAGCGATATGCAACGATTATCCATCCATTCGCGTATGTGGATCCTTCAACGTACGTTGGATATGGTGTTTATGTATCGGCAAATGCAACAGTCATGCATCAAGGAAGCATCGGCAATCATACATTTATTTTAGCGGGCGCTACACTCGAATACGAAACAAGTGTAGCTGATTGCGTTTTGATTGCAGCAAACACTACGATATCTGGCAACGTAAAAATTAAAAATCAAGTGTTCGTAGGTGCAGGTTCTGTCATCACGCAAAATCGGTGTATCGGTTCTAACACAATTATTGGTGCTAGCGCAACGGTTTTAACGGATGTTCCAGATTATAGTATTGCTATTGGAACCCCTGCAAGAATGAAGCACAAAAGCGATGAGAAAAGTGCGGTAAACAAAGTTATTAAAAATACAGCGAATACCGATATTGTCCTAAAGCAATAAAAAAAGCCACTATCTTCACGTAGAAGCGTAATTTCTTGAAAAGGATACTAGTTTCTTTGTTCATAAAGTATTCAAAATTGTAAACCAGTATGAGTTAGTCGACTAAATAGACATATATATATATACCTAGAGGAATAAAAAAGCACAGAGTATACTTTTAAAGCAATAAGCCCCTCTAAAGGGTACTGATAGAGAAGTATTATAATGAAGATGTTCCCAATAAGCACAGCAACAAAGACAGC
This sequence comes from Listeria weihenstephanensis, assembly GCF_003534205.1. Taxonomy (NCBI): domain Bacteria; kingdom Bacillati; phylum Bacillota; class Bacilli; order Caryophanales; family Listeriaceae; genus Paenilisteria; species Paenilisteria weihenstephanensis. The sequence goes on along the minus strand of NZ_CP011102.1, from coordinate 2,926,346 downwards.
AAATAAAATACTCACATAAATGAGCGAGATGATCTAGGCGAAAGTCAAATAAGGTGATGGAGTGATACATCGTGAAAAAAACAGTTTTAGTAACAGGTGGCGCAGGTTTTATAGGCTCTCATATTTGTAAGATGTACTTGAACGAAGGGTACCGAACCGTTTGTGTTGATAATCTGATTTCCGGGAATGAAGCGAACATTGCTGATTTAATCGATGATCCAGAATTTCATTTTTATAAAGTAGATATTGGTGACACTGAAAAAATGGAAGACTTATTTCAACAATTTCGACCACAAGTTGTGAATCATCATGCCGCGCAAAAATCGGTACCATACTCATTGGAAAATCCAGTATACGATTTAGACACTAATCTAGGTGGCTTGCTTCAAGTACTATCATTAATACAAAAATACCCGATCGAAACATTATTATTTGCTTCATCTGGTGGCGCACTATCCAAAAAATTAGAAGGTGACGAGAAATCAGCAGAAGATGATGCGCCACAACTGATTTCACCATATGCACTCACAAAGTTTGCCGGTGAACAATATATCAAAATGTATAGCGAAGAATATAACTTTAAATTCACGGTATTACGTTATGCGAATGTATTTGGTCCGAAACAAATTCCAGATGGCGAAAGTGGCGTCATTCCAATTTTCTTGAAGAATTTAAAAGAAGGAAAAGAATCGACATTAATGACATATCAAGACATGCCAAGAGGGTGCACGCGAGATTATGTCTATGTTGCAGATGTTGTTGAAGCGAACAGACTAGCAACTGAAAATCCGTTAAATAAAGTGGTGAATATTGGTTCTGGAACAGCAACTTCCATACTAGATATTTACGAGCAAGTATTAGATGCATTCAGTAAATCAGAGCCTATTCGAATAGTTGGGCCACGACCAGGAGATATTAGGAGATCTGTATTAGATACAAGAATTGCAACAGAAGAATTAGGCTGGAAGTCAAACTACACATTAAAACAAGGTTTGAATGAGCTATATATCTACCAAATATCACAACATAACGAAAAAATAGTCGGTTGATTATACGAGGAGGAACAAACATGAAAATGATGAGGACTTTAATAATTGGCGCAGGAGCTGGAGGGGAATTCGTTATCGAGCAACTGCAGACAACAAAAAATAGTCGCTATCAGCCAGTTGTTATTTTAGATGATGATACCCATAAAGTAAATTCAGAGTTAAACGGAGTTCCTATTGTGGGAAATATAACAGACCTGCGAAAAATAATTATGGCTCACACAATTGAGCATGTTATCTTGGCTATTCCAACATTGAATGTAGTGATGCAAAGCAAGATTATCGATCAATTGAGAGATAGCGATGTGACTCTTTTTGTTCTGCCATCTGTGTTCTCAACAATGCAAAGTCAAAAGGTAGCTATTCCAGAATTGGATTATGGAGATCTAATTCAAAATAGATCGGAATTCCAATTAGATTATCAAGATATCCAAGGGAAAATCAGCCAAAAGACAGTACTTATTACAGGTGCAGGGGGATCGATTGGTTCAGAGATAGCTCACCAAATTTTCAACTGTTATCCCAAGCGAATTATATTATTGGGACATGGTGAAGGTAGTATTTATCAAATTGATAGTGAGCTTCAACAAGAAAAGTTGTTGACTTCACGTGAAGTAGAAATTATCCCCGTAATTGCAGATATTAGAGATGATACCCGAATGACGCAGATTTTCAAAAAATATATGCCGAATATTGTATACCACGCGGCAGCTCACAAACATGTGCCTTTGATGGAGAATAATATTTATGAGGCAATAAAAAACAATGTGATTGGAACGCACAATGTGATTCAAGCCAGCAAGTTAGTGGGCACAGAGGAATTCGTCATGGTATCTACGGACAAAGCTGTTAACCCTAAAAACATTATGGGTGCTACGAAGCGACTTGCAGAAAAATTAACCCTTGAAACAGATACCACGAGTAAGACGATTTGTAATGTCGTTCGTTTTGGAAATGTACTTGGTAGTCGAGGTAGCGTTTTCCCGAAACTTTGGAATCAAATTCATCAAGGTACACCACTAACAATTACAAACTCAGAAATGAAACGTTACTTTATGACAATTCCAGAAGCAAGTAAACTAGTAATCTCAGCCAGCATGTTAAAACAAAGAAATGCCATTTTTGTATTAGATATGGGTGAGCAATTAGGATTGTCTGGTATGGTAGATCAACTTATTAAACTATCAGGAAAAAATAAACGGGACATTTTGATTCAATACATTGGTGTTCGTCCAGGTGAAAAAATGGAGGAAGAACTATTTAACCAAGAAGAGCTCTCAAGCAAGGTGAGCGATAAAATGTATGAAGGAAATTACTATACAAGTATTACAGAATTAAATGCTGTGAAAGAATTAATGCGTAATTATGCAACGATCGAACATGAAACATTACGCGACATGTTGTTAACGATGGCTAACCAACATAATACGTTACAAGAAACGATGTGATAAATATGGAAGCATTGATTCAGATGAAACAAAAGAAATTGGGAAATTACCAGTATATGATTATGACATCAACAGCTAATAACACGAATACGAATCAACTTTTGCCAGATCGGCTCAGTTCAGAAGGTGCGATCTTAAATGTTCAAGTAAGTACGGATGAATTTGCTAAGGCAGTTTTGCAATTGGTAGATGGTATCATTCCGCATATCTTTATCGATGTGGAGCGTAAACAACCAGTCCCTTTGTGGCAAATTGCAGAAGAGACTTGTCTAGATTCGGTGGTTCATCCGCTGAAGGCAAATGATATTACGGTAGACGCAGCTATAAGTATTGTTATTAAAGAACTGAAAAAAACATTTTCACTAAATACAGTGATGATATACGGAACTGGTAATTTAGCAACGAAGGCAGCGCTAAAGCTTGCAGAAATGGGAATGAAAGTGATTCTTGTGGGAAGAAATGGAAATAAAGTCGCGCAAATCGTAACGCTTCTAAATGATATTTTACCAAGTTATACTCCATGGAAAATAAAAGCATTTCACCCAGATATGGTAAATAAGATAGATGTATTTATATCAGCCATATCTGCTCAAAAAGTTTTAGATGAGAGTTGGCTTGAATATTTACAACCAGATGGCTTCGTTTTAGATATGGGATTAAATAATTTTTCGGAAACGTTTATAGATAAAATATTGATATCCAATCGATCGCTATATCGCGTGGATATCCAAGCCAAGATTGGAACGGCTATCCTAGACTTGAAAACGGAAGATTATTTTTTCAGCCAAATTCGAGGGAAAATCAAATGGTCAAATAGGACAGCAGTTGCAGGTGGCATCATCGGCAATGAGAACGATATCGTATTGAATAGAGCAACGCCACCATATGTTGTCATTGGAACATCGAATGGTACCGGCGGACTTAAATGAATGAAGGAAGGCGAACGAGCAATGACGGAGCAAGTTCCAGTAAACACTATTGAAACAGATTAAATTCTATCAAACATTTTCTATCATTCTGATTTTGACCATGTTAGTACAAGTTATTTCATTACTAAGAACAACGGCGATGGCTACTAATTTCGGAATAAGTAATAATATGGATGCTTTTAATTTTGCAAACACAGCGATGGTTTGTTTAGTCAATATTATGGGACCCTCTGTGGCTACTGTCCTTATCCCGTTTTTAGCGAAGATGAAAGATAGTATGGAAGATAGGAATGTATTAAACACGTATATTACAGCAGTACTCGCAATGACGTATGTTCTTCTTCTAGCTTACTTTTTAATTGGTAGCATTTATTTTTACGGTAGCAATGGGAATAATGGTATGAGTTTTCAACAGTTAACGTTCGTACTCACATTTATTCTTGGTGTTGCGCAGTATACGAGGTTAATATCGGCAATTCAAACGGCATTCTTACAGATGGATAGCAAGTTTATCATCATTAAGGTAGTGGCCATACTTTCTGCAATACTTAGCTATATTTATATTATTGTCACACCTAATTTGAGCATTATCGAGGCGGCGGTGTGCATTGGCTTATCGTATGTTGTAGAGTGTATCGGTTTGATTTTTAGCAATAGGAATAAAAAATATAAGTATCAGGTAAAATTCAAATGGAAAAACGCAGAATTCCGTAGGTTGATGCGATTAACCATTCCGGTCACGCTTAGCTCCGTCATTTATCAAGTGACGGTATTGTTACCTAATATATTAGCCCGCTTTTTCGGAGAAGGGTACATTTCAACGATGGTTTATGCGAATCAAATTATTAGCATCATGCAAACATTGATTATCATAAATTTAATCTCGATGCTCTATCCGACATTGACTCGCAGTTTTAACCGCAGCATTGAAGAGGCTAAGAAGAAGTTAGTTCTTTTTATAAATGGTTCTAATATGTTGGTCATACCGATGATTTTCGGAATGATCATGCTGGGCGGCTTAGTGGTGAAAGTATTGTTTGAACGAGGTAATTTCACACATGAATCTACTGTTATAGTATGGCAGTTCCTTATTTTTCTTAGTTTAGCCTTACCATTCGTCGTCACTAGAGAATTTATTTTTAAGGCATTCTACGCGATGGGAGATACGAAAACACCTGTTAAAAACTCACTTATTGTGATTATTACTCAGATAATATTCTTATCGGGGGGATCGTTCTTAATTGGGGTCTACGCGATTATGCTTTCGCCATTACTTGCAGCTATTTTATCTACAATACTAGGGTATCGCGATCTACGTAAACAAATCGGACCTCTTTCAGGGAATCACGAGATGATAAAACAACATGCATTAACTACTTTTAATTCGCTTATCATGTGTGCTGGTATTTGGGGTGTTATGCAAGTCGTACATTTCAATACAATCGTTAATCTGCTTATATATGTTGGCGTGGGAATCGTGATTTATGGAGTATGTGTCTTATTAACACAAAGAAAGTATATTATATCACTAGTTAATAATCGTTAAAAATAAACCAATAGAGGATGAATCTCACTTGAAAGTACTATTTCTAATATCTTCATTTCCAAAATTATCCGAAACGTTCATTTTAAACCAAATCACAGGCTTTATAGACAGAGGAATCGATGTCGAAATTGTAGCTTGGAACAAAGTTGAAAATAAGAAGGATCACCCGCAAGTTGCTGCCTATAACTTACTAGAAAAAACACATTTTCTAAACTTTCCTACCAGCAGAGGAAAACGTTTTACAGGTGGCTTGCAACTGTTTTTTAAACACGTATGGCGCTCGCCAAAAGCTGTTTTTAGTGCTTTTAACTATAAGAAATATGGAAAAATGATTTTCACATTGCGCTTTCTATATGCACTGCCATTTTTCATGAAAAAAGAAAAATATGATGCGGTTATTTGTCACTATGGACCAAACGGAAGTGTCGCGGCATTTTTGAAGGAGCAGAACTTACTTCCAGAGAAAACACTCGTATTTTTTCATGGACACGATATTACTTCTTTTGTAGATAAAATGGGTAGTCACGTATATGAATCATTACTGGACTCGGATATCACATTACTACCGGTCAATGAATTATTCGCAAATAAACTACTTGAAATTGGCGCTGACCCAAATAAAATTCAGATCCATCACATGGGTATCGATTTAAACGAGTATGGGCTGGTATCGCTAGGTCCGATTGGTGAAATTACTCAATTCCTTTCGATTGGCCGTCTAACCGAGAAGAAAGGTATGGATGTAGCGATTAAAGCTATGGCAGAAATGAAGAAACGAGGATTTAAAGTGTCTTTAGATATTATCGGAGAAGGCGAATTACGAGCTGAACTGGAAACTCTTATTGAAACAGAAGGGCTACAGCAGGAAGTGACGTTACTCGGATGGCAATCACAAGGTGAAATTAATCTAGCGATAGCAGAGGCTAATATCATCCTGCAACTTAGTAAAACTGCATCCAACGGTGACAAAGAAGGTATTCCGGTCGTTTTAATGGAAGCGATGGGTCGCGGTAAGTTAATCGTCTCCACAGAGCATAGCGGAATTCCAGAACTTATCAAAAATGATGTGAATGGATGGCTAGTGCCGGAAAATGATGTGGTGAAAGCAGTTGAGAAGATTATTGAGATCAAGAATAATCAGGATCAATGGAAGCTAATCTCACTTAACGCAAGAGCGACGATTCAAGAACAGTTTAATATTATGACACTGAACGACCAGTTAGACCTATATAGTCGTACCAACTAAGAAATGAGGAGGGATTACAATTAGGAACCCCAATAAAATCATGATGGCCAGCTCCGTGCATGTCTGGAGTGACACCAGAATTTATTTTAAAGAAGCAAAGACGCTTGCCGAGAGCGGTTTAGAGGTTGATTTTTACGCGATAGATTATCCTGGCGAAAAGACAATAACTCCGAATTTGACAATGCACTACATGGAACCACAGAAAAGATACAAACGTTTTGTCCATTGGCGCTTCTTATACAAAAAAATGCTGCGTTCGGATGCTATGCATTTTCATTTTCACGATCCAGAATTATTATTTGTGGCCAGAGCTTTGAAAAAACGATTAGGTGATGAAATAACGATCACATATGATATGCATGAACATTTGCCAGCCGCGATCAAAACAAAGCAATGGCTTCCGGCGTTTATAAGACCCTCCTTATCAAGTTTAGTTGAACGAGTAGAAAAGAACCTCATGAAGTATTGCGATACAGTCATTTTCGCGGAGCTCTCCTATAAAGAAAATTACACGGAATTAAGCCTAAACAAAGTAGATGTGCTTAATTATCCGATTTTGCCGAAAGTGGAGATAACAGCAGATAAAGAGCCGATTTTCACACTCGTCTATGTGGGCATTTTGATAGAACAACGAGGCCTGTTCAACATGTTGCATTTAGCAAAAGCATTAAGAGAAAAGCAAACAGCACCATTTTGCTTGAAACTGATAGGACCAACCTTTACAGATGAAGAAAAAGTGAAACAATTTATCGTGGAAAATGATTTAGAGGATTACGTTTCTATATATGGAAGAATGCAGTATAAAGACATTTGGCAACACTATGCTACAGCACATGTCGGAGTATGCTTATTACACCCAACACCTAACAATCTTAATTCGCATTCTACAAAGTTATTCGAATATATGGCAGCAGGATTACCAATTATTGCATCTGATTTCCCAGACTTCACGAAAATGTTGACAGAACATAAGTGTGGAGAAACAAGTGATCCATATGATTATGAGCGCTTAGCGGAAATCGCGGAAAACTATATATTAGACCCTGAAGGCAGCAAAATAACCGGCTCGAATGGAAGAAAGGCTTTTGATATGTTCTATAACTGGGAACATGAGGGAGACAAATTACGAGCCATTTATTTAAATGAAAATTAGTATTTAATTACTAATTACAAGGAGCAATGACTATGAAAATAAAAAACCTTACAATAGGGAATTTGTGGAAAACTTTCAAAAAAAGTTTTGTGTGGTTGATACTAATTATTTGTTTAGCTGTAGCAAGTGTTTATACGTATAGCAACTATATCGCGAAACCAGAGTATACATCCTCTTTTCAAGTGTTATTAAATGTGGAGCAAACGGATGCACAAACAAAATCAACATCTTCGGATAGCGTTCGAAATAATATTCAGCTGATAAATACTTTTACATCCGTAATACAGAGCGGAAAAATTATGGATTTAGTCAAAGAACAAGTAAAAACAGATGATTCCTCAGCAAAGCTTTCCGCGGACACGAAGATCACGTCAAATGAGAACTCGCTAGTATTGACAATCAATTATACGGGTACAAATAGTCCTCAAGTGTCGAAAATCTCTAACGCTATGTTAAGTGTCGTGAGTAAAGAAATACCTAATATCTTTAATGGCACCACAGTAACAGTACTAGAAAAAGCATCAGAACCAACAACTCCTAGTAATAACTCTATTTACATTTTAGCGATCATGGTGGGATGTTTACTAAGCGCTACCTTATTGTTCGTTTTATGCGCAATGGATACGACTGTTCAAAATATAGAGCAGTTAGAAAACATCGGGCTACCTTTCCTTGGCGATATACCAAAATTCAAGAGTTCAGAGCTCTGAAATAGAGAGGAATAACAGAAATGTTTAGTAAAAGAAAAGAAAAAACTACTATTATAACGGATAGTAACGAGATGACTATGCAAAAAAATTCAGTGGCTTACGAAAAATTTAGTTCGATCCAAACAAATATTCAGTTTATGGAAAGAAAAGCTGGAACGATAAAAGTAATTTCAGTAACTTCCTCTAATAAAGGAGAAGGCAAATCTTTCTTTATTACAAACTATGCAAATACATCAGCCTTATACAAGCAACGAACGTTATTAATTGATGTTGATTTCTATAATCCCAAAATATCAAAACAATTCAAAACTAAATTAATGCCAGGATTATCTAATATATTAGTGGGTATGGTGAGCTTTGAAGAAGCGGTTATTCCTTTAGAAAATGACTATCTTTCATTCTTACCGATTGGTACATTACCTCCAAATCCTTTAGAACTATTGCGTTCGGACGAGTTTAAAGAACTATTAGTATCATTAAAGGAAAAGTATGATGTTATCCTGTTAGACTGTCCACCAATCAATCTATTTACAGACGCACGTGTTGTAGCGGCTGAAAGTGATGGCGTAATTCTCTTAATTAATAGCCAAACTACAAGTGAAGAAGATGTGATGAAGTCTAAATCGTTATTGGACCAAGTAGATGCCAATATCCTCGGCGCAGTTCTAAATAATAAGCGCTATAACAACAAACAAATGGCATCGTATAACTATTATTAAACAAAACAATTCAGGAAGTAGTGTATATGATATATGAAAGTATTGATGGAAAAAATGCCCCTAAATTCAATCACATTTCGAGGTATTGTAATAGCTGCAATGGCTTTGTTGAGCATACTATCTCCTATATTTCCTTGGTTACTTGCCATTCCTGTGATAGTTATTGGTGTACTATACGTTAACAAAATCAACACGAACAAGTGGATGTACGGGCTGTTTGTAGCAATCCTAATGGCTGGTTTTTGGGGTGCATATGCCTCCTTACCACAGATGCCAAGTCTGTTTTTATTTAGAATACTAATTGCCATCCACTTCGTCTTCTTTTTATTTAGCAAGAAGGATTTCTCCACTATAAAAGTGCTTAAAGTTCCGTTGATATGTATGGTAGTTTGGATTTTCTATTCTGTTATCACGCTTATTTGGACAACGGATGTAGCGCTTAGTTTAAACGCTATCTACTTTCAATTTGAAGCCTGTTATCTGGTCTTTATGTGTGTTTATTATATTAGTTCATGGAAAAAGATGCGGCAAGTTCTTTTATGGATAACAGCTAACTACACGATTTCAATTGGAATTGGTTTATATGAAGTGCTGTCAGGAGAACACTTGCGATTCTCAGCAGGAAATTTGCTAGGTTATGCCGATCCAAGACCAACTGGCTGGTTAGTAAATACGAATGATTACGCTTCTTACCTTGTGATTTATTTCGGACTGGTATCACTCGTGTTATTATCCTCCAAAAAGAAAATAAACATCGCTATCTGGCTATGCTTACTTGCGATCGTCACTTATCTAGTCATTGAATCGCATTCGAGAACAGGATTTTTAGGACTTGTATCCGTTGTAGCGTTGGTTCTCTTTAAGGTACTACGGATACAGACATTCATTTTAACCATATTTGGTGGGGCGGTCGCACTGTGTGCTAAAGTCATTTATTCTAGTGTAGCTAGTTCTGGACTTACTGCACAACTGGTGGACTCTTTCACAGGGAAAGGTGATTCAACACAGGAGAGGGTTTTTATGTATAAGTACGTTATCCAATTGTGTAAAGATCACCATTTTTTAGGTGTTGGTGTCGGTAACACACCACGTTTTGTTTTCGAAGCATTATACGGAAGTTCAAATATAGACCTCTCTGGCTCGCAAACGATGGCCGCGCATAATTTTTGGCTTAGTATTATTTCTGACATAGGTTTTATAGGTTTTATCCCTATTTTAATATTTTTTATCTATTTTATTTATCAAGCTATAACGATGTATATCACAAACAACACTTTAAAAGGAGCCATTCCAGCTACTGTAATTCTTGGATTTATAGCTGTTTCCGTTGGTAGTAGCAGTATTTTTGAGATGCGCGTTATTTGGATCGCTCTAGGACTTGGCTTAGCGGTAGTTTGTTTGTTGCAGCGTGAGAAGCATCCAAACGAAAACGTAGATCCTTGGAGAAAATAAAACGTAAAATAACTAACTAAACGGAGTGTAACTAATGAAAAAGCTAATGGCTAAAATCTATTTTAAACTGAGAAGTCGCGTATATAAAGCACCAAATAAGCAAAAACTAAACTATATATTAGAGAAAAGTAATCGAGAGGATGCACCACTAATCGTTATTTTCAGCGCATTTCCAAGAACAGGTATGAAAGCAACGTATAATTATTTGAGAACATTAAAAGATATAGATGCCCACAAATTGTTCATTCTAGATAACTTTGGATTCGAACAAAGAGGTGCCTATTATTTAGCGGAGAAGGGAGATTTTAAGTTAAGTACGGCGGTAGAATCTATCATTAATGAGGTTCAAGGAAAGTTAAAATCTGAAAAAATGATTTTTGTGGGCACTAGTAAAGGTGGATTCGCAAGTCTTTATTTTGGTATTAAAATGAAAGCAGATGTCATTATTAGTGGGGCTCCTCAATATAAACTGGGCAATTATCTAAGTGACATTCCAGAAAAAGCACCAGTTCTGTCAGCTATCATGGGGAACGCAGACGAGGCTAGTATTGATTACCTCAATAACCTTTTACCAACACAAATTCAGTTAATGAAAGAAGATGTACCTAAAGTATATATACATTATTCAGATCAAGAGCATACCTATGAGGAGCACATAACGTTTCTGATAGAGGATTTAACCGAGGCGAAATACAAAATTTCCCTTGATATATGCCATTATAAAATTCATCAAGAAGTAAGCAAACATTTTCCTCCGTTTTTAATTCAGACGCTTACAGAAATAATAAAGTAACCAGAGGGGAAGTGAAATAAGCTATCTCATTTCGTAACAGAGAGAGCTCTATTTCCCTTTTGGGCAGATATTTAGCAAAAATAGCATAAAGCATGATATAATTAAGAAAGCGCTTATATTTTTAGCGGGACATGTTTATAGGGGGAATTTTTTTATGCTGAATGAACAACAAATCACGAAACTTTTACAACGCGTAATTGATCCAGTGCTGGAATTCTCGTTGCAAGAGACAAGTGGCATCATAGAAGTTAATGTCACGGGTAATAGCGTAGAGTTACAAATAGCGCTAGCTGATCCAGAAATACATACAGAACAATTCACAACAAATATAAGTGAACTTTTAGGTGAATTTGGATGTGAAGATATTAGTTTAGATTTAGAATATCTCCCTATTACCAAGGTAGAAAGCTTACTCGCGGCAAAAAACAATATTTTATCCACTGAAAGTAAAACACAATTTATTGCAATTGCGAGCGGTAAAGGCGGAGTAGGAAAGTCTACTATAGCAGCGAATCTTGCGGTAGCGTTGAAGCGCACTGGGAAGAAAGTCGGCTTACTAGATGCAGACATATATGGTTTTAGTTTGCCCATTTTACTTGGAACAAAGGACAGTCCAAAAACTGTAGACAACAAAATCATTCCAGTAACGACATATGGAGTACAGCTAATTTCTATGGATTCATTTGTTGAAGAAGGTGAACCGGTGATTTGGCGTGGGCCGATGCTTGGGAAAATGATTAAGATGTTCTTAGAAGAAGTAGATTGGAATGCCCCAGACTATCTAATTATCGATTTACCACCTGGTACAGGAGATATTGCACTAGATATCCATACATTATTACCGACATGCAATGAACTTATTGTCACAACGCCACATCAAGTTGCCGCGACAGTAGCAGCACGAGCTGGAATAATGGCCCAAAAAAATGAACATCATATTCTCGGTGTTGTTGAGAACTTATCCTATTTTCAAATAGAAAACGGTGAAAAGATTTATTTATTTGGAGAGGGAGGCGGAGAAAAAGTTGCGAAAGAGTTAAAAACAAACTTATTAAGTGTATTTCCTATAGAGCAGCCAAAACAGAACGATAATGGCTATCTATCAGCGATTTATGAAGCAGATACAGCACAAGGAGAACGCTTTTTAAAGCTTGCTGAAAAAATAAATGACTATTTATAAAAGAAATATGCAAAAAACTATTGACGAATGGATAAATAGTTGGTATATTTATAAACGTTGCTGATGCACATAACGCAAAAGCGAATGAGAGATTGACCTTTGAAAACTGAACAGAAACAAAGATAAAACCAATAGAGACAGCAATGTTTCTAGGTAAGAATCGCAGGGCGGAAATAGAAAGCTATTTCCAAAAGTAATACTAGTAAAGTAATTTGCTAGCGAAGTCAATTTGACGCAAGGATCTTATTCACGGTGTTGAATAAGTATTCAGATTCATCTTTAATTTTAAAGAGAGTTTGATCCTGGCTCAGGACGAACGCTGGCGGCGTGCCTAATACATGCAAGTCGAACGAACCGAAGAAAGAGCTTGCTCTTTCCGACGTTAGTGGCGGACGGGTGAGTAACACGTGGGCAACCTGCCTGTAAGTTGGGGATAACTCCGGGAAACCGGGGCTAATACCGAATGATAACAAGCGTCGCATGACGCCTGTTTGAAAGATGGTTTCGGCTATCGCTTACAGATGGGCCCGCGGTGCATTAGCTAGTTGGTAGGGTAATGGCCTACCAAGGCAACGATGCATAGCCGACCTGAGAGGGTGATCGGCCACACTGGGACTGAGACACGGCCCAGACTCCTACGGGAGGCAGCAGTAGGGAATCTTCCGCAATGGACGAAAGTCTGACGGAGCAACGCCGCGTGTGTGAAGAAGGTTTTCGGATCGTAAAGCACTGTTGTTAGAGAAGAACAAGGATAAGAGTAACTGCTTGTCCCTTGACGGTATCTAACCAGAAAGCCACGGCTAACTACGTGCCAGCAGCCGCGGTAATACGTAGGTGGCAAGCGTTGTCCGGATTTATTGGGCGTAAAGCGAGCGCAGGCGGTTTCTTAAGTCTGATGTGAAAGCCCCCGGCTCAACCGGGGAGGGTCATTGGAAACTGAGAGACTTGAATGCAGGAGAGGTAAGTGGAATTCCACGTGTAGCGGTGAAATGCGTAGATATGTGGAGGAACACCAGTGGCGAAGGCGGCTTACTGGCCTGTAATTGACGCTGAGGCTCGAAAGCGTGGGGAGCAAACAGGATTAGATACCCTGGTAGTCCACGCCGTAAACGATGAGTGCTAAGTGTTAGGGGGTTTCCGCCCCTTAGTGCTGCAGCTAACGCATTAAGCACTCCGCCTGGGGAGTACGACCGCAAGGTTGAAACTCAAAGGAATTGACGGGGGCCCGCACAAGTGGTGGAGCATGTGGTTTAATTCGAAGCAACGCGAAGAACCTTACCAGGTCTTGACATCCTTTGACCATTCTGGAGACAGAACTTTCCCTTCGGGGACAAAGTGACAGGTGGTGCATGGTTGTCGTCAGCTCGTGTCGTGAGATGTTGGGTTAAGTCCCGCAACGAGCGCAACCCTTAATTTTAGTTGCCAGCATTTAGTTGGGCACTCTAAAGTGACTGCCGGTGCAAGCCGGAGGAAGGTGGGGATGACGTCAAATCATCATGCCCCTTATGACCTGGGCTACACACGTGCTACAATGGATAATACAAAGGGTTGCCAAACCGCGAGGTCGAGCTAATCCCATAAAATTATTCTCAGTTCGGATTGTAGGCTGCAACTCGCCTACATGAAGCCGGAATCACTAGTAATCGTGGATCAGCATGCCACGGTGAATACGTTCCCGGGCCTTGTACACACCGCCCGTCACACCACGAGAGTTTGTAACACCCGAAGTCGGTAGGGTAACCTTTATGGAGCCAGCCGCCGAAGGTGGGACAGATAATTGGGGTGAAGTCGTAACAAGGTAGCCGTATCGGAAGGTGCGGCTGGATCACCTCCTTTCTAAGGAAAAGGAAACCTGCTTTTGTTTTATCTTCTGTTTTGTTCAGTTTTGAGAGATTTATCTCTTATTGTTAGTGGTAAGCACTTTTTTCTTACTAAAGAAAGAGGCGCTTTTTATTGACGGGCCTATAGCTCAGCTGGTTAGAGCGCACGCCTGATAAGCGTGAGGTCGATGGTTCGAGTCCATTTAGGCCCACTTTCTCTTCAAAAAGAAAGAGTCCACTAATAGCGCAATATATCCCTTATATTATGAAGGGGCCTTAGCTCAGCTGGGAGAGCGCCTGCTTTGCACGCAGGAGGTCAGCGGTTCGATCCCGCTAGGCTCCACCAAAGGAAAGTTGTTCTTTGAAAACTAGATAAGAAAGTTAGTAAAGTGCGGTATAAGTCTTTGACTTGTACCAACCAAGTAAGAACCGAGAATCAACTGAAAGTAACCTTTCAACTAACCGATACGGCCATCGCTGGCTCGTAGACGTTAGGAACATACCCGTGGCGAGTTCGAAAGAACAACGACCCACATGGTTAAGTTAGAAAGGGCGCACGGTGGATGCCTTGGCACTAGGAGCCGAAGAAGGACGGGACTAACACCGATATGCTTTGGGGAGCTGTACGTAAGCGTTGATCCAGAGATTTCCGAATGGGGGAACCCACTATCTTTAGTCGGATAGTATCCTTACGTGAATACATAGCGTAAGGAAGGCAGACCCAGGGAACTGAAACATCTAAGTACCTGGAGGAAGAGAAAGAAAAATCGATTTCCTGAGTAGCGGCGAGCGAAACGGAAAGAGCCCAAACCAAGAAGCTTGCTTCTTGGGGTTGTAGGACACTCTATACGGAGTTACAAAAGAAAGTGGTAAACGAAGTGGTCTGGAAAGGCCCGCCAAAGAAGGTAACAGCCCTGTAATTGAAATCATTTTCCCTCCAGAGTGGATCCTGAGTACGGCGGAACACGTGAAATTCCGTCGGAATCCGGGAGGACCATCTCCCAAGGCTAAATACTCCCTAGTGACCGATAGTGAACCAGTACCGTGAGGGAAAGGTGAAAAGCACCCCGGAAGGGGAGTGAAACAGTTCCTGAAACCGTGTGCCTACAAGTAGTTAGAGCCCGTTAATGGGTGATAGCGTGCCTTTTGTAGAATGAACCGGCGAGTTACGATTTGTTGCAAGGTTAAGCGGAAAAAGCGGAGCCGTAGCGAAAGCGAGTCTGAATAGGGCGCATGAGTAACAGGTCGTAGACCCGAAACCAGGTGATCTACCCATGTCCAGGATGAAGGTGAGGTAATACTCACTGGAGGTCCGAACCCACGCACGTTGAAAAGTGCGGGGATGAGGTGTGGGTAGCGGAGAAATTCCAATCGAACCTGGAGATAGCTGGTTCTCTCCGAAATAGCTTTAGGGCTAGCCTCGAGGTAAAGAGTCGTGGAGGTAGAGCACTGTTTGGACTAGGGGCCCTTCTCGGGTTACCGAATTCAGATAAACTCCGAATGCCATGTACTTATACTCGGGAGTCAGACTGCGAGTGATAAGATCCGTAGTCGAAAGGGAAACAGCCCAGACCACCAGTTAAGGTCCCAAAATATATGTTAAGTGGAAAAGGATGTGGGGTTGCATAGACAACCAGGATGTTGGCTTAGAAGCAGCCACCATTGAAAGAGTGCGTAATAGCTCACTGGTCGAGTGACCCCGCGCCGAAAATGTACCGGGGCTAAACATATTACCGAAACTGTGGATGAACATCTTTGGATGTTCGTGGTAGGAGAGCGTTCTAAGGGCGGTGAAGTCAGACCGGAAGGACTGGTGGAGCGCTTAGAAGTGAGAATGCCGGTATGAGTAGCGAAAGACGGGTGAGAATCCCGTCCACCGAATATCTAAGGTTTCCTGAGGAAGGCTCGTCCGCTCAGGGTTAGTCGGGACCTAAGCTGAGGCCGATAGGCGTAGGCGATGGACAACAGGTAGATATTCCTGTACCAGTGCTGTTTGTTTGAGCAATGGGGTGACACAGAAGGATAGGGAATCGCACGGATGGAAATGTGCGTCCAAGCAGTGAGTGTGAGAAGTAGGCAAATCCGCTTCTCGCGAAGCATGAGCTGTGATGGGGAAGGAAATTAAGTACGGAAGTTCCTGATTTCACGCTGTCAAGAAAAGCCTCTAGTTAGAATAGTACTGCCCGTACCGCAAACCGACACAGGTAGATGAGGAGAGAATCCTAAGGTGAGCGAGAGAACTCTCGTTAAGGAACTCGGCAAAATGACCCCGTAACTTCGGGAGAAGGGGTGCTCTATTAGGGTGAAAGCCCGAGAGAGCCGCAGTGAATAGGCCCAGGCGACTGTTTAGCAAAAACACAGGTCTCTGCAAAACCGTAAGGTGACGTATAGGGGCTGACGCCTGCCCGGTGCTGGAAGGTTAAGAGGAGTGCTTAGCGCAAGCGAAGGTACGAATTGAAGCCCCAGTAAACGGCGGCCGTAACTATAACGGTCCTAAGGTAGCGAAATTCCTTGTCGGGTAAGTTCCGACCCGCACGAAAGGCGCAACGATCTGGGCACTGTCTCAACGAGAGACTCGGTGAAATTATAGTACCTGTGAAGATGCAGGTTACCCGCGACAGGACGGAAAGACCCCGTGGAGCTTTACTGCAACCTGATATGGAATGTTTGTACCGCTTGTACAGGATAGGTAGGAGCCGAAGAGACGTGAGCGCTAGCTTACGAGGAGGCAATGGTGGGATACTACCCTGGCTGTATGACCATTCTAACCCACCACGCTTAGCGCGTGGGGAGACAGTGTCAGGTGGGCAGTTTGACTGGGGCGGTCGCCTCCTAAAGAGTAACGGAGGCGCCCAAAGGTTCCCTCAGAATGGATGGAAATCATTCGCAGAGTGTAAAGGCACAAGGGAGCTTGACTGCGAGACTGACAAGTCGAGCAGGGACGAAAGTCGGGCTTAGTGATCCGGTGGTTCCGCATGGAAGGGCCATCGCTCAACGGATAAAAGCTACCCCGGGGATAACAGGCTTATCTCCCCCAAGAGTCCACATCGACGGGGAGGTTTGGCACCTCGATGTCGGCTCGTCGCATCCTGGGGCTGTAGTCGGTCCCAAGGGTTGGGCTGTTCGCCCATTAAAGCGGCACGCGAGCTGGGTTCAGAACGTCGTGAGACAGTTCGGTCCCTATCCGTCGCGGGCGCAGGAAATTTGAGAGGAGCTGTCCTTAGTACGAGAGGACCGGGATGGACACACCGCTGGTGTACCAGTTGTTCCGCCAGGAGCATCGCTGGGTAGCTATGTGTGGCAGGGATAAACGCTGAAAGCATCTAAGCGTGAAGCCCCCCTCAAGATGAGATTTCCCATTTCTTCGGAAAGTAAGATCCCTGAAAGAAGATCAGGTAGATAGGTTTGGAGTGGAAGTATGGCGACATATGGAGCGGACAAATACTAATCGATCGAGGACTTAACCAAACGTAATATGGAGGCTCGGACTCCGAACGGTCATGCACAGACCGACTTTCTTATCTAGTTTTGAGAGAACAGAATTCTTTCTATCAAAACATTGTCTGGTGGTTACGGCGAAGAGGTCACACCCGTTCCCATCCCGAACACGGAAGTTAAGCTTTTCAGCGCCGATGGTAGTAGGGGGCTTCCCCCTGTGAGAGTAGGTCGTCGCCGGGCAATGTATTATTCCACAGTAGCTCAGTTGGTAGAGCAATCGGCTGTTAACCGATCGGTCGCAAGTTCGAGTCTTGCCTGTGGAGCCTTATTTTTGTTTAACTAGAGTTTTGAGGTGTGTTAGAAGTATCTCGATATTAGCGCTTCCATAGCTCAGTAGGTAGAGCACTTCCATGGTAAGGAAGAGGTCACCAGTTCGAATCTGGTTGGAAGCTTTATATGATATAAATAATGTCTGGTGGTTACTGCGAGAAGGTCACACCCGTTCCCATCCCGAACACGGAAGTTAAGTTTCTCAGCGTCGATGGTAGTAGGGGGCTTCCCCCTGTGAGAGTAGATCGTTGCCAGGCAAATGATGTATGATAGTCTATGAAATCGTAATTGATTTGTAGGCTATTTTTTATGTTCAGAAATGGAGGATGGTTGGTTTGGATTTAGATCAGGTGAGGAATATACGGATTGTTAACTCGGGGTTAGGTAGTTCTTTCGAATCGGTGGTAGGTTGTACGGAAAAGTTGATTGGGATTCAAGCGCAGTATCAGCAGTTTGGTGAAATCAGTTTATTTCATCGGGTGGATGGGCTGACAAGGGATATATTGGACCAGGTATATGCTCGGAATGAAATTATTAAGCTTTGGGGGCAAAGGACTACGGTGCATTTGTATGTGCCAGAGGATTGGAAAAACTTGCACGAGATTTATTCGCCTAGAAGAACGTGGGTGAGGAAGCATTGTGAGGATTTAGGTGTCGATTTGGACGATTTGTTGATGAGAATCGACAGGCTTGGAAGAGCGGAACGGTTTATAGCGAAAGAAGAACTGGCTCAGTTGATGGGAGATCAAGCTAAAAAATTAATGACCTGGGGTGGTGTGTTGATTGAAGCTTCTTTGCTTGGTCAGATTTATGCTGTGCCACAGAGGCCGAGTACGCGATTTTATGCACATCGGAAATGGGTGGATGGCATATCGCAGGATTCATGGCGGGATAATGTGGATGAATATGCAATGGATAGGTTTTTATCTCGGTATTTAGCTTCCTATGGTCCAGCTACTTTGGCGGATTTTAAGCATTGGAGTGGGTTGCCGAATTATGTATTTTTGAAGGCTTTTCGGAGGATTGAGGATGGATTAGCGCGTTTTGATATTGATGGGAAGGTTTATTATTATCCTCAGGGTGAATTGGATTTAAGTAAGCAGGAAGTGATTCCACAGGTGAAATTGCTTGGGAAATTTGATCCGCTTTTTGTTAGTTTTGCTGATAAGGGGTGGCTTGCGGATGCGAAATATGAGAAGGAGATTTGGCGGACTGCGGGGCATGTTGAGGCTGTATTGCTGATTGATGGGAAAATTCGGGGGACGTGGAGATATATAATTAAAGGGGAGACGATTCGCTTTACTTGTTATGCTTTCGGGCGAATTTCTGCGAGCGATAAGAGGCGTGTTACTGTTGAGGCAGAAAGGTTGTCGATGTTTCTTGAAAAGCGGTTGCAGGGATTTGAGTATGAATAAAAACACAATCGGATTGTTTTGCACCGATTGTGTCATATTCTTATAGAAATGGGTTTTCAGACCAGTATTGGAGTGGTAGTTCCATGCGTACGGTCTTGTTTGGATCAACAACTTGGCAGATTCGAAGGTCACCTGCGAGTGAAAGTAACATGATCGCTTCTACTTGTGTTGCCTTTGTTGCGTCTGTCAAAAGTTGAACCATGTTCTTTGTTGCGATTATGCTGGCCTCGTCAAGTGTTGGTGCGGATGCGATGGTGATGATTTTTTCATCATTGATTAGACTCGGTGTCGGCCAGTTTTTATTTTTAACTACTTGGAGGCGCATCGTGATTTGGCTGGCAATTTCGGCGCCGGAAACAGATACTTCTCCGTCCGCCATTGCAGCGTGGACGTCACCAAGCGCGAGTAGAGCGCCAGGGACGTTAACGGGAAGGAATAGTGTTACGCCTTCTGTGATCTCTTTGCAGTCCATATTGCCACCGTGCGCGTCTGGTATGCCACATGAGATAGGTTCTCCAGCGGGTGCTGTGCCGATAACACCTATCATTTTGTTGATCGGAACGTTTATTTCTTTTGAAAAAATAAGTTGGTCATTTACAATTGGAAACTGGCGGATAGTGTTTTCTGTTAGGTCATCACCAAGGACTCCTAAATTTGGGCCCGTTAACATTGTCGTGTTTCCTATTAATTGAATCTTCTCTATAGTTACAGCCAGTATGTCTCCAGGTTCGGCGTCCTTGATGAAAATCGGACCGGTTGCTGGATTCACTTTGTTCCAATCAAGTTGATGGAAAGGCTGATGTTCGGATATAATTTGGTTTTCAAAGCAGTCGTATGTTTCTAAGGTTACTACTGAACCATTATCAACTGTCATACTGGGCTCGGCGTTCTTATCCATTGCATAAATAACATGGTGTTTCGTCATGGGATGCATCAAAATTTCTCCTTTCTTTTAGAGTGTTGTACATGAAGTAACAATGAATAATAAAATTTATTTGATTACTTTGATAAAAGTATAGCATCTCTCTAAAACGAAGTACATGGATATATTGTGAACAGTTTGAGACGAATTGTTTGTTTTTATTGGGTTAGATTGCTTAAAGGGTTAGATATATTTTAAAGATGGGGATTGATGACGGTTTACGAGTATTTTTATCCCAATCTTAAATAGTCTAAAACGTGAAAAATACTTTTATTTTGTTTGTGTGATTGTACGGATAGAAAAAGCTTTCTTTGCGCGGGGTGTTTTTTTATACTATAATAGGCAGGGTATAGGATCGTGTGAGAGTGAGGTGTGCGTGATGTCGGATGATTTTGTGAAATTGGATCACGTTAGTTATAAATATGAGGATGAAGATAATTTTGCGGTGAAGGATGTTTCTTTTACGGTGAAAAGGGGCGAGTGGTTGGCGCTGGTTGGGCATAATGGGTCTGGAAAGTCGACGATTGCAAAGCTCTTGAACGGCTTGCTGTTCCCGACGGAGGGTATGGTCAAAATTGGACACTTCAAATTGGGTGAAAAAACGATTTGGGATATTCGGAAGCAAGTTGGGATGGTATTTCAAAATCCGGATAATCAGTTTGTTGGAGCAACGGTGCAGGATGACGTGGCATTTGGACTTGAGAACCATGGTGTACCGCATGAATTGATGGTGAAACGCGTGGAGAGTGCGCTGGATGAGGTCGGAATGCAAGGTTACGCGTTACATGAGCCATCTCGTCTTTCGGGTGGTCAGAAGCAGCGTGTGGCGATTGCGGGGGTTCTTGCTTTGCAGCCAGACGTGATTATTTTGGATGAGGCGACGTCGATGCTTGATCCGCGTGGTCGTGCCGAGGTGATGGAAACGATTCGGGTGATGCGGGAACGCGAGGCGATTACGGTGATTTCGATTACGCATGATTTGGATGAGGTTGTGATGGCGGACCGGGTTATCGTGATGAATAAAGGGGAACGTCACCTTGAGGGAACGCCGAAAGAAGTTTTTGCGCAGGCAGATGAAATGCGCCGAATCGGGCTTGGTGTACCTTTTATCACATCGTTGCAGGAAAAATTAGAGCAGTCAGGGATTGCGCTATCGGATCGAAGCTTGATGGAAGGGGCGTTAATGGATCAATTATGGAAATTACATTCGAACAAGTAGGTTATTGTTATCAGAAAAATTCTCCTTTTGAGACGCGGGCGCTTCAGGATGTCAACGTGACGATTGAATCTGGGAGTTATACGGCGATTATTGGGCATACGGGCTCTGGGAAATCGACGTTATTGCAGCATTTGAATGCATTGTTATTGCCGACAGAGGGCACGGTGACGCTTGGTGATCGGGTTATTAAGGCTGGCGAGAAGCAAAAAGGGTTGCGTGATTTGCGGGAGCGTGTGGGGATTGTTTTTCAGTTTCCGGAGGCGCAGTTATTTGAGGAGACGGTGGAAAAGGATATTTGTTTTGGGCCGCTAAATTTCGGTGTGTCGGAAGAGGATGCGAAGGCGCGGGCGCGGAAGGTGATTGTTGAGGTCGGGTTGACGGAGGAAATTTTGACGCGTTCGCCGTTTGAACTTTCTGGTGGTCAGATGCGACGTGTGGCGATTGCTGGTGTTTTGGCGATGGATCCGCGGGTTTTGGTGCTTGATGAACCGACAGCGGGGCTTGATCCGAACGGGCGTAAGGAGATTATGGAGATGTTCGCGATGCTGCACAGAACGAAAGGGCTGACGACGGTTCTTGTGACGCATAGTATGGAAGATGCGGCGACTTATGCGGAAAAAGTGATTTTGATGAAAGGTGGAACGGTGGAACGAGTGGCGACACCTCGGGAAATTTTTAGTCAGCCGGATGCGTTGACGGATTTAGGGCTCTCGGTTCCAGATGTGGTGCATTTTCAGCGGAATTTTGAGCAACGATTTGCGGTGAAGCTTGAGAAAACGTGTTTGACGATTGATGAATTGGTGGGAGAAATGGTGCCGTACCTTGGGAAGGGCGTGGCGAGCCAATGATGGAGAAGATGATTCTCGGTCGGTTTATCCCCGGTGAATCGTGGCTGCATCGCCTAGACCCTCGTGCAAAAATTACAGCCGTGATGTATTTTATTATCATCGTGTTTCTCGCGAATAATTGGCTTACATATGCGTTATTATTTGTGTTTGTACTGAGTTTGCTATTTGCATCACGTGTGCCGTTTATGTTCTTTATAAAAGGGCTGCAACCGGTGTTTTGGCTGATTATTTTGACGTTGTTGTTGCAGGTGTTTTTTACGCAAGGTGGAACGACGTATTTTGAGTGGGGACCGATTCACGTGACGAGTCTCGGATTGATGAACGGGGCGATGATTTTTGCGCGGTTTGTGTTGATTATATTTATGACGACGTTGCTCACGCTTACGACGAGTCCTATTGAGCTGACAGACGGGATTGAGAGTATGTTGGCGTTGCTACGATTCGTGCGTTTTCCAGTGCATGAGTTGGCGCTGATGTTGAGTATTGCGCTTCGGTTTATTCCGACGCTAATGGATGAGACCGAGAAAATTATGAAGGCGCAAAAGGCCCGCGGTGTGGAGTTTTCAAGTGGTCCAATCAAAGACCGGATGAAGGCGATTGTGCCGTTGCTCGTGCCGCTTTTTATCAGTGCTTTTAAACGGGCGGAGGATTTGGCGATAGCGATGGAAGCGCGTGGTTATCGTGGTGGTAAGGGCAGGACGAAATTTAGACTGCTTGCGTGGCGGTTTTCGGATACATTTTTGCTAGTAATGATGTTGGTTGTAACGGCATTGTTGGTTTGGCTGCGATCATAAGATGAGGTGTAACAAATGAAGCGATTTAAGGCAGTAATTCAATATGATGGGACTAATTTTGTCGGTTATCAGATTCAGCCGAATGGGCGAACGGTGCAGGAGGAAATTGAAAAAGCGCTATTGCGGATGCATAAAGGTGACGTGGTGAAGATTGTTGGCTCGGGACGAACGGATACGGGGGTTCATGCGAAAGGACAGGTGATTCATTTCGACTCACCACTTGCGATTCCGCCGGCAAAATATCGGAAGGCGTTGCAGACTTTCACGCCATATGATATTAGTATTGTCTCTGTTGAGGAAGTGGACGCTGATTTTCACGCGCGGTTTGGGACGATTGGAAAAGAATATCGCTATTTTGTCCAGCGCTCGGAGTTTTTTGACCCGTTTGCGAGGCATTTTACGCTACATTTTCCTTATAAATTAGATATTTCGCGGATGCGTGAGGCGGCGGATGTTTTGACTGGTGAGCATGATTTTACGAGTTTTTGTGCCGCTGGATCTGGCCGTGAGGATAAAGTTCGGACGATTTATGCGATTGAGATTACCGAAGAGGAAGATACGCTGGTTTTTTCTTTTAAAGGAAACGGCTTTTTGTATAATATGGTGCGGATTTTGGTTGGGACGTTGCTTGATGTCGGGAATGATCGGTTGACGGTGGCGCAGGTCAAAGCGAATTTGGAAGCGCGAGATCGGACGCAAGGTGCGAAAACAGCGCCGCCACAAGGATTATACTTATGGGAAGTCTACTATAAGTAAAATCAGCGCGCCGACAAACACTCATCTACGTCGTTAAAGACTCCGTTCCAGTGCTCATGTACAAATCGTACATTCCGCGCTGGTACTCGCCTTTGCCTAGTATCTGAGCATTTGTCGGCGCGCTGATAAGTTTTGCGGAAAACAGACGGCTTTAAAGTAGTTTGAAATTTTTTCTTCAATCGCATTGACTTTTGACGATAAAGGCTGTATTATTGACTATGGTATTGTTTGCCCCACAATAAGCCCCGGAAGGTTGTTGTGTTGAACAAAACAATGGAAATTTTAACAAATGAAATCGAAAAGCAGATCGTGGGCTATGGAACAGTTTACTGATCGCATTTTTCTTAAAATCTAGGAGGGAAAATTATGCGTACGACTTATATGGCGAAAACAGGCGAAGTAGAACGTAAATGGTATGTTGTTGATGCTACAGGTATTCCGCTTGGCCGTTTATCTAGTGAAGTAGCTTCAATCTTACGTGGTAAAATTAAACCACAATTTACTCCTCATGTTGATACAGGGGACTTCGTAATTATTATTAATGCAGGTAAAATTGCTCTAACAGGTAAGAAAGCAACTGACAAAATTTACTACCGTCACTCTCAATATCCAGGCGGTTTGAAATCACGTACAGCGGGTGACCTACGTACGAATAATCCAGAGAGATTGCTAGAACTTTCTATCAAAGGAATGCTTCCAAAGAACTCTCTAGGACGTCAAATTTTCAAGAAATTACACGTTTATGGTGGCGCTGAGCACGAACATGCAGCACAAAAACCAGAAGTGTATCAATTACGCGGATAATTAGAAGAGGAGGGAAATATAGTGGCTCAAGTACAATATTATGGAACAGGTCGTCGTAAAAGCTCAGTAGCTCGTGTACGTTTAGTACCAGGCGATGGCAAAGTAATTATTAACGGTAGAGATTGGGAAGATTACATTCCATTCGCGGCTCTTCGCGAAGTTATTAAACAACCATTAGTTGCAACTGAAACTCTAGGAAACTATGATGTTTTAGTAAACGTAAACGGTGGTGGTTATACTGGTCAAGCTGGAGCAATCCGTCACGGTATTTCACGTGCATTGCTACAAGTTGCACCAGATTACCGTTCTCCATTAAAACGTGCAGGTCTGTTAACTCGTGACCCACGTATGAAAGAACGTAAAAAACCAGGTCTTAAAGGCGCGCGTCGTGCACCTCAGTTCTCAAAACGTTAAGACAAATTTTTCAAGGCTCTCATCTTTTGGATGGGGGTCTTTTTCTAGTTATATTTTGAATTTGGATGGGGGGATAACTATGGGGATATTTGATTTTTTCCAGAAGAAAACAGTAGGTGCGAGTGATGCGGATGCAGTTGACTATAGTAAGCTGATAGAAATTGCAAGGATTTTAAGTAATGACAACAAGGGGTTAGTTGATGATGCTACTTTAATGGCGAATGATTATGAAAAATTTCAGCAAACGTATGAAAAATGGTGTTTGGAAATGTGGGAAGATTCATTAGATAATCACAATGCGCGATTGTTAACTGCTGCTTACTGGTTTGTTGGCTATGAAACGTCGCATCAATTTGGAGCATATATCGATTGGAAAGAGGAGACTGAAGATATTTTGTGGCAACTTAAAAGTGCGATTGATAGCTTGGGTTATTCACTTAATCTTGATAAAATTGTTTTTACGGGAGAAGAAGCTACTGATGAGGCGCTGGATAAGATAAATGCGTATTTTTTGATGGAAGGCTACACGTTGGTAACGCTTGATACGGATAGTGATTGTTATCATCTTTTTATTATACCTAATGAGAAATTGGATAGGTTGATTTGTTTGGGGCAGTCGATTGGTTTTACATTTTTCTATGATTATAAGGAATGAGTTTTGCGTGAAATGAGAAATTGATGATTGATGCTATTGATTTTTTCTAGTATTATTAGTAGAATGACCATGTTTTTATGAAAGTAACAGAGTTTAGTGAAATGGAGATTGAATCATGACGACTAATTTTTGGGCAGAGTTGCCGAAGCCTTTTTTTGTATTAGCACCGATGGAAGATGTGACGGATGTTGTTTTTCGGCATGTTGTGAAAGAGGCTGGCGCGCCGGATGTTTTTTTTACTGAGTTTACGAATTCGGATAGTTATTGTCATCCAGATGGTATTGAGAGTGTGCGCGGGCGGTTGGTTTTCACGGAGGATGAGCAGCCGATTGTGGCGCATATTTGGGGGGATAAGCCTGAATTTTTCCGTGAGATGAGTATTGGTATGGCGGAGATGGGATTTAAAGGGATAGACATTAATATGGGCTGTCCGGTTCCAAATGTGGCGAGACGTGGAAAAGGGAGTGGGTTGATTTTGCGGCCGGAAGTGGCGGCGGAATTGATTGACGCGGCGAAGGCTGGGGGAATACCAGTTAGTGTGAAAACGCGTATTGGCTATGCGGAATTGGAGGAGCTGGAAGGCTGGATTACGCATTTACTGAAGCAAGATATCGCGAATTTATCTGTCCATTTGCGGACACGGGAAGAGATGAGTAAGGCTGATGCGCATTGGGAGCTGATTCCTCAGATTATGGCGATTCGTGATCGTGTTGCACCTAAAACGCTTATTACGATAAATGGTGATATTCCAGATCGTGAAAAAGGTTTGGAACTTGCCGAAAAATATGGTGTGGATGGTATTATGATCGGTCGAGGAATTTTTAAGAATCCGTTTGCGTTTGAAAAAGAGAAGAAAGAGCATACGGCGGAGGAATTGCTGGCTTTACTGGAGTTGCAGTTGGATTTACAGGATGAGTTTGCTGAACTGGTTCCGCGCTCGATTGTTGGATTGCACCGCTTCTTTAAAATATATGTAAAAGGATTTCCTGGTGCGAATGATCTGCGAATTAGCTTAATGGAGACGAAATCAACGGAAGCGGTACGAAAGGTTCTGTCTGACTTTCGGAAAAATAAGTAAATAACTTGTAAGGCTCAGTGTACTAGCTATTGATTCAAGTTATAAAGAACTTGGAAATGTTATTCTTCAACTTTATGGCATACAGGGTGATGCAAAAAACTACGTGACGAAAATCTGGAAATGGATTTTCGTCACGTAGTTTTTTTGTTTTATATAGAACTGGATGAGCAATACTTCTCAGATTATTATGCGGAGTTAAAGATAGTGTATATATGTCATAAAATAGTCACAATATATATCTTTATACAGGAAATATTGTATTTTTAAATCTTATCTGGATGTTATAATTCACGAGTGATACATATAATAAAGCGATTTAGTTTAAAATAGCAGCAAGATTACATAACAATTTTTAGCGGGATAGTGAATAATATAGAAAGAGAGGGGACTAGCCCGAAAATGAAGTATCCTGCTAGGAGCATGGCTTTTTTGAGACTGTATCATATGAATAAGAACTACAAAAATGGAGGGATTTATTAGATGAACAAGAACATTAAAAAAGTAGCTACAGTTATTCTAGCAACAAACGTATTAGCAAGTACGGTGATTAGTACATTACCTATTGGGACACATGCAGCGGAAACGGATTTGACTGCAGCAGAGAAGGCTAGACTATCTATTAAAGATGTTTCTGCATCAAATGACGGAGAGTTGACTATTATACTTGATAAGGCGGTTGCTTCGGGATACAGAATTGACATCCTATCTATGTCGATGGGAGGAGCTTTTTATGCTGTTGGGGGTATTAATTATGCAGTCCCTGATAGTATGTTTACCTATACAACAGATGAAAATGGAGATATTGTAGCAAAAACGAAGCTCCATAACGCTAAAGGGGAGACGGTAACGTTTACAATCTATACCTATAATTTAGGAAGTCTAGTATCATTTAACTTCCATGTCCCTACTGATGCAGAGAGTGTTGCGCAAAAAGCAGTAAATAATCTTTTCAACGATGGGGATAAGGCGCTAGGTATCAAGGCGGGAGTGACGCAAGCGGATATTGATGCAGCACAAGTTTTGATAAATAATAATGTAGCATATGCTGATCTAAAGAAGGAGTTACAAGCAGATTTGGATGCAGCGCAAAAAGCACTGACTGATCGGGAGAAGGAAGCGGCACTGAAATTGGCAGAAGCTACAAGTGCTGTAAACAATCTATTCGCAGATGCTCCTACAAACAGTAAATTAAAAGAGGACACAACACAGGCGATGATTGATGAGGCGGACGCGAAAGTGAACGCATTACCAGCAAGTACAACGAAAACAGATTTGCAAATGGATGTATCAAGAGCAAGCGAAGAGTTTAGCAAAATAGTGACGACAACAATTGATGCTTTGACAAGCGAGTCTACAAGCGTTTTTGGAACAGGTGAGCCAAATGCGGATGTTGTCATTAAAAATGGTGTAGCAGTCATAGCAACAGGAAAAGTAAATAGCAATGGGAGTTATTCGATTAGCATACCTAAACAAGCTGGTGGCGTGACAATTACAGCGAGCGTTACAAAATTAGCGAATGGCAAAACTTCTGTGGCAAGTACCGTAGTCAAAGATGAAAATATCGCAACAACTACCATTGTAGCAATGACAAGCGATTCTACAAGCATTTCTGGAACAGGTGAGCCAAATGCAACTGTAGTTATTAAAAATGGCGAAAAAACAATAACAACAGGCAAAGTAGCGAGTGACGGGACTTATTTCTTTAATGTTGAAAAGCAAGCTGGTGGTTCGGTGATTTCAGCAACTGTAACGAAAGAGTCCAATGGCAAGACCTCGCAGGCATCTACTACAATTCCAGTAGCAAAAGATTACAGTTTGACAGCTAATGTATATACTGTAGGCGACGCTCAACTAACTGGTAAATATGGCAAAGATGTTCCTAAAGTCCGCTTGTGGGTGAATGGTCTAGCTGTGATGCAAGCAACATTAAACGCGGATGGCACATATACTTTTGCAAATGCATCTAGCTTTATTAAATCGGCTTCGGATAAGGTAGAAATCGTAGGCGTGGATAATGCTTACAAAGAGTTAGGTCGTATTACTGTGACAATGCAAGGTGCGATAGTTATCGATAAAGCATTGACAGTCGTACCCTACGCAAAAGATGATGCAACATTGACAGGGACATACGGGAAAGATGTTAGCAAAGTCCGTTTATGGGTGAATGGTGTCGTTGTAGCACAAGCATCAACAAGCAATGGAAATTATACGTTTGCGAATGCTGCAAGTTTCATCAAAAATAAAACAGATGTTGTAGAAGTAGTAGCCGTAGATGCACAGTACAAAGAATTAAATCGTATTGCTGTCGTACGTACTGGTTTTGATGGAGTGGCGGTTACTGCGCCAACGAACTTTAAATTGGGTACCGATATCGAGATTGCCGGAACTTGTAGATCCGATGTAGATAAAGTTCGTCTATGGGTGAATGGCAAAGTCGCGAAACAAGCTATTGCAAATGCGGATGGTACGTATAACTTAACGTATGCGAATGGTTTTATTAAAGCAACAACGGATTTAGTGGAAGTAGTAGCCGTTGATGCACAATACAAAGAATTAGGTCGTGTTACGGTTAACGTTATTAACTAAATGGCACATAAAAACAGCGTGTATTGATTTTAATCAATACACGCTGTTTTTAGAGTAAGTCTTATTTTTCAACGACATGTACATCTTCAAATGAACCATATTTAGACCACCATGGAGATGCTCCAGCGTTTAGCAAGCCGTCAAGCGATGTGATATTTTCCTTACCTTGCGTACGTAACCATTCGCGCAATGCATCGTCGCCTTGTTTGCCGTAGACTTCAATACCATCTTTCCAAGTTGCCCGGCCACAAAGCACGCCGCTGTATTGCACTTTATGTTCATTCGCAAAGGCAATCGTTTTATGGAAAAGTTCCGCCGTCACGCCAGCACTTAAATAAATGAATGGTAGTGGGCTTAAATCGGAACATTCTTCAAAATGGCGTCCAGCTTCTTCTTTCGTATAAACGGTTTCGCCATCCGTGAAGCCTTCTACATATTTGAAGTTCACTGGAACCTCGAGTTTAAGTACATCCACACCATAACGCGGTTTGGAGAATTCTTTGATCGATGCTTTGACTTTCGCAGGTTTCAGTTTCGCATATTCGGCGCTTGCTGAATCCGTTACTTTTGCATCATACGTAATAGGTTCTAAGAAAAACGGGATATCGACTTCTTTACATTCAGCGCCGATTCTTTCTAGGAACGCGTATTTAATTTCGTTGATTTCAGCAGGCTCATCTGGATCATAATATACTAAAATTTTAACTGCATCGCCGCCGCTTTCTTTAATACGTAGCGCGGATAAGTCAGGTATTAAATCTGGAAGTTTACCAGGAGTTGTTGCGTCATAGCCAGTTTTTTCATAAGAGGTTAGGAGGCCACAATTCTCATTACGAGCTTTAATCGCGGGTGTACCATATTGAAGATCTAGTAGGATTGCTGATGCGTATGGTGTTAATTCTTCGGAAACGAGTTGTTTGAAATCCTCAACATCTTTATCGCTCTCGGAA
Organism: Listeria weihenstephanensis; assembly: GCF_003534205.1. Classification (NCBI taxonomy): domain Bacteria; kingdom Bacillati; phylum Bacillota; class Bacilli; order Caryophanales; family Listeriaceae; genus Paenilisteria; species Paenilisteria weihenstephanensis. The sequence continues at coordinate 2,896,095 of NZ_CP011102.1, read as the reverse complement.
CCTTTTGCTTCTTGGATCATTTTTTTCAATGAACCGCGTTGGTCGATCGCAAGTGCTGCGATAATTCCTTTATCGTTGGAAAGTCGTTGTAAACCATCAAATTTACCTTTTGTAATTTGTACCATAACTCTAATCTCCTTCTTTCTCTTATTTCTAAATCACACATACTTAGGTACAATACCCTGATAAAATGGGGCGTAAACCTAGATTGAACTGGTTAAGATCTCCTTGCAATTCTATTTTAACACCAAAATAGTTATATACAAAATTATTCGAAGAGGTGGTTGCAATTCAGGCGGAAATGGTCTAATATTTTGATTAGGAGTTGTGCATTGGGGAATCGTATTTTTTTAAAATTCGTGGGGACGAAGCGAGCCATTTTATTTGGAAATGAGGGCAATTATGGCAAATCGAGAAATGAGTCGATCCTCCAAACGGCGCAGCAAAAAGAAACGTGATTTTTATATTGGTATTGGTTTAATTTTCGCGTTGCTTGCGGTCATATTTATTGCGGTGAAAATGATAACGCCGGAAGAGTTGGAAAATAAAGAGGTTGCGAAGACGGATAGTGTTGCAAAAGCGCCGAGTAAGCCGAAAATGCCAGCCAAGCCAGTGGTGAAGGAAACGCCTACTGTTGTTGATAATACGGCGATTGATACGTATCTGGAGGGCATTGGCTTTAGTGGGACGGCGCTGGTCTACCGTGAGGGCAAGATTGTTCTGAATAAGGGGTATAAAGTCGCGAATCGGGAAACGGATGTAGCGAATACCCCTGATACGGTGTATTATATCGGTTCTTCTCAAAAAGCGGTGATTGCAACGGCGATTTTGCAGTTGGCGGAGAAGGGGAAGCTTGATGTGGATGACCCGGTGTCAACGTATTTACCAGATTTTCCGAATGGACAGACGATCACGCTTAGAAATTTGCTGAATCATACGTCCGGGATTGTCGGACATACGGAGGACAATGTGAAAATTACACCAGCAGATTTGATTAAGGACATTGAGGCGCAGGGGATCAAGCGTCAGCCGGGTAAATGGGATTACAATGATTCGAACTATAGTGTGCTTGGATATATTGTCGAGCAGTTAAGTGGAGAGAAGCTGGATACGTATATTCAAAAAAATATTTTTGAACCAGCGGGTATGACACATTCGGGTTTTTATACGACGTTTGATAAGCAAAAGAAGCCGTCTGTTGGATACAGTATTCAGAATGATGGGACGTACAAGACGCCGTATTTGCCAGATTTATCGCAGCTTTATGGGTGTGGCGATATGTATATGACAGCGAACGATATGTATTTATTTGATCGCGCTTTGTCTGATCGAAAGTTGATCAATGACGCGAGTTTCGAGAAGATGTTTACGGCTGGAAGTACGTCGGGCTATGGGATGGGATTTTATGCCGATCCGGGGAGTTATAATAGTCACGGGGTTCTGAGTGGCTGGAACGTTTCCAATAGTTTTAGCCACAGCGGAAAAACGGTTGTTGTCTTGTTGTCAAACATTCAAAATAATATTAAGTCGTTTGGTAAGGTAAACAATCATATTTATCAACTATTAAACAATTAAAAAGGATTAGATACGTTTTGGGGGCGTATCTAATCCTTTTTGGTATTTAGTTTTTCGTTAATTTATCGATGACGTCTTGCATTTGGTATTCTCTTGATGGGGCTGTGTAATTGCTCCATTTGTCGTTGTCAACAAGATAGACATGCTTCCCTTTAATTGCTGGGATGTCTTTCCAAATGCCAGATAAGAGATTGCTGACTTCATCGGTTGTTTTGCCTTCAGGTGTTAAAATGAATAATTGATCAGCGTCGCCAACATAGGCGGGTACTGCTTCTGCAGAGATTGCTTTTGTTTCATTGTTCTTTTTGGCTGCTTCTGTTGGTGTAAAACCAGCGCCGGTATAAAGGCCATCAAACACGATTGGATCATGAATATAGGTTTCTTTACCCCAGAATTGGATTACGGCAGCTTTTTGATTTTCAATGCTAGCGTCTTTTAGTGTCGCTTTTGCTTCTTTGGCTTCTTTTGCATATTTTGCTTGGTACGTTTTTTCAGCGCCTTTAGCATTGACCAGATTAGCGATATCGGAAAGTTGCTCGTCAGGTGTTACGCCGAATTTTGTTGCATAGACGGGCGCGATTTTTTCTAGGTTTGTAAGCATGTCTTTTTGGTAATCAGAAATGATGATTAAATCGGGTTTCAGAGAAGCAATTTTCTCCACGTTTGGCTTGTCGCCGCCAATGTTTTCAACGCCTTTTAGGAAGTCTGGATAGATTCCCATGTAATAGTCTGTTGTTGCTAGCGGTTTGATATCAAGGGCATATAGTTCGCCCGCGTTTTGAATAGCCACGATTTTCTTCGGTGTTGCTGGTACTTCGACTTTACGATCCAGCGCATCAGTCAATGTCCGCGCTTTGTTTTCTGTCTTCGCCTCGTCGGAACTGCTAGAACCGCCGCCACATGCTGCGAGTGCAAGTCCTAATGTTAAAACAACGAGTAGAAGTGCTGTTAATTTTTTCTTCTTCATCCTTAAACCTCCTGTAATTGAAAACTGTTCTCAATAAGATAAGTATAGATGGAAATGAAGGATTATTCAAGTGGTTTTGGAAAACTATTTTTTGGGGGATAATAGCGTATATTAAAAAACGATTCAATTTGAAGTTTTTATTTTTAAACGTTATAATATGAGTGTGTTTATTTTAGAATATGACGTATAATTTAAAAGGGAGTGCTTCTATGAATAGAATTATGAAATTATGTTATTTGCTGATATCCCTATTTTTAGTTGGATGTACTAATGATAATGCGAATGAAGTGACAAAGGAGACTAAAATCGGGGGTTCGCTTTCGGCAGATTATAATATTCCTGAATCAATAGGAGATATAGAAGAAATTAGCGAAGATATTTTGGAGACTCAAGTAATTAGAAATATTTCGATAGGTGAATACGATGGAAATAATGGGGACATTCCTAGTACGATTACGGAATTAGAGGTGCTTCAGAATTACAAAGGCTCTTTTAAGAAAGGCGATAGAATAAGAGTTGCAGAACCATATTACTTAAAAGATGGGGCTTTGGAGTTTATTGAAAACTATGTTCCTCTGCAACAAAATGAGAACTATACTGTATTTTTACGAGGGGGACATGAATCAGATGGTATAAGTTCGATTATTAGCATGGGATTTGGAAAGTATCGAGAAGAGCTTACCGAAAAACAAGCGGAAGTCACTGATTTTGAAACTTTGGGGGAGTTGGGGAAATTTGATTTTATATCACCAGAAATAGAGCAAGTCGGTGATTATAAGAGCCTGAAAGAGGAAGTATTTCAAGAATATGAATAATAACAGAACAGGGAAGGTACGCCGTTTTATAACGATGTATCTTCCCTGTTCTTTATATAAGTATTATTTTTGAATCTTTAAATGCTCTACTTCAATAACACGCAGGCCTTTGCGTTCTAAGGCGTTCACAATGGTGTCTTTCTCGGTTTCTGTAATGCCAGCGGGTAATGTCACAAGAACGCGACGAATGTAGTCCTCGGCTTGTGAGTCCATCGTGATCAAACTAGCGATCGTTGTATGTTTATCGATGATTTTCGTGATTTTTGTAAGGGATCCTGGAACTTCGCCGGTTGCGATTGTTAAAACGTAGCTTCCTGAATCAATGTTCCACGCGTCTTGGAGCACACCGAGTAGTTTACCGTGTGTTAAAATACCGTAGAAATCGCCTTGTTCGTTGAGAACCGCGATGTAAGGTAGTTCTTTAATGGTGAAGAAAACTTCGAAAAATGAGGAATTGATACCGATATGCTTGGTTTGGTTCTTGATGAGGCTCGTCACGTTATCAGATAAACTGCCTCCGTTTGCAGCATGACGGTAAATATGCATTTTATAAATGTTGCCGATGAATTTCTCGCCTTTGTTATCGAGTACGGGAACACAACGGTAGCCAGCTTCTTCTAAAATATCTAGCGTTTCTTTGAGTGTTGCGTTTTCAGTGATAGTTGTTAAATTCACTTTTGGGATACAGAGGTTTTTAATTAACATATTGCATTCACTCCAATCTCTTTATATTTAGATAGGTCTACTTTATTCTAACCCAAGTTGTCGTATTTGTATAGAAAATGCCGTATTTATAAGTTGACAATGAGAAGTGCTATCAATTAGAATGGAGAAAACAACGGTGAGAATGATTATCGTTGAGAAAGAGTGGGTGATGTTATGCATATTGAAACAGTAAGCATAGAATTTGAAACGGGTAATAAGGAGAAAATGCTACAGTCCGTCGCACATCACAAAGAAGAAATGGCTGATTTTGAAGGCTTTTTAGGATATGAGGTTTGGTTGAAAGAAGGCGCGATAAAGTCGACGGTGATGAATGTATCGCGCTGGGCATCGAAGGAGCAGTTTACGGTGTGGATGAAGCAACATCGTGATTTCCACCGGGAAATGAAGCGAACTGGTGGTGGCGGTGGTTCTGAATTGGTTGTGACAAGGCAGACGGGATCGTATGATATGATTAGTATGTAAGGATAGATTAAAAAACGCGAAACCATCGTACTATGACGGTTTCGCATTTTTGTTTTGTTTAAATGTAAACAAGAATTACTCGTCTGCTGTACATAATTTTACCGTCATCATGGAGTTTATTTAAAGCGTGCGTGAGGCTAGATAATTTGATTCCTGTATAATCAGATAATATTTTTTTCGTAAAGCATTGTGGGAGTCTGCGAGCTTCGTTATCTGTAGAAGGCTCTCCAAATCGTGATACTAGTGAGCGCAGGGATAAAATTAGTTTGTTAGGATTATTCAATTTTAAGATGCTTAATTTTTTCAGTAGGCGATCATGTATCTGCATAGCGTGCTTATTATATAGTAGAAAACCATTTCTTGTAAGTGATATTTTTGCGAAGATATCTTGTAAGTTAAACTTCCAAACAGTTGCCACCTCCGATAATACTTTTCCGTACATTGGTGATTCGTTATCTGTGTGGAATCCAATGAAGTGATCAGTAGCCGCAAAATCAAGGATAGTATTGTCTTTGTGTATAGCAATTATTCCGTCAGAAACCCCAAATATATAGCGAGATTGACTCATTGTATCCTCTAGTTCGATTTTATCACCTTTATTAAGATGTAAAATTTCATTTCGAATTGGCATAATCGTGTCGTCTAATAAAAATGTTAAAAATTCTTGCATCATAGCCCTCCAGTTTCTGCTCGTGCTCGTTTTAGACTGTTAACGTTAAACCCTTAACACGAGTTCTTATATTTAATTTACCATGGGAAACTTGCGAAACTAACTATTTCCACGAAAATATAAGAAAATGAAAAAAATCTGCACTATTTGGATGGGAAAATATATGCTAGCCAAAAAGAAGCCTGAATCTATGACAAGAGATTCAAGCTTCTTTTGGTTTTATAGCTTAATAAATTTTCGTAACATCTCGAAATCCAGATCTGTTGGTGGAGAGTTCCAAGTCAATATCTCAACGGCAGTTTTTTCTAAGATAGGGAAATCCGTGATAATCAAGTCACAATCAATATCACCTAAACCATTATCATTATTTGAAAAGATAAGATACTCTTCAGAAAAATGTTGCCTGATTTGGTATTTTAGTAGTTCCTCCCACATATAGCCGTTCTTAGAAATGACCTTTACATGTAGTTTTTCATGTTCTTGACTCAGCCATGAAGCAATGTTGAGGAGTTCGTGTACGTAGGGTAGGATAGCTTTCATGTTATCTCGAATGAATTCCAAGTCACCTGCATACGCACTCACTTCCAATAGTTTTTGTTCTATTTTTTGCTTATCAATCCGATTTATTTTATTGTTATTTTCGTGTTCCTCAATTTCGAGAATGTAGGCTGTTTTTCCAATAAATGTGTACTTGCCAAAAAAAACGAGTAAGGTTGCTGTTAGAAATTTCGAATCTTTTTCATCTACATTAGATAGTTCGGCTAGAACTTCAGCTGCCTTATATCGCATGGGACGGAAAGTTTTGTAATAATTTAAAATTTTATCTAAAGCTTCTTTTTTTGAATAGGTAAAGGAGCAAAGGAATAGAGATAAAAAAATAATCGACTTTTCGTTTACCATGATTTCTTGTGAAAGGATGGTTTCTAAATCAGTAAAATCCATCTTTTCGATTTCATAAAAATTTATGATCTGTTGCCAATACAGTAGTTGTTTTTCTGTAAGGTTTAACGGGTGATCGTTTTGGATTCTTTTGAGATGAACACTAATAGCGATGGCATAATCTACTTTGGCGATGGGGGATAAGTTAATGCCCATGAATCTTTCTATTTTATAAATATAAGTATAGATCGAATCCAGTGATATCTCTGGGAATGGCCAGCCTGAGCGAGGATAGGATCTATCAAATATATGGAAATAAAAAAATCTGATAGACAGTTCATTGCCTAAAATTTCAATGGGTGTTTTGTTTAAAATCAATCTATTTTCAGCTAGTAAATTATCTAACTCCTCTAATTTGTTATAGGCAAGCGATTTACTTATAAACTCTTTATTTGCAAGGCTCACCGGAGTTTCTTCATCCTGATTTAGCGTGGATAGCGCAATTCGGTAAGCCTGGCTGGTATAAATCATAGTTGCAGTTATTAGGGCAAAGTTTGTCTGATTATTCCTCGATAGGAAAATCCATTTGCGTTTATAAGTTTGAATTTTTAGAACATCCGCAGAGAAAAAGCTATTTATTGCAGTAATATCTTTATTCAATGTTAGATTGCTGATCTCGAGATACTCTGCCGCATCATTTTTGGCGACAACCTCATTTTTAAAAAATAATAAACTTAATAAACGTAGTTGTCTATAGTCTGATTTAGTTAATATTTTTTCCATAAAATACACGCTCCTTTGTATTAAATAAGGCTTTAATCGATTAAGTATAAGTCCTATTGCAATCAAAAAGCAAAATTTAAGTAATTTCCAAGGTTGTTGTTAAAATGATAATTTTTCTGGAATATACAGGGTTTCGACTGATTAGGATGCTATCATGAGGTATAACGTGAAAACAAAAAATTCACCGTTTAGACAAAAGTATAGAAAACAGGATAGTGTTTAGGCCCATGTACATGTGGTGGCTAAGAATAGGAAAATACGTATATGAAAAGAAATATTTTGTATGAAAAAAGCGCTTTTGAAACCCTACTAGTTCACATATTGAAATTATATACTAAGTTAAGTAGTTAAAGCAGAGGGAGGTTACAAAGATGGATTTCCTTACAGTCCACGGGCTGTTACTAAGAGAGCCGAATTTATTAGCAACATTATTAAAAAAGTCTAATTGGAAACGAAGATATAAAAATGGTTATGAAATGAAAATTTTAGAACATGGGCAAAATGCATTTTTAGATGAATCTGGAAAGATCATTCATATTATAGAGGGAAAGCTTCTTCAACAAATTACTAATGAAAAAACAGATAAAGATGCAATTAATGCGATTTGGGTAAAAGATGACTGTGTTTTCCATAATGTGTTTCAGCCAAATAACTATGAATATATAGCGCTGGGAGATGTGACGTTAGAAATTTATGATGCTCCAGCAGTATTACAAGAAATATCGAAGCACCCTTTTTTTCCAGATCTTTTAATTGATAGTTTAAAGCGTTTAGAAGAAAATTTTTTTCAATATTCCGAAATGTTAACTAAGAATAGTGATGAGAGAATAATAGATATTATTCATAAGTTATCGAAGAAAAGTAAAGAAGGCTATTGTATTCCAAAATTCGTGAACTATACGTTACTCGCGAAATGTTGTCAGATTACACCACGGACGGCTAAAAGTAAGTTGAAAGAATTAGAAAAAGCACATCAAATAGTACAGACAGATGGTAATCGAGTACTGCTTTTTGAAACAGTTACTTCGGGTTTATAAGTTCCCCCGCCCGTAAAAAACTTAAATCTTACATGGAGGATAGTATCTAATAATACGATGGGTTACCAGATATAGAAGAGTTTGAAGGGAGAAAAAGTAAAAATGTCAAAAAAATCAAAAGTGTTAAATAAGTCGTTAAAATTATTTTTAGCGAGTGCAATGGTGCTAACAAGTATTAGTACTTTGCCAGTTAGTTCACTAGCTACTGAGGGGACTACTAATCCAAGCGTGGATGCAGTAGGTGTCTACGTAAGTGACTGGGCTACGTTTAAGTCAGAGCTTCAGAACACAACAACAACAGATATTTATCTACAAGCAGATTTAAAAATGGAAGGCGCGGATTTTAGTATAGCAATTGATGAGAAAAACATTCATGGCGAAGGCTATTCTCTGGATATGAATACTAGAAATATTCGTGTGACAAAAGCAAATGCAAAAACATCAATAAATAATATCACAATCAAAAACAGTGGTACGAATGGTTTCCTATGGAGTACTATAGCTGGAACGCATACGATTAATAATGCGACTGGTGAAGGTAATAGAGCCTTTGCAAGACTAGAGGCTGGTTCTATTGTCTTTCAAGGTACAAACAACATTACGCAACTTAGTGGTAATAACAACTACAACGTGTGGGCAAAAAATATTGCTATCGAAAGTGGCGCAGTAGTAAATATCGATGGTGGTGGATATGCCAGAGATCGCGGTGCACTTCATACGACAGGTGGCAGTGTCTTAACTGTTGCGACGGACGCAAAACTAGATGTAAATTCTACTACAGGGCAAGCTATTAGATTGGATGGAGTTAATTTCACCAATAATGGTTTTGTTAAAGCAACATCATCTCGTGATGCTATTGCGACATATAATACAAGTACTACGACAATCAATTCAGGTGCTACTTTAGATGTTAAATCGACAGCTACTGATGTGCAAGGAGCGATGTTCTACAACAGTTCCCTTTTTGTGAAAAGTGGAGCGACACTGATTGCTGTCTCACAAGGAACTTCTTCTACTTTGACAACAGGTAAGGAGCTAGTTATTGAAGATGGTGCCAATTTCTCTATTACTAACACGAGAAATGGAGCGTTAGGTAGTGAAGCTGCTGCGACAACGATGGTCATCAATTCTACTATCGGGGTTAGCACATGGGAACGTGGAAAGACAACACTTGAAGAACCAACTTTTTCATATCAAGGACCTTTAGAAGCTAAGTTCACATTAAGTGGCTATGCAGGACCAAAACAAACGAATCTTGTTACGAACAATGCAGACATCACAAAAAACTTTGATACGAGTAAAGTTGGCCGTATTGAAGGTGGTTATTTTGTAAAGGATCCTAAGCAAATCGAAGCGGAAGATAAGGCACGTGTAGCAGTAAACAACTTGTTCGCTAGCCAAAATCCAGCAAACAATGCAAAAGCAGGATTAACACAAGCTGAAATTGATGCAGCACAACTTTTGGTGGATGAAGTAACTGATCCTAAAACAAAGGCGGCATTGCAAGCGGACATTGATAAGGCGCAACAACAAGTAGATGCACTCATAGCAGCAGAAAAAGCTGCTATCGAGAAAGCAGCACAAGATAAAGCGCGTGCAGCAGTCAATGATCTATTTACTGGGAAAAACCCAGCTGGCGATGCGAAAACAGGTTTGACACAAGCGGAAATCGACGCGGCACAAGCTTTAGTCGACAAAGTAACAGATCCAACAGTAAAAGCAGCATTACAAGCAGACTTAAATAAAGCACAAGACCAACTAGACTCAGCGAATGCAGCAGAATTAGCAACACAAAACGCAGCTCGCGAAGCAGTAAATAAATTGTTCACGAATCAAGATCCAACTGGTGATGCAAAAACAGGATTAACACAAGCAGAAATTGACGCGGCTCAAGCGTTGATCGACAAAGTAACAGATCCAGCGAAAAAAGCAGCATTGCAAGCAGACTTGAATAAAGCGCAAGACCAATTAGACGCAGCAAATGCAGCAGAATTAGCAGCACAAAATGCGGCGCGCGAAGCAGTAAATAATTTATTCGCGAATCAAAACCCAACTGGCGATGCAAAAACAGGATTAACACAAGCGGAAATCGATGCGGCACAAGCATTAATCGATGCAGTAACAGATCCAGCGAAAAAAGCAGCATTGCAAGCAGACTTAAATAAAGCACAAGACCAACTAGACGCAGCGAATGCAGCAGAATTAGCAGCACAAAACGCAGCACAAGAAGCAGTAAACAACTTGTTTGCGAACCAAGATCCAACTGGGGATGCAAAAACTGGTTTAACACAAGCGGAAATCGACGCAGCGCAAGCTTTAATCGACAAGGTAACAGATCCAGCGAAAAAAGCAGAACTACAAGCAAGCTTAGATAAAGCACAAGCACAACTAGATGCGGATAAGGCAGCACAAGATAAAGCACGTGAAGCAGTAAACAACTTATTTGCTAACCAAAATCCAACTGGTGATCTGAAAACAGGATTAACACAAGCGGAAATTGATGCAGCACAAGCTTTAATCGATCAAGTAACAGATCCAGCGAAAAAAGCAGAACTACAAGCAGATTTAGATAAAGCACAAGCGAAACTAGACGCAGACAAGTCAGCAGAGCAAGCGGCGCAAGATAAAGCACGTGCAGCAGTAAATGCACTATTTGCAAACCAAGATCCAACTGGCGATGCAAAAACTGGTTTAACACAAGCGGAAATCGACGCGGCACAAGCTTTAGTCGACAAAGTAACAGATCCAACAGTAAAAGCAGCATTACAAGCAGACTTAAATAAAGCACAAGACCAACTAGACGCAGTAAAAGCTGCAGAACAAGCAGCACAAGATAAAGCACGTGCGGCAGTAAACGCCCTATTTGCCTATCAAAACCCGGCTGGTGATACGAAAATCGGATTGACACAAGCGGAAATCGATGCGGCGCAAGCTTTAATCGATCAAGTAACAGATCCAGCAGTAAAAGCAGCATTACAAGCAGATCTAGATAAAGCACAAACACAATTAAATGCTAATTTAGTAGCTCCAAATGCACCAACAGTAAACAGCGTAACAGCAGTAGACACAAAAGTTACTGGTAAAGGTCAAGCTGGTATGACAGTTGTTGTCAAATTAGCAGACGGAACAGAGAAAACTGGTGTAGTGAATGCGAATGGCGATTTCTCTATCGTTATCCCTGCACAAGCAGCTGATTCCAACATTGCAGTAACACTTAAAAATGCTTATAGCGTAGCAAGTGAAGCAACTACAGTAACCGTTGTCGGTTTACCACAACCGGTAATTAATCCGATGACAATCTCTGACGTTACTGTTACAGGAACAATCGATGTGTCACAATTCCCAGCGTCTAAAGTGAAATTAATTATTAATGGCGCTCCTAAAACAATTTTGACAGTTGGAGCAGACGGTTCATTCTCCTACTACACAGGGAATTTAGCAGCTGGAACAACGATCGAAGTACAATATGTTGGACCAAACGGTTCTTATTTGACAGATAGTAAATATGTAGGAACAACTGTAGTTACAGAAGAATCAGTTGCCCTTGTTTTAAATGAAATGACAGCTTCAGATATGTATATTACTGGAACAACGCTAGCAGACCACCGTGTTCGTGTAAGTATTAACGGTGTATTGAAAGCAACAGTAACAGCAGATGCAGCAGGTAATTTTAGTTACCTAAGTAGCTATTTAGTGAAAGGTGACGTTGTAAAAGCAGAAGTACTTCTTGGTGCCAATGTTGCTAAAACAGTAAGTATCACAGTAGCAGATGCCGTAGCAACAGAATTAGTAGTCAATGAAATGACGATTGCTGATAACAAAGTAACAGGAACAGCAACACCAAATGCAAAATTACGTATTAGCATAAATGGTGCAGCAAAAGCAGTTGTAACAGCAGATGCAACAGGTAACTACACGTATACAACTGGCACGTTAGTATCTGGAACAGAAGTGAAAGTAGAGATGCGTAATTCCTTGACAGGAGCTTATGACACATCAAAATCAGTTGTTGTTTCTGGTGAAATACCAGGTCTTCTATTGACACTGAATGATTTAAAAGCACCAGAGGGCCTTGTTTCTGGGGAAGCTACAGCTGGTTATACCGTTCGTATTAGTGTGAATGGTGTAGTGAAAGCAAATACTGTCGCAACTGTTGATGGTAAGTATTCTTATAACGTAGGCGTTTTAACTGGCGGCGACGTGGTGAAAGTAGATGTACGTGTAGGTACACAATATCTACTTGCAACTGAAAAAATTGTCAAAGCAGAATTTTCATTGAACCCAATTTTAGATACAGATCGTACGATTACTGGGAAAGCACCAGCTGGTAAAACCGTTCGTATTAGTATCAATGGTGTTCCTAAATCTGTCACAGTAGCTGATGCAGCAGGTAATTACACATATCTTATCGGCCTTGTAGCAACAGGGGACGTTATTAAAATCGAGCTAAGAAATACAGAAACAGGTAAATATGAAGACTTCGTAGAAAGAACAGTCATCTCAGCGGCAGATGCTGGTCAAGTAACAATCAACGCGCTAACAAGTGCAGACACAATGGTTACTGGTAAAACAATACCATCTGGTAAGTTGAGAATTAGCGTTGATGGCAAAGCGAAAACAGTTGTCACAGCTGACGCCCAAGGAAACTACAGCTACTTCATAAGCGGAGTAACAGTAGGACAAGTCATCAAAGTAGAACTGAAAGAAAACAGTGCATATACCTCATTCGCTGAAACAACTGTTACAGAAGCTCCAGCGGCTGAATAAAGAAAAAGCATCTAGATAAAATTTTGCGATATAAGTAATGAAAAATGGGGGGAGGGGCTGAGATTTTTTTAGTCACCTCCCCATTTTTAAACGAAGGAGAATGGGATATATGAAAAGAATAATGACGCTCATGTGTATGGTCATGGTGGCGAGTATTACCTTACTGGGATGCTCTAATACTGATGATACGAAGAAAAATGAGGATAGCAAGCAAGAAACAACAAAGAAAAACGAAATAAAAGCAGACAGTAAAGCCACATATGGTTTTAAGGATGTCGTAGATGCTGATGGCCTGCGTATCGAATTTACAAAAGCAGAATTGCTAGAAGCAGAAGGCAAGAAGGACAGCATTTTGAAATTATCTTTCGAACTATCTAATCCTACGGCAGATAAAAAAGGCTTCACAGCAATCAATTTAGAAGTGAAGAACAAAGAAGGCGAATTACTCGATGTCTACCCAGGTGAAAATTACGGGAAAGAAATCGAAACGGGAACAACGGATAAGGGTGCTGGCTACTTCATGGTAAAAGGTTCAGCTCCATTCAAAGTAACGTATATTGATCCTGACCACAAAGAAGTAACAGCAACTTGGGAATTAGCTCTCCAAAAATAATATGTGAAGGGTGCAAATCGAATGAAAAACATTCTTAGCGCACGAAAAAAAATCCTGATTATTGGCGCGGGTGAACTAGGTATGAACGTTCTCGCTTCTTTTATCAGAGATTATCCAGAAGAATACACACTTACCGGTTTTTTGGACGATGATAAAACGAAATGGAACGCGGTGTTTCATGGCTATCCTGTTTTAGGAGGATTAGAAGCATTAGGCGATATGATCTCAAGATTGAATATTCAGATGGTTGTTATCGCGATTTCTGATATAGATGCGAGTAAACGTGAGGCAATCATTCAAACGGGCTTAGCTAAACAGATCTTGGTGAAATCGATTCCGGGTATTCGCGAATTAATCACGCAAAACGATTCTTTTAAAGCGTTGGAAGAGGTTACGATGCAAGAATTGTTGGGACGCTCGCAGGTAAAACTAGATGAAGCTCTCCTCGTATCGCAAATCAAAGGGAAAACGGTGTTAGTGACAGGCGCAGGTGGTTCGATTGGATCGGAGCTCTGCAAACAATTATTGAAACTAAAGCCGAAAAAACTGATTGCATTAGGACACGGTGAAAATAGTATTTATCAACTATTAATGGACTTAGAAAGTGATCGAATTGAGCCGGTTATTGCGGATATTCAAGACTTAGATGAACTACGTGATGTTTTCTCTAAATATGAGCCAGATATTGTCTATCATGCAGCCGCACACAAACATGTACCGCTTATGGAACGTTCACTCAGAAGCGCGTTTAAAAATAATTTCATTGGAACTAAAAACGTGGCGGATATGGCGGAAGCTTTTCAAGTGGAGACATGTGTGATGGTATCTACGGATAAAGCTGTGAAGCCTGTGAATAACATGGGACGCACGAAACGGTTAGCAGAAATGTATATTCAAACGATGGCGGAACGAGCAACTACTTGTAATTTCTCAGTCGTGCGGTTTGGGAATGTGTTGGGTAGTCGTGGCAGTGTGATACCACTTTTCAAGAAGCAGATTAAGGCTGGTGGTCCAGTGACGGTGACGCATTGTGAGATGACACGCTATTTTATGACAATTCCAGAAGCGGCGTCACTTGTGCTGCAGGCAGGTTCACTTGCAACTAGCGGAGATGTCTATGTTTTGGACATGGGAGAATCCGTGAGAATTATCGATTTAGCACAGAATCTGATTGCACTTTCTGGTTATTCGGTACAAGATATTGCGATTGTGGAGTCGGGGATCAGGCCTGGTGAGAAGTTACATGAGGAGTTACTAGATGCGGACGAGATATATCAAGAACAAATATCGGAGAAGATTCATGTGGGAAAAACGGTCCCATTTGATGTGAAAGAACTGATTCGTTTATCAGAGGAGTATCGACAACTTAGTGAAAGCGAGTTATTTGATGCGATATGTGGATTAACGAGTAAACAAGTACAGAGAGCATGAAGGAGATGATGGCAAGTGAACTGGTTATTCGCATATGATCATAAATTTTATACAGATGGGGATAATGTGTTGTCGAAAACAGCTTTTCCCTACGAGACGTGGCAACGGTATTTAACGCATAGTGATACGTTGACGGTGGCTTGTCGTTTGTATCCACTTACGGAAGATGTGCAGGGATATAGTGTTTCTAGTGGTGAGCGGGTGTCGTTTACAGCGATTCCTAATCCGAGTGGTTACGGCTACTTTATACCTCGCAATCCCGCGATTCAAGCGATGCGAAAAGCAGTACGTCAAGCAGATGCCGTTATTGCACGTTTGCCTTCTCAAATTGGTTTTCTAGCCGTCAAAGTGGCGAAAGAATTAGGCAAACCGTATGCCGTCGAAGTAGTGGGCGATCCGAGTGAGACTTACCGTTTACATGGGAGTTTTAAGGCGAAGTTATACGCGCCATTAGCGAAAAGAACGATGCAACAAACCGTGGCAGAAGCACCATTTGCCTTATACATTACGAAGAAAGAACTGCAAAGATTGTACCCGACAAAAGGCATTGAGACAAGTTGTTCCAACACAGAATTACCAGATGCTTCAAGGGCAGTATTATTGATGGAAAGAAAAAATAGAGATCTAAATAAAAAAATTGTATTTGGAATGATGGGATCTCTTGATTCACAGTACAAGGGACTAGATGTTGCTATTCGGGCGTTAGCGCGTATCAAGAATGAGCTTCCGGCATTTGAATTTCGGATTCTTGGAAGTGGTGCTAGCAGTAAATGGACGCGGATGGTAGTAGAGAATGGTCTGGAAGATATGGTTGATTTCTGCGGAACGAAGCCAGCGCATGAGGTGTACGATTGGCTCTCCGATGTAGATATTTATCTCCAACCGAGCCGCACCGAAGGACAAGGACGTTCTGTGATTGAAGCGATGGCGATGGGATGCCCCGTTATTACCTCCAAGGTGGGCGGTATGAAAGAACTGGCTGATCCAGCGATGCAATTTGAAAGTGAAAATGACGCGGAATTAGCCGCAATAATAAAAAGGTTATCTGAAAATCATGCGCTGTATTGTGAACAAATTGAGCGCAATTATATAAAATCACTACAATTTTCCAAACAAGTATTAACGGTAAAACGTGAACAACATTACCAAAAATTTATGAATTGGATCGAGGGACAAAATAAATGAATGAATTAAAACTTGGTGTTTTAGGTCTTGGATATGTAGGTCTTCCCGTAGCAGTAGCATTTGGTAAAGAAATGCCAGTCGTTGGTGTGGATATTAATGAAACGCGAATTGCAGCACTTCAAAATAAAATCGATGACACGGGAGAAGTGACTCCAGAAGATTTATTTGTGACTGATATTGCGTTCACGAGTCAAGCGGAACGTTTAGGTGGTTGTAATTTTATCATCGTAGCTGTGCCAACGCCAATCAACGAGAGTAATCAACCAGACATGAGGATTCTGCATAAAGCGTCGCAAATGATTGGGGAAAACATGGCAAAAGGAACGATTGTGGTATTTGAATCGACGGTATATCCAGGTGCGACCGAAGATGAATGTGTTCCGATTATGGAGCATTACTCTGGACTTGTATGTGGCAAGGACTTCTTTGTAGGCTATTCTCCAGAACGGATTAATCCAGGCGATAAGATCCACACGTTTACGACGGTTCAAAAAGTTGTAGCGGGGCAAACGGAGGAAATTACAGATATTATTGCGGATGTGTACGCTTCGGTCGTGACGGCAGGCGTGTATAAAGCCTCATCGATTCGTGTCGCAGAAGCCGCGAAAGTCATCGAAAATACGCAACGAGATTTAAATATTGCGTTGATGAATGAACTGTCTCGTATTTTCCACGCGCTGGATATTGATACACACGAAGTTCTTCAAGCAGCGGGAACAAAATGGAACTTCTTGAAATTCGAACCAGGTTTGGTCGGCGGACATTGTATCGGTGTTGATCCTTACTACTTGGCGCACAAAGCGGAATCGGTTGGTTACCATCCAGAAGTTATTTTGGCCGGACGCCGTGTAAACGATAGTATGGCAAGTTTTGTCGGACAAGAAATCGTGAAAGAGCTGCTACAACAAAAGAAAAATATTTGTGAGTTAAAAGTGAGCGTGCTTGGTTTGACTTTTAAAGAAAATGTGCCAGATATTCGGAATTCGAAAGTCATTGATTTGATTGGAGAACTAAAAGAATTTGGAATGCAGGTACAGGCTTACGATCCATTGGCGAATGAGCAGGAAGTTGCCAAAGAATACGGATTGGAAATGGCGAGTTATCCAGAATTAGAAGCATCGGATGTCGTGATTTTGGCAGTACCGCATGAAACCTTTGTCGCAGAAAATGGCAAGCTGGTACGCGATATTTTGAAAGACGAATCCAGTATGTTAGTGGATTTAAAGAAAGCGCTGGAAAAATCGCGTTCATATAGCTGGAACTTGTGATGACGAAGCTACTCATTGCAGTGACGGCAGATATCAGCGTAAGGCTTTTGAACGGACAGTTAGATTACTTGGCACAGCAAGGTTTTGATGTCCATTTGGTCGTCTCAAAAGGGAAAAGTTCGGAGGCGCTCGAGCGAGATGGACGGATTACAGTACATTATGTGGAAATGGCGCGGGAAATATCGGTTTGGAAAGACATGAAAGCATTGATACAAATGATTCGTGTTTTCCGAAAAGTACGCCCAGATATTTCTAATGTAGGAACGCCAAAAGCAGCCTTGTTGGGTAGTATCGCGGCATTCCTGACACGAACGAAAACGCGAATTTATACGTTACGCGGATTGCGAATGGAAACGGCGACAGGCAAACTTCGAACATTATTGTGGCTGATAGAACAGCTGATCATTGGTTTGTCTACGAGAGTGATCGCGATTAGTCCGAGTTTGATTACGACGTGTAAAGCATTGCAGATTCAAGGAACTTCCAAGATGCAAGTTTTAGGAAAAGGGAGCAGTAATGGGATTCATTTGGCAGACTTTACAGTGAAGCGGCAAGAAACCGTTCGCTATGTTTTCGATAAATCGCAATTTGTGATTGGGTTTACAGGCCGAATTACGAAAGACAAGGGAATTGAGGAGTTAATTGCAGCTTTTCTCGCCGCAGAAGACATGAATTTATTATTAGTAGGCGATTTCGACGATCAACATGGCTTGAAAAAAGAGACAGTGGATGTGATTCGAAGCCATCCGAATATTCATGTCACAGGCTTTATTCCAAATCCTGCGCCATATTACAACATGATGGATGTCTTTGTGATTCCGTCTTACCGCGAAGGTTTTTCGAACGTTTGTTTAGAGGCAGCGGCGGCCGGACTTGCGGTGATTGGCACGGATGTGACGGGGATTAGAGATGCGATGGTGGATCAAGAAACCGGCATACTCATTCCAGCGCGATCCAGCTTGGCGATTCAAGCAGCGATTACTACGCTTAAAAACGATGAAACTTTGCGAGAACGTTATGCTTTTAACGGCAAAAAACGCGTCATTTTGGAGTTCCAATCTGAGCAGATGTGGGAGCGAATGAAAAACGTGTATCTAAAAGGGGGAGAAGCGAATGTATGGACACATAAAGCAAGTTCTTGATGTTCTAGGGGCTTCTATCTGTCTTCTAATTTTTTCAATGCCACTCTTATTGATCAGTCTAGCGTTGTTCGCGACACAAAGGCATGTTTTATATAAGCAACAACGCGTTGGAAAAGCAGATCACGTTTTTTGGATCTACAAATTTCAAACGATGACTGACGCGCGGGATGAACAAGGCGTACTTTTGCCAGACGAGCAGCGGATTACAAAACTAGGGAACTTTTTGCGGAAGACAAGTCTAGATGAGTTACCGCAATGTTGGAACATTTTAAAAGGGGATATGAGTTTTATTGGGCCGCGACCGTTACTTGTGGAATATTTGGCACTCTATTCGGAAGAGGAGAGAAGACGGCATCTTGTGAAACCTGGGATGACGGGACTGGCGCAAATGAACGGACGCAATGCGATTAGTTGGCAGGAGAAATTCGTCTGGGATATCCGCTATGTGGAACGGCTGTCGATCCAACAAGACATCCACATTCTGATACGCACGATAAAAAAAGTGCTGTTCGTCGAGGATATCGCACGAGATGGTTACGCGACAACGCCACCATTTGAAGGTAGTAAAAAGTAAGGAGAAGATGCAATCAATGAAGAGAATTCCACTAGCCATTCCTCATATGAGTGGGAAAGAAATGGCGTATATAGAGCAAGCATTTGCGGAAAATTGGATTGCCCCAGTCGGTCCTAATGTGGATTTATTTGAAGAAAAGGTGCGCAGGTACACAGGAGCAGAATTTGCGACAGCTACGAGTTCAGGAACGGCGGCGATTCATCTGGCGTTACGGATGCTCGAAGTAGGGCATGGTGATACCGTTTTTTGTCCAAGTTTCACATTTGCCGCATCCGCGAATCCGATTCATTATCAAGGTGCCAAAGCGGTGTTCATCGATTCCGAACTAGAGACGTGGAATATGTCTCCAATAGCTTTGGAACGGGCTTTACTAGATGCCCAGCAACAAGGTCAGTTACCCAAAGCCATCATCGTTGTGCATATTTACGGACAACCTGCGAAAATGACGGAAATAATGGCGCTGGCAAAATCATACGGAGTTCCAGTGATTGAAGATGCCGCAGAGTCATTAGGATCGCTACATCATGGCGTGCAAACAGGAACAATCGGCGATATTGGCATCTATTCTTTCAATGGGAATAAAATTATTACAACTTCCGGTGGCGGCATGCTAGTCTCGGCAAAAGAAGAATGGACGAAAGAAGCCAAATTCTTATCTGAACAAGCCAAAGAGCCAGCACCTTATTACCAACACGAAAAAATCGGCTATAACTACAGGTTGAGCAACATTGCTGCAGGGATCGGTTGTGGTCAAATGGAAGTCTTACAAGAACGGATCGATCAAAAACGGCTCATTTTCGAACGATATTTGGAGGGCTTTGCCACATATAACGAAACGTTCAGTAATTTCCCACGAATCACATACCAACAAGAAAGCGAAGGTACTTTTTCAAATCGCTGGTTGTCTACGATTCAAGTTCGAGGAATCCACCCACTTCAGTTGAAGGAAGCCCTAGACGCGAATGGAATTGAAGGTCGTCTATTATGGAAACCGCTCCACTTGCAACCAGTTTTTCAAAAGAATCGTTTTTTCGCAGAAGACGTAAGGGCCAAGATAAGCAATGCCCAGCGTCTGTTTGAAAGTGGCTTTTGTTTACCATCCGCGACGCAAATGACTTTGAGTGAGCAGCATTATGTTATTCAAACCGTTGCTAAATTCTTAATTCAAGCAGGTGAATCTGTGTGAAGTCCTTTTCTAAAAAGAGACTCCTTGAATTTTCAGGTGTGACAGTCATTGGTCTGCTCTCGCTGTTTAGTTTCATTTTTATTAGCCTACATGATAGAGAACCTGGGTATGAGTTATTACCATTCTTGCCACTGTTATATCTCTTTGCTGCCAGCTTTGTATTCGTTCGCTCGCTGGTCTACGATTTTAAAATGTTTAATCTCGTCTTTACGGGACTCGCTTTTATGCGCTACGTGGTGCTCCCGTTTTTCATCGTGTACGCGAGTTATTATGGCGGGAGATCGCCCGTACCACCGACTGCTCACAGTTATGACTTAGCTTTAAAACTAATGTTATACGAGCTCGTTATCGTGACCGTCGTGATTGCAATTTTGGATGCGATACGAAAAAAACGAAAACAGCAGAATCCATTACCTGAAAAACCACTGACACGCAGTCCATCGATCTTTTTCTATATACTATTCGCGATTATTGGCTTTCTCGGCGTCTTCGTTGTGCCAGGAGCCTTGAGCAGTATATCGTTTCTTGTACCGACCGATCGCGTTGTTGGTGTTCTCCAAACGTTATCTCTTCCATCTTACTTCGCACTATACATGTTCATGATTGCAAAACAAATTGTTGCCCTCCTGATTATCTGGTTTTGCTGTGAAAAATATAAATCATTGGGACATGTGCATTATGTGTATGCGGCAGTTGTCGTTATGGTGCTAAATATCGGTATCTTTGCAGGTACCAACCGAACGGATATCATTCTTTGTACGATTACATCCTTGTTCGTTTTCAAAAAACTATTTCCGACCCACTTCAAAAAAGCGGCGATTCTCATTGTTTCTGTTGTGACGTTCGTAGTTGTACTGATTGCATCTGTTCGGCAAATCGTGTCTGTATCAGGTGATGCGAGCCAACTTATCGACTTTACAGATACGATGCAAGTGTATCTTGGCGGGCCCTACAACGTGGCGATGGCGATTGAAATGAAAAGCATGTTTCCTGAGGCAAGTCATTTGTCCGTCCTGTTTTACGATATTTTCAGACCGATGATTGGCGTCAACATTTTCATTAAAGATTTGCCAATCGACTTCTCCGTTTTGTACTTCAATGAGCGCTATTTCTTCAAGGATAATGTATCGCAAATTTTACCGATGATTGGGCAGGGGAATCTCTACTTCGGCTATCTCTTCGCACCTATAATCACGGTTAGCTTTGTAGCTTTGGCGTACTTTTTCCAATCGCAAATTGAGCGTATCGGCAACCTTGAGCTCGTCTATTTCTTTACTATTTCGACCGCGAGACTCGGCTTTTTAATGGGACAGAACACGATGAATCTGGTGAACGACATCAGTTATAACCTCGTTTTATTCTTGCTCATTTACTTTTTAAATCAAAAAGTTATCTATAAACGCAAACAAAGGAGCTCCTTATATGAATAAAAAATTAGATCAAGCGGGGCGTTTTCTTCGCTATTCCGTACCAATTCACTTGATTAATCTGATCACGGCGATCTTGCCGAATTGCACACCAACTGTCGCAATTCGTGGTTTTCTGATGCGCCCTTTCTTCAAAAAATGTGGTAAAGGATTTCGAATCGCAAGTGGTGTCATCATCAATAATCCCGAACGCATTGAAATCGGTGATAATGTCTATATTGCACATAATAACTGGATCAACGGCGTCGGCGGCTTGAAAATTGATGCGAACGTTCGAATCGGTCCGATGAGTGTGATTGTAACATCGCAACACGCCTTTGAAAATGGCAAGATGACGAGCGGTTATATCCCAGCTCCCGTCCGGATTCACGCTGGTTGTTGGATCGCCAGTAAAGCGGTCATTACAGACGGCGTCGAAATTGGTCCAGATTCGCTTGTCGCAGCGGGTGCGGTCGTTACGAAATCATTCCCAGCACAGAGCAAAATAGGCGGCGTACCAGCGAAGCTCATTGGAAAACCAGGCGATGCTTAGAGCTCTGCGAAATATCGCCAAAAACGCATATGGCATCACGATCATCAAAAAAGGCATTGTCATTATCACGGGCTTGCTAGCGATGATTCTCCTAACCCGATTTCTAGGACCAGAGCTAAAAGGAGAATATAGTTATCTTTTTAACTTGGTGACCATTGGAATGACGATACTCAATCTCGGTATCTCACTCGTCTATCCAGAATATAAGCGAAAAGGGCGAGATTATCGAAATGTGTTTATCACGTTATCCCTAATCCAATTTGCGATGTATATTGCGCTGTCACTCCTGTTTTTCTTCCTATCAGGTATGGGAAACTACGGTTTTGTCGCGATCCTCATTTCTGTCAGTATCCTAAATCTACAACTGTCCCAACTGAATTTGGTAGAAGATATTCGTTCTCACAGCGTCATTACGATTATCGGTGCCGTGTCCAACCTACTTTTCACGGTGATTCTATTTTACTTTTTCGATAGTAACGTGAGCTTGGTCTTGCTAGTTTTTCTAATCAAAAATGTGATTTTAATTATCTGCACGCTCAAAGTCCTCATGAAAAACTTCCATTTCAACGGTTCGAAAAAAGCATTTCAAACCATCTTGGTAGCGGGTATGCTGCCTATGCTGACGACATTTCTCATTTCGATCAACTACCGCATCGATATCGTATTACTCGGCTGGATGAATGTTTCCTTCTACGATATCGGGCTCTACAGTACTGGCGTGCAACTGGCCGAATACGCGTGGATGATTCCAGATATCTTTAAAGAAGTCATGCTGCATAAAAATGCAAGGCGCGACGATATCAATGCTTTACTTTTCTCGCTTCGAATGGCGACCACTTCGGTCCTATTTTTCGGACTGCTGATGATCGTAGGCGGGAAATGGCTCATTGAATTCATGTTTGGTGCTAGTTTCATCGGTGCCTACAGTATCACCGTCCTGATGTTTTTAGCAGTCCCCGCGATGGTATACACGAAAATTATCGGGACGTTATTTATTGCTAACGGGAAATGGCGTTTCTACTTTGTGACGCTACTTATCACGGTTTTACTCAACGTTGCACTCAATTTTGCGCTTGTACCTTTCTTTGGAACGATTGGTTCCGCGCTTGCATCGATTGTTTCCTACAGCATTTCCGGCGGAGTTTTCCTCATCTGGCTAGTCCGAAATACCGAAGCGAAATGGTACGATGCAATACTCATCAAAAAACAAGATGTCGCGCAAATACGGCAAATTATAAAGAGATAAAGGAGAACGAATCGAATCTATGGATATCCAACTTATTTTCCAAACGATAAAAAGAAATAGCCGACTTATCATCAGTTTAGCGTTCATCGGAATTCTACTAGCAGGTGCTTTGACTTTCTTCGTCATTCCAAAAGGCTACAGTGCTACGACACAAATTTTAGTGACACAGGCAAAAGAAAGCGACAATGCACAAAGCTCCGAGGTGCAGGCGAATATTCAGATGGTAAACACCTATTCTGTCATTTTAAAAAGCAAGCAGCTCCTGAAAGAAGTGGCGAAGGTCTATCCACAGTATACGTCTAATGACATTGAAAAAATGATGATGGTCACGAGTGATTCCAACTCCCAAGTCATTAATCTTAAAGTGAAGAATGAGAATCCACGTGTTGCGGTGAACATTGCGAATACGGTGACAAATAAGTTTGTTGATTATACAAGCGATCGTATTAAATCCAATAATGTCTCTATCCTATCCAAAGCCTACATGGAGGACAGTCAAAAGCCATCTAGTCCCAATCACAAAATGCACCTTGCGATCGGACTTCTGGCTGCCTTATTTCTAAGCTTTATCATTATTGTGCTCAAAGAAGTGTTCGACAACACGATTAAGACACAAGATGAAATTGAACAACTGCTAAAACTACCGATTTTAGGAACGGTTAATCAAATAGAGAAGGGAAATAAATAATGCCATTTAAACTAAGATCCAAAAAAAAGCAAAATATCTCGATTATGCAAAAAAAATCCAACTCTATCTCATCGGAACAATTGCGTACCATACGAACGAGCATCCAATTTGCCTCTACCGAAAAACTACGCACGATGGTGATTACCTCACCGGAACAAGGCGCGGGCAAGTCTTTTATCTCAATGAATTTAGCCATTTCATTTGCGGAACAAGGAAATAAAGTATTGCTAATTGACGCTGATTTAAGAAGACCGACTGTGCATACGACGTTACGACTAAAAAATGACATGGGACTCAGTAACTATTTAGCTGGACAGGGCAAGTTAGAAGAATGTCTCCAAGAAATCATCATGCATGAAAACTTATTCGTGATAACCAGTGGTGTTATTCCACCAAATCCCGCGGAACTGCTATCTTCTAACAAGATGATGGAATTTGTGCAGATCATTTCCAATATGTTTGATATCGTTATTTTTGATGCCCCGCCAGTTCTGCCAGTTGTCGATCCACTCATCATCGGAAATATGGTAGACGGTCTTATCTTAGTTTTACGGAGTGAACACACGGATCAGCACGATGCCGTTCAAACCCTAGACAAGATTAAACAATCTAAAATTAAAATGATAGGCGCAGTGCTAAACGGTAGGAAAAATCGTGGTGAAAGTTACCAAACGGGATACTACACAAGAAATCAAAAGTAAATTAGAAAAGGTAGGTTAAGCTTCGTGAAAAATGGTTATTTCGTCATATCCCTTGATTTTGAGCTACGATGGGGAAGTTATACTTGGGATTCAGAACACACATATGATACAAACATTTTTGGTGCCAGAAAAGCGATTCCAGATATGCTACAGATGTTTGAGGCATACCAAATTCATGCAACATGGGCGACTGTCGGTGCGTTATTTGCGCCGTCAAAAACAGCCATAATAAACACGAATGAGCAGTATTTTGATGATACATCAGTGCCTCACGTGTCTCCATTTTTGAAGGAATGCGCAGAGCTTGGAGAGGAAGAGTCAGAAGATCCATCACATTACGCGCTTTCCTTGATTAAAAAAATAAGGGCAACAGCACACCAAGAATTAGGGCTGCATACCTTTTCCCATTTTTATTGTTTAGATAATAAGAATGCCGAGGAAACCTTTGAACGGGATACGCGGGCAGCC
The DNA here is from genome assembly GCF_003534205.1 of Listeria weihenstephanensis. Classification (NCBI taxonomy): domain Bacteria; kingdom Bacillati; phylum Bacillota; class Bacilli; order Caryophanales; family Listeriaceae; genus Paenilisteria; species Paenilisteria weihenstephanensis. The sequence continues at coordinate 2,870,953 of NZ_CP011102.1, read as the reverse complement.
TTAGCGATGATGGATGCGCAAAATATTCAGCCGACAAGCTTTGTTTTCCCGCGCAATCAATTTAATCCAGCGTTGTTAGACGTGTTAAAAAAACATGGACTGGATGTTGTTCGCGGAAATGAAAATCACAGTTTATATCGTGAACGAGAAGGACGGGAGCGTAAGTTACATCGCGCTTTGAGGCTGATGGACTCCTATATCAATATTTCAGGTCATCATACGTTTGCTTCCGATACTTGCTTGAAAGACGGCATGATTAATATTCCTTCTAGCCGCTTTTTAAGACCGTATGCAAAAAAAGCACCATTTCTGGAATCACTCAAGCTGCATCGTATTAAAAAAGCAATGCGTCACGCGAGCAAACACGGCGAAGTATTCCATCTTTGGTTCCACCCTCATAATTTTGGTAGAGATATAGAAGAAAATATCAAGATGCTGCAAGAAATATGCGAGTATTACGAAGATCTGCAGAATGAGTTTGGTTTTGAAAGTGTAACGATGCAAGAGCTAGCACAAAAAGTGAAAAGAAAGGAAGTCACCGCATGAAAATTATGATGCTTGCAGGCGACAAATCAAGTAGTCATCTTGTTTATCAAAAAATAAATAAAACATTTCCGATAAGCAAGGTTGTGATGGAAGACGGTTTATCTAAAAAAGGGATGCTGAAAAGACGAAGAAAGCGTTTAGGACTTCGAACGGTAGTAGGACAAGTACTATTTCAATTGTTTTGCCTGCCATTTTTAAAACGTGAGGCGCAGGGGCGGATACAGCAAATCATTCGAAAAGAAGATATGGACGCAGCAAAGATACCAGCGTCTGAACTACAGCGAGTAGGATCTATCAACGACGAAGAAACGATTGCCGCAATCCAATTGGAAACACCAGATTTAATCCTTGTTTGTGGTACGAGAATAATAAGTCAGCAGGTGTTAGAAGCCACAGAAGCCCCCTTTGTAAATATTCATGCGGGAATTACGCCTTATTATAGAGGCAGTCACGGAGGCTATTGGGCCCTAGTGAAAAAGGATAAAAGAAACTGCGGCGTGACACTACATTATATTGATACTGGAATTGATACGGGCAGCATTATCGCGCAAGCAAAGATTTCCGTGACGCCAAAAGACAACTTTGTCACCTATCCATACTTGCAGCTAGCAAAAGGAATCCAATTACTTGAGCGTTTTCTTTCAGAGAATAAAATGGAGACGATAACGCCGAAAATCGCGGATAAGGATCGAAAGGGAGAAGTTTTTTACCACCCGACCTTATTTCAGTATCTGAAATTTAGAAAACAGTTGAAAGTAAAATGAATGTAACGCAGGAATCTCACGGGATTTCTGTTTTTTTGTTTGAATCTCACTAAAAAGGTGTATTTATAGTGTAGTGGTCCATTCGTTACAGAAGAGGCAATTTGTGTTAATATGGACACGTGACAAAATCTAAGACAAAAGGAAAGCGGGGACTTTATACAATGAATAAAGGAATTGCAAATTTTGATTATTATAACCCAACACACATCGTTTTTGGAAAAGACCGGATTGGAGAATTAGCGACATTAATTCCAGCAGATAAGAAGGTTCTAGTTCTTTATGGTGGCGGTAGTGTCGAACGTTTTGGTACGCTTGCAAAGGTACGCGAGGCACTTGCTGGGCGTGATTTTGGCGAATTTGGCGGGATTGAAGCGAATCCTACTTTTGAAACGCTTGTCCGTGCATTGGAACAGGTGAAAAAAGATGGCTATAATTATTTGCTTGCTGTTGGCGGTGGTTCTGTTATTGATGGAACGAAATTCGTTGCGGCGGCTGCATTATTTGATGAAGATCCGATTCACATTTTTGGTAGTGGAATCGGTAATGGAACGCCAATTACGAAGGCTTTGCCGTTTGGTACGGTGTTGACGCTTCCTGCAACGGGTTCTGAGATGAACAGTGGTGGTGTCGTTAGTATCGTTGAGAAAAAAGCGAAACTTGGATTTGGTAGCGCTGTGACGTTCCCGCAGTTTTCGATTCTTGATCCACAGTTGACGTATACATTGCCAAAACGTCAATTAGCGAACGGTGTGATTGATTCGTTTGTTCATATTATGGAGCAGTATATGACGTATCCGGTGAACGCGATGGTACAAGATCGTTTTGCAGAAGGTTTGCTTGAAACGTTGATCGAGATTGGTCCTGATGTGATTGATGAGAAAAATCATGATTATAACTTGCGTGCGAACTTTATGTGGGCGGCGACTTATGCGCTAAATGGTACGCTTAATAAAGGTGTGCCTGGTGACTGGTCGAGCCATGGTTTAGGCCATGAGATTACGGCGCTGTATCATATTGACCATGCGCGGACGCTCGCAATTGTGTTGCCATCGTTACTCGAAATTCGTAAAGAGCAGAAAGGCGCGAAGTTGTTGCAATATGCAGAGCGCGTTTGGCACATTACGGATGGAACGGACGACGAGAAAATTCAAGCGGCGATCGATAAAACGCGGGCATTTTTCGAATCTCTAGGTGCACCAACGCATTTCAGTGATTATGAGCTTGGTGATGAAGTTGTGGATGCGCTTGTGACGCAACTTGAAAACCATGGTTTAACGGCGATTTCAGAGCGTGGCGATCAAACGCTTGAAGTGAGTCGTGACATTTACAAAAATGCGTTATAATATCGGCTGATTTTTTAGTTGTACTCTATAGGGCACGGGGAAAAGGTGTTCTATAGAGTATATTTTAATAGGGGAAAGGGGAGTTTTAGGATGAGGGCGATTAAAGATAGTAGTGGTAAGACGTTTTTCGGCCATCCGCGGGGGTTGGCGACGCTATTCTTCACGGAATTCTGGGAACGTTTTTCTTACTATGGTATGCGTGCTATTCTTATTTATTATATGTATACAGCGGTTGTCGATGGCGGGCTCGGATTTTCTCAGGCGACAGCAACAGCGATTATGTCGATTTACGGTTCGCTTGTTTACATGTCTGGCGTTATCGGTGGTTGGACGGCGGATCGGCTTTTAGGGCCACGTCGAACGATTTTTTATGGTGGTGTCTTGATTATGATAGGGCATATTGCGCTGTCATTTCCAGGAGGCGCGACGGCTTTATTTGTGTCGATGTTCTTCATTATCATTGGTACCGGCTTTTTGAAACCGAACGTATCGAATGTTGTTGGTGATCTTTATCCAAAAGGAGATCAAAAACGCGATGCTGGTTTTAGTATTTTTTACATGGGGATAAACTTGGGTGCTTTTATCGCGCCATTTATCGTCACCAACGTGTCGAATTCGGCGAATAGTTATCATGCTGGATTTGGTGTTGCAGCTGTCGGTATGGCTGTGGGACTCATTGTATACGTCATTACTGGGAAAATGTATTTACGCGATGCTGGGAAGAAAGTGCCCAATCCGCTTAAAAGTTCCGAGAAGAAGAAAATGTCTGGATTGGCGTTGGGGTTATTGGCGGCAATTGCAGCGATTGGAACGATTGTAGCGTGGCTTCAAGGTGAATTCACATTGCAAACGGTTATTATGACAGTGACGATTATGGGTGTTATTATCCCGCTGATCTATTTCATTGTGATGATGACAAGTAAGAAAACGACGAAGGACGAACGTTCGCGACTTACGGCTTACATACCGCTGTTCCTCATCTCGGTCATGTTTTGGATGATTGAAGAACAGGGATCAACAACACTTGCGCTCTTTACTGCGAACCGAACAGATCTCAGTGTGGGGAGTTTTACACTTGACCCAGGATTATTCCAGTCACTAAATCCGATGTTCATCATTATTTTATCACCGATATTTGCTTGGATTTGGACGAAACTCGGCAAACGGCAACCAGGAACACCGCGAAAATTTGCGCTGGGTCTGTTTTTTGCAGGGCTATCGTTTGTGATTATGATGTTGCCGGGAATTCTGGCGGGAAATACAACGACCGCAGTGAGTCCGATGTGGCTAGTGCTGAGCTTCTTTATCTGTATCGTGGGTGAAATGTGCTTGTCACCGGTTGGCTTATCCGCAACGACAAAACTAGCGCCAGCGGCATTTGCATCGCAAACGATGAGTGTTTGGTTCTTGTCGGACTCGATGGCACAGGCGTTTAACGCGCAAACGACGCAGTTCTTTAATGCAGATACGGAGATCTTATATTTCGGTATTTTCGGATTTGGAGCGGTTGCTTTTGCGATTTTACTATTCCTTGGCGCGCCACTTTTGAAGAAATATATGCGTGGTGTCGACTGATTATGAGATTGGGCGTTTTTCTTATTGTGAGAAGAGCGCCTTATTTCATTGCAAAACAGCCGATAGCTTGATAAACTAGGGGTATATTTGAGAAACGGTGGTGCTTGTCAGAATGACTGGGAAAGTGACTTTATATGTAACGAGACATGGAAAAACGATGCTGAACACAACGGAGCGCGTGCAAGGTTGGGCGGATTCGCCACTTACGGAGGCTGGAATCTTGGTCGCTGAACAGTTGGGACGCGGTCTTGCGGATACGAAATTTGAAGCGCTTTATACGAGTGATCGTGGTCGGACTCTTGAAACGGCGGATATCGTGATGCGACATGCTGGTTTTGAATTGCCAGTCAATCAGTTGAAAGGGTTACGCGAGTTTGGCTTTGGTAAATTTGAAGGCGAATACAATGCGTACATGTGGGAAACGGTGAGTAAAATGCGTGGATTTGATTCTGTGGAGTCTTTCTTTGAAGCGTTAAAGCATGAGGCGCCGCGCGTGATGATTGATGCGGTGGCGGAAATGGACGAGACTGGCATGGCGGAGAATTGGGATATTTTCACGAAACGCTTGCTTGATTCGATGGACTTGATTTGTAGCGAGAATACGGATGGCAATGTGCTCGTGGTTTGTCACGGTATGGTGATTAATATTTTGCTTTCACTGCTGGATCCTGATCGTGTGGATGGTCCAATTGAAAACGCGAGTGTCACGAAAATAAGCTATGAGAACGGGAAATATACTGTGGAATCGGCGAATGATATGCAGTATGTGGAACGCGGTGTCGTTAAAAATTAGGATAAAGGGATGACGAACAATGGATGACATGGAAGAAGTACCGCTCAAAAAACGAACAACTTTCTTAGGCGTTATGGCATTTTTACTAGGAATTCTATGTATTGTAATGATTTTTATGAAGCCTGTTGCATTCTTCATTGTGACGGTGAGTAATTGGTTTATCGCCATTTTTGTTGTGGCAGTTATTACATTTATCATATCGCTTTTAGGAATTGCTAACGAACGCGAACGTAATTTTTTTCCGATTATTGGGTTTATTATTTCGATGGCATATATCGTATTTTGGATTATTTTCTTTTTGCTGATTTTGATAGGTGTTATGTAATAAGAAATTAGGAGGAATGATGATTATGATTGAAGCTAAAAATTCGATTTCAACTTTTTTAACGTTTGCAGGGAATGCGGAAGCCGCGATGGACTTTTACGTGAGCTTATTTGAAGAAGCAGAGGTGTTTAGTAAGACATATATCGGCGAAGAGGATCGCGGGGAGACTGGTAAATTGTTGACTGGTGTGTTCGCACTTCGCGGTCAGTCGTTCATGGTTATGGATATGGAATCTGAATTCCTAACTCCGCTTACGTGGGCGACTTCCATTCTAGTACAATGTCAAGATGAGGCTGAATTTGATCGCTTGTTTGCCGCTTTTTCTGAAGGTGGGTCGGTGATGATGGGGCCTGTTGAGATGGGACCATTTAAAAAAGTAACTTGGGTAACGGATAAGTTTGGCTTAACATGGCAATTAGTTTGGTAAACTGAATAGAAACATACCTCAGATAAATCGGCGACAAGCGCTCGCATTGTTGGGGCTGTCCGAAATAAATTGAGTTACAGCCCCAATATGCCTATGAGCAACGCGAAAAGGCGGTCATTCAAGGTTTTTAGAACACGGATTGTGGGACTTCTTTAAGGTTCTGCTACACAAGAGCAGTTTCGCTTAACTTCTTACATAGTCGAGGAAACTACCCTCTCCCTGTTTTCAGTCATCACATACACGAGTATGCTCCGCTTCTGGCTTCCACAAAACTCCTTGAATACAAACGCTTTCGCTCGATTTGTGTAAAGCAAAATTTTTCGTCCTACCCGAAGTAAGGGGGAGGGCGTTTTTGCCTTATCTCGAGTTTTGTCCTATAGAGATATCACACGTGGATTTTTGCCAGTGAAGCCTTGTTCTAGGATGGTCATGTTGGTTAGTGTTTCTTCATCGCTTACTAGTTTGCGTGTGCCATTTAGGATCGCATCGTGCAGCTGATCGTAAAGGCGACCGTAGTCTCCAAGCGGTGTTGGAACGGTTTCTTCTTTTGTTTCGCCAGTCGCGTCGACGTAAACGAGCGTGCCATAGTTTTCTTTGGGATCAATACCAAAATCGGGCTCACCTGGCATTACACCAGCTTTGAGATACGTTTCTTGTTGGTCAATACCATATTTGACAAAACTGCCTTTTGTGCCATGTAGGGTGAATTTTGGATAAGGAATATTCACTAAATGGCTTGTTTTGACGATCACTTTCAAGACTGGATAAAAGAACTGAACTTCAAAAGTGTCATCGGGATTTTTAGGATTACGGATAGAGCGGATATCGTAGCTCACTTCGTCGGGACGGCCAAATAAGTCGATAATCTGATCCATCATGTGAACGCCAAGTCCGTAGAAGGCGCCATCGTAGTACTTTCCTGGGGCATCGGGAGCGTCGGGACGGTAGTAATCCATATGAGATTCTAGTTCCACGAGTTCGCCCAGTTTTCCGCTAGCAAGAACTTCTTTGACAGCAAGGAAATCACTGTCGAAGCGGCGGTTTTGATACGCCATCGCGATTAAGCCTTTTGATTTAGCGAGCGCGAATAGTTCCTCGGCTTCCTCTGATGTTGTACAGAACGGTTTTTCAACAAGGACGTTTTTACCGTTTTCTAGTGCTTTTTTTGCGAGATCGTAATGTGTGCTTGCGGGCGTGCAGATACAAGCTAATTGAATCTCCGTGTCTTGTAGCAAATCATCTAATTGGTCGGTGAACGCAATATTATATTTCGCGTATTCGGCCTCGAGTTCTGGCTTGCGACGGTGATTGTAGATCGTTTTGATGCGGATATTGTCGCGAATGAGCGTGTAAGGCATGTGGTAACGGGTGGTACTCTTCCCAAATCCTATATAACCAATAGTAAGTGTCATATAAATATTCCTCCTAATTAAAGAGGCTCCGAACGTTTGCGCGCTGGGGCCTCTTATTTTTTTATTCGTTAATAAATTTGACGCAAACTGGTTCTGGAACGTGAATGTCTTTTTGAAGTAGCGCGAGTGCGCCAGTTTCTTTATTGACACCAAATACCGTTACGTTGTTCGTGTTTTCGTTTGATACAAGCAATATTTCACCACTTGGATCAAGATCGAAATCACGTGGGCCAACGCCTTCAACATGAGTCGTAGCAACCAATTTCAGCTTGCCTTCTTCATTAATGGCAAAAGTAACAACGGCATCTTGCCCGCGATTAGAAACGTAAAGGAAGCGGCCGTCGTTTGAAATGTGAATCGCGCTACCTTTATTTTCAGCCGTAAAATCAGCTGGTAATGAAGCAATATTTTGGATTTCAGTTAGTGTTCCAGTTGCTTCATCATAAGCAGCAACAACAACGTCAGCCGCCATTTCGGTCATAATGTAAGCAATTTTTGCGTTAGGATGGAAAACAAGGTTACGAGGACCGCTACCACCTTTTACTTTTAAATCGCTTACTTTTTCGAGAATGCCGTCTGTTAATGCGTACGTTGTTACATAATCTGTTCCAAGATCACACGTGATAACAAACTTTTCATCTGGCGTGAAACCAGCGAAATGGGCATGTGCTTTTTCTTGGCGGTCTTTGTTAGGGCCTGTACCAATGTGTTGTACCTCGGAGCTCGGAGCTTTTAGAGCGCCTTTATCTGTTGGGTAAGCCACGATTGTTCCTAAATGATAGTTCGCTGAAACGACATACGCGCCGTCTTTTGATGCATCGACATAACAAGGAGGATTTCCAGCTTTTAATTCTTGGTTTAAATAGTCAAGCGAGCCGTCTTCTTTAATAGCAAAGGCAGCAACACCACCATTTTCGCCATCTTTTGCTACAGAATAAAGATGTTTTTGATCATCTGTCAATTTCAAATAAGTAGGGTTATCCATTTTACCAGCAAGTTTGTTCTGCGTGATTTCCCCAGTTTTCTTATCGATATGAAGGCGGTAAATTCCTTCACTTTCTACTTTGGTGTATGTACCAATGTAGGCAATTGCTTCTTTGTTAGCCATAAATTATTTCCTCCTTTAGCGTTCTTTTCTCCATTATTATATCACAGCTAGGGAAAAGGATAGCCTAATAAACCTATGTTACAGTAATATTACAAAAATGTAACTTGGAAGTGGCTTTTGCTTGATATAATGCGAATTCTTTACTAGAAATAAGCTCGAATAGGATATTTTAATGTAAGAAAGGCTCCGTTTTTGATATAAATCTTAAATATTTGTAATATAATCGTAATAAAAGTATTGACTTTGAAATCATTGTAGTGTAATATAAAGGTATCGAAAGGGCGCCCCTTAGAAAACTTATAAAACTGCAATTATCCAATTACTAATAAACCTAAATTTGAAGGAGAGATTATGATGAACAACGTATTGAACAACAAAACAACTAAAATGGTGGCAGCAGCAGGACTAGCATTGACATTGGCATTCACAACAGTAGCAGCAGGAGCATTCACAGCAGAGGCAGCAACACAAACTACTTATTACACAGCAAAACCGCAAATGGTAACCGTGAAATCAGCAGTAAATGTACGCGCTGGTGAAAACACAAACTCTAAAGTACTCGGAACACTTAAAAAAGGTGAAAAAGTATACTTTGTAAAAGATGACTACGGTTGGAGTAAAGTAACATACAAAGGTAAAACAGGCTATGTTGGAACTAGATTCCTAAACGTTCCAGGCAAACAAGTTGATACAGCTAAGAAAGTAGCACCAGCAGTGAAAACAGCCCCGACAAAAGTGGCACCAAAAACAACAGTAGCACCAAAAACAGCACCAGTAGTGAAAAAAGCGACAACAAAAACAGTAACTGCTAAATCAACTGTTTACGTTCGCGCTAGCCAAAGCAAAACATCTAAGATCTTAGGAACGCTTAAAAAAGGCGAAAAAGTAACGTTTGTTGAAGACAAGTATGGCTGGAGCAAAGTAATGTATAAAGGCCAAACAGGATATGTGGGTACACAATTTTTAAACGTAAAATAAGTTTTTTGCAACAAGAGTGAAAGTTGTGAAGTAAGTAGGATTGCATCACAAGAATGAGTAACTCATCACATATATTTTTGCACAAACTCCCCCCACGAAGAATGAAATAGGACGCAAACTGGTTTTATAAATCAGTTCGTGTCCTATTTTGTTTTGTAGAAGAAGAGCTGTGAATTGCTTTTTCATGTCGTCTGGGTATAATGAAGTTCAAGCGCATATGGATTTTTGCATGTACTTTTATGGGGGTGTTACGATGAATCATTTCTTTTTACAGTTGATTGCAGAAAAAAAGGTTAGGCGACAAATCAAGGTGTTGCAGAAAATTTACGATGCTAAATTCCCTCTTACGGTAGACGAAATCGCAGAGGATTTGGATATTTCCAAACGAACACTATCTAGAGATATCAAGGACATCGAGCATTCGTTTCCAGAACAAGAAATATTAGAACTAAATACGCTGTATGGCTATTCCATTAATCACACGCATTACGTCGATGATCTGATTGTTAGAATTTCTGAGGAATCGCCATTACTTCTTATTGTGAATGGTGTTTTTCGGGAAGAGGTCAAGAGTATCGATGAATGGGCAGATGAACTTTTTATATCAACATCGACGCTACAGAGATATTTAACATACTTGAAAAATCTATTAAAGGAATTTAAGCTGGAACTAACGTTAACACCGATAGCATTTCTTGGTGAGGAAGTAAATATTCGACATTTCTTTTTCAACTTCTTCTATAGTATGAATGATATCTCAACGATAAGTCACCCAACAGAGGCTGAACATGAGTTTCACAATAAGGTATTAGCTGGGTATGATGAGATCAGAAAAACGACTAATTATTCACAATACAGAAGAGCAATATATTGGCTTATGGTAGTAAATAATCGCATTAAACAGGGTCATTTTGTCAAAATAAATCCAGAACTTAAAAAAATCCAAAAACAAATGGAAACATATCATGTGTTATTTCAAGTTGCAGAATCACTACTTCCAATTATGGTGGTAGAAAGTTTGCCTGAGGATGAGATAGTGTACGTTGATTTTTTGACAATGGATATTTTTGTGTATTTAGAGGATAGAGTTATAAGCGATTTTCATTCTAAAGAGGAAAAGGATGCAGTCGATGATTTTTTGGCGAAGGCATTTCAAGTGTTAGGGGTGGATGATGCAGAGGCAGTTGACTTAAGGGTTTTCATCTCCTATTTGCGTAATCAAATTCTATTGTCTAAGCTAACACCTTTATTTCAAAAAAATGTGTATGAGGTCAATCAATTTGTAAAAGGTGGGCATAAGGCGTTGTTTTACAAATGGGTAGACTTATTGCAAAATGACCCAATTAAGCAAATTGCTAACATAGAGTATATAGAGGACGTAGCGGTGAATTTGACGATGTTTACACATTGTATGGCTCATAATAAGCGCTTCAAAGAACGTGAGCGCCACATTTTATTTACATTTGATGGTCCTAATGCCTATTTGAACTATTTGGCGACTTTGGTAGAGAAATTCAATATTCAAAATGTCCGAATCACACTTTTGACGAATTATCATGTTACGAATGAACTTGTAGAGGAACGTAAAGTGGATGTTGTAGTATGTAATTATAAAGATGATAGTGAGATATTAGGTTGCGAAGTTTACACGGCTGAGCGGGTTCCAACAGAGAATGATTGGGAACAGATTCGTAACATCATATTTCACATGGATGAATTTATTTAATAATAGAAGGAAACTCTAGTGTCAGTAAGTGCTGATGCTGGAGTTTTTTTATTGAAAATAGAGTGGCGGAGGTTAAAGCCAAATCTGATTTCTAATCAATTCTTAAAAATGGTTTAATAGAATTAACAACAAGAACAATGGAGCACACGAAAAAGACATAAAAAAATGTCCAAATTGTGACGGCGATTCGGCTTGTCATAGCAAGCAAAAAAAAGCTTATAAAAAAAGAAGAGAACATGAGTTGCAGGATATCATTCTAAAACATGTATAAAAACAGACGTTTTGATTAGATTAATGTATTAATAAAAATACAAAAACATAGTAGTATTGCTTTAGTGATGTAGAAATCGAGTGGCGGATGTCAAAGCCAAATCTGATTTCTAATCAATGATTGAAAATGGTTTAATAGAATTAACAACAAGAAAAAGATATTTTGATTGAGTTAGCATATTAATAAAAATACAAAACGTAGAAGTATTGATTCTAGTCATGAAAGGAATATTAATGGAGGTTTACCAATGGATTATTTAGCAATAAACAAGCTACTCATTCGAGATAAGACAATTTTACAAAGTATCATAAACTCCAGTGATTTTCAGGATGACTTATTGGAAACGATAGTTGTTCGAAAAGGAGATAGAATTGTACAAGATAAGATTCAACATATTTACATCATCGAGGAAGGTCTTATAGCAAAAATATTTACACACAATAAGAATATAGAAAAAAATATATGTCAAGCATTCTTAAGTGAAACAGACGTAATCTGGAGCAATCAATTTATTAGTGATAGTAAGGTAAGTTTTGAGCCACTAAGTACAGCGGTATTGAAGAAAATTGACGCAAATATTTTTTATAACGTACTAGCAACACACCCATTTTTCACAGATGTCCTTCTTGAGTCATTGAACCGGAATGAGGAACTTGCTCAATTATATGCCAAACAGTTTCAATACGAACTGCAAGACAGAATCCTTATGTTGTTCGAACAGCTAGGAACACAAATAAGTCAGCAAAAGTTCATTCTACCAAAAGGCTTGGATGCACATTATATCGCTGCTTATTGTGGCGTGAGCAGAGTTAGTGTTAATAGAGTGTTGAGAGAACTCAAAGGAATCAATTTGTTAGAAAAAAACAACAAAGGATCCTTAGAATTCAGAAAACATAAGATAATATAAAAAAAGAAATATGGGTTTATAAGTACATCCCAGCGCGCCTAAAAAAAACTTAAATATTCATATGAGGAGATAAGGCCCAGAAAAAGCAACTAGGCGGAAAAATACAAGTCTAAGGAGAAGCGCATCTAAAAAAACATGTGGAATCAGGTGAGACAAGTCTAGTATAAGCAAAAAACGATGACAACCTAGAGCAAGTGATTCACAAACAACGTTCGCGAAATGAATTTTTATTTAATGATATGAAAACTAAACTATAGGAGTGTTTTATACAATATGAAAAAGCAAGATTTATTGAAAAAAGGCAGCAGCATCGCACTAGTAGCAACCCTTATCGGAAGCCAATTAATGACTACAATACCATTTAACGTACTGGCAGCAGAAAATACAGTAAACGCGCAAGCTATTCCTTACAATGCTGTAGAAGTTGAAAATTGGAAGGAACTAAATGCGGCTCTTACAAGCGCAGCGGTTACAGATATATACTTGAAACAAGATATTAAAATGGAAGGACATGTACTAGTAAATTCTGCAACCAAAAATATTCACGGGAATAAGCATACGCTAGATATGGCTGGCTACTACGTTCGACTTATGGCAGACGACACTGTTGGATTAGTAGAAGACTTAACAATCACGAATACAGGTATCTATTCACTGTTTTGGAGTGAAGCAAAAAACGTTGAGGTTACCTATAGGAATGTAGATCATACTGGTGGACAAATGTCGTATATAAAAACTGGACGACTAATTATTGAAGGAACTGTTACTGCACATGTATCACAAGAAGAAGTTTTTGAAGGAAAAGAATTGATAATCAAGGATAATGCAACTGCGAATTTTTATTCAACTTCAACTGGTTCGAATCCAATTATCTATCTAATGACTTCACCGGGAATACTAACTGTAGGAAAGAATGCTACTTTAACAACTCGCTCAAAAGTGGCGTCAATGGTTGGTGAATCAAATACTACGATTACGAATTACGGTACTATAGATATGCAAGCTGATACCGGGATAAACGTTTCTCTAAAACCTGGTAGTAGTATATACCTCAAAGATGGAAGTTCTTTAAAAACACTTACAGGTGAAAAAGGCCACAAATCGGTTTTAGTACAGAATGGTAATCTTTTTGCGGAATCAGGATCAACTTTGGATGTAACAAGTAACGGAACCGAAACTGCTCTACAGACAGGCAGCTTGCTTAAGCTAGCTAAAGGGTCTAATTTCTCTATAACGAACCTTAGTACAGGCCCAGCACTTGGATCGTATTCTAATGCGACAGATGTAATTATGGAGTCAGGCCAAGGTGTTAGCACATGGAATGTTAAGAATACTAAAAATCCTGTGCCAGATGCATCTTATCCAGGTCTTTTCAATGCTCAGTTTACATTAAACGGCTATGGCTCAGTGACACAAACAAATATGACATCAAACAATGCTTTATTTGCTAGCCAATTCAAATCAACCAACATTGGTAAAATTACTGGCGGAAGTTTTTCATCAAAAGCAATTGCCACAACAACGCTTGACACAGTAGATTCAGATGCTACTACAGTAACAGGAACAGCAGAACCAGGTGCAGACGTTGTACTCAAAGTTGGAACGACTGTTATTGGTCAAGGAAAAGCTGGAGACGACGGCAAATACAGCATTACTATTCCAAAACAAACAGAGGGAACAACCATTACAGCAACAGCGACATGGAACTCTCAAACTTCTGACGCAACAACGGTTGTACAAAAAGGAACTGCTGATCAAGATGCAGCTAAAAAAGCAATCGATGCTCTATTCACAGACGGAACAAAAACTGCCATCCAACCAACAACAGATGCAGACGCAATCAAAAAAGCACAAGATTTATTGGATAAGGTACAAGACCCAACTGTAAAAGAAGCTTTACAAAAAGATATCGATAAAGCTAAAGAATTACTAGCTAAAAAAGCGGTCGATGAACTGTTCACAAATGATGACCCATCTGGTAATGCTATTAAAGACACAACAGATGACCAAGCTATCAAGGATGCACAAACAGCAGTTGATGCCGTAGCACCTGGTACTGCGAAAGATGAACTTCAAAGCGATATAGATAAAGCAAAACTATTACTTCAAGCTAAAAAAGATCAAGCTTCAGCTGATCAAACCCAAAAAGCAATAGCAGATTACGCAGTGAATAAATTATTTGAGAATGACGATCCAAAAACAGATAAAATCAAACCTTCTACGGATCAAGGTGCAATTAATGACGCACAAAAAGAAATCGACAAAATAAAAGACCCAGAACTACAAAAAGGTCCACAAGCTAACTTGGACCGCGCACAAGAATTGTTAAATCAACGCGAAGCAGACAAAGCGGTCGACGAATTATTCACTGGTAACAACCCAGCAAACGACACAATCAAACCAGAAACAACTCAAGACAAAATTAAGAAAGCGGAAGAACTAGCAAGCAAAGTAACAGATCCAACAGCTAAAGAAGCATTGGATAAAGATATTCAGAAAGCAAAAGACCTATTAGCGGCTCAAGAAGCAGCAGAAAAAGCAAAAGAAGCAGAAGCGAAAAAAGCAGTCGACGAATTATTTACTAGCAACCCAGCAAACGACGCAATCAAACCAACAACAGATGCAGACAAAATTAAGAACGCAGAAGAACTAGTAAACCAAGTAACAGATCCAACAACCAAAGAGGCATTGGAAAAAGATATTCAGAAAGCAAAAGACCTATTAGCGGCTCAAGATGAAGCAGCAGAAAAAGCAAAAGAAGCAGAAGCGAAAAAAGCAGTCGACGAATTATTTACTAGCAACCCAGCAAACGACGCAATCAAACCAACAACAGATGCAGACAAAATTAAGAACGCAGAAGAACTAGTAAACAAAGTAACAGACCCAACAACCAAAGAAGCATTGAACAAAGATATTCAAAAAGCAAAAGACCTACTAGCTGCTAAAGAAAAAGAAGCAGCAGATGAAGCAGCAGCGAAAAAAGCAATCGACGAATTATTTACTAGCAACCCAGCAAACGACGCAATCAAACCAGCAACAGATCAAAAAGCAATTAATGATGCGAAAGATTTACTAGACAAAGTAACAGACCCAGCAACCAAAGACACGTTGAACAAGGAGCTAGAAAAAGCACAAAATCTACTAAATGAGCGTGACACGATTGTACTTGCAGTTCCACAATTAAACCCACTGACAGAAGCAGGCACAGTATTCAGCGGTAAATTGGATGTTTCGAAATACAACCCAGGAACAATCCGTATCTCTATCAACAATGCACCAGCAACAATTGTACCAGTTGACGCTAACGGTAACTTCTCGTATAGCATTGGAAACCGTAAAGTTGGCGATGTTATCAGCGTAGACTACAAAGATACTAAAGGTCTATACAATGCAGCTACGAAAGCAGCAATCACAGTAACACCAGCAGCTAGCAACGTAACGATCAACCCAATGACAGAAAATGATGACACGATTACTGGTAAAACAACACCAAATGCAAAAGTAAGATATGTTGTCAACGGTCAAGCGGTAAATGTAGGTTATGCAGATGCAAACGGTAATTACTCGATGTATATCGGCAAACAAAAAGTTGGAACTGTAGTTGGCGTAGAAGGATTTGATCTATCAACAAACCAATACAAAGCAGCAGTAACAACAACAGTAAAAGCAGTAAACGTTACAATTCAACCAATGACAAACGCAACAGATACTGTATCAGGAACAGCTCCAGCGAACGCAAAACTAAGATTCCTAATCAACGGTGTAGCAGTAAACGTTGGAACAGCTGATGCGAGCGGTAACTACAGCAAATATGTAGGAACTCAACTTGTAGGAACAACAGTAGCAGTAGAAATGTTGAACCCTGAAACAGGGAAATACGAACTTGCTAAATCAACAACTGTAACAGGCGCTCCAAAAAGCATTAACTATACTGTAGCAGCATTAACAACAGATAACGACACACTAACAGGAACAGCCCCTGCAAATGCAAAACTAAGATTCTCTATCAATGGTAACCTAGTTAGCGTTATCACAGCAGACGCATCAGGAAATTACAGCAAATTTATTGGTAAACAAAAAGCTGGCGCAGTAGTTAGCGTAGAGCTTTTAAATGAAAACACAAACCAATATACAGCACCACAATCAGTAACAGTTACAACAGGAACAGGTAATTCGACACTTGCACCAGTCATCAACACGATTACAGAAGGGCAAGGCGTAGTTACTGGTACAGTTCCAACAAGCGTTACAACTGTCAGAGTATGGGTAAACGGCGTTGCACAAACAATGGTATCTGCAACAAACGGTAACTTCACATGGACAAAAGCAAACCTAAAAGCCGGCGATACAGTCAAAGTAGATTATAAAGATGCCACTCAAACTTGGATTTCTGCAGAAAAAGTTGTAACAAAATAATAAAAAACGAGCTGGGACAGGAAAACGGTTTTCCGTCCCAGTATATGAAATCAGTAATATAATAAAATGGCGGATGTTGAAGCCAAATCTGATTTCTAATCCATTCTCAAAAATGGTTTAATAGAATTAACAGCAAGAACAACAGATCAGTTGATACAGCAAGGTTTTAACAAAATAATAAAAAACGAGCTAGGGCGGGAAACACAGTTTTTTCCGTCCTAGTATATAAAAATAAGCGAGGTAATAGAATGAAAAAATTAGCAATCGGACTCGTAGCAGTAATCGGTCTCACATCAGCACTTACAGGATGCGGCAATCCATCATCAGAAAAAGATCAAACAGAAACAAAACAAGTAGCACAACAAGAAACAGTAAAAGCAACAGACCAAAAAACATTCAAACTAGGCGATCATGTAGATTTTCTAGGGCTAATTGTTACATTTGAAAAATCCACCTATTTAGAAAATGACAAAGGCGTCAAAGATAGTGTGATGAAAATAGATATGAAGGTAGAAAATAAATCAGCTGCATCACGTGGCTTTACAACAATCGATATGGAGATTAAAGATAGCAAAGGCAAGAAATTAGCGATTTATCCAGGTGAAAACCTAGGTGATAAAATCAAACCAGGCAAGTCCATCAGCGGCGCAGGTTATTTCACAGTGAACGGCAATGCACCATACACAATCACCTACAAAGACCAAGACTCAGATAAAAAGGCTTCATGGAAAGTGGAGGCTAAATAGCATTGGAGCAAAAAACAATTGAACTAGCAGACTTTTTATATGTATTAAAAAAATGGTTCTGGCTCATCATTATCCTATGTATCGTTGGTGCAATGAGCGGATTTGTTATTTCAAAAGAGTTTATGACCCCAATCTATGAATCTCAATCACAATTAGTTATTAAACAAGAACAACACAAAAACGACACAACCACAACATCAGAAACACAGAGTAACATCCAGTTAGTTAACACCTACAAAATCATCCTAGTAAGTCCAACTGTTTTAGAAACGGTAATCAAAAATTTAGACTTAGCAGAATCAACAGAGCAACTAGCAAAACAAATATTAATCGAGAACTCGAAAGACTCTCAAGTGCTTACTGTCAACGTATTAAATGCAGATCGTGAACTAGCTAAACAAATAAATCAACAACTGATCAAAATAGCAACGAAAGAATCCGATAAAATTATGTCTGCCAATAATATTCGAGTTTTGACACAACCGACTGAAAATATGTCACCAGTTAAGCCGAATCAAACATTGGTGATTGGTGTGGGATTCATCGTCGGGCTCCTCGTAGCTATCTCCATTATTGTGCTCAAAGAAACGATGAGGCAGAATATCAGAGATGAAAAAGAGTTACGTGCGATTATTAAAGCCACCCATTTAGGCAATATAAATCAATTTTGATAGGAGTAAATGTATGCTATCGCTATCTCGGAAAAAAAATAAACCACCAGTGAATCGACTAGCTCAGTTGGGAGAAAATAAATCAGTCAATGAACAGTTTCGGATTATTAGAACGAATATCGAGTTCGTCTCCATGGGACAAAATAACGTGTATCTTATCACATCAAGTATTCCAGGAGAAGGCAAGTCCACAATCACGTCAAACATCGCGATGACTTTTGGTCAGCAAAATAAGAAAGTATTACTGATTGACGGCGATATGAGACGACCGACGCAAGACAAGCTATTTCGCAGGTTAAACAATGTCGGACTGAGTACATTGCTTGCTAACCAACACACATTGGAAGAATCCATTCAACCGATTGAAGAATACAATATCGACTTTTTACCAAGTGGCCCCGTTCCGCCTAACCCCGCTGAATTACTTTCCTCGACCAAACTTGAGAAACTACTAGAAGAATGCAAACAGAAATACGATCTCATTTTTATTGACAGTCCGCCACTGATTGATATTGCTGATGGACCCATTTTGGCAAGCAAGGTAGATGGAACTTTTCTTATCGTACGAGCATACAAGACATATAAAGCGGAGATTCAGAAAAGTGTACAAATACTAGAACAATCTAATAGTAAAGTCATGGGATATATTCTAAATGATGTAAAAAAACAAGGCCAAGGCAAAAACTATTACGTCTATTAAATGATAAGGATGCGTTTATAAATGGAACAGACTAACTTTCAACAAGTAAAAAATACGTTAATACTAGGTGCGGGTGACACTGGCCATATTATCGCTAAGAAAATCATGAAAGAACAAGAGGGAACATTTAAAATACTTGGTTTTCTAGATGATGCAAAAGAGAAACAAGACGTTAGCCTAGCTGGTGTTTCAGTTATCGGAACTTTATCAGACTTACAACGGTTGATCAAGTTATATGATATAAAGCTGGTTATTGTCGCCATTACCAACATGGGGCGAGTTGCTTTTACAAGAATAGAAAGCCTTTGTAAGCTTGCTGATGTAGAGTTGAGACGAATTCCATGCATCGAGGACTTACTTTTAAAAAATGAGCCGCTCATCGATTTAGCAGATATTCCAACACAATCTTTGTTAAATCGTGAACCAGTTCAATTAAATGATGCGGATATAAAACGACAATTGCATCAGCAAACGGTACTGATCACAGGTGCAGGAGGTTCCATCGGTTCGGAGATGTGTCGCCAGTTGCTAAAATATGAACCGAAATCGCTCATCTTGCTCGGTCACGGTGAGAATAGTATTTATCTGATTGAGCAGGAGTTGCGCGAAAAGGCTGGGAATACAACACTTGTACCGATTATTGCAGATATCAAAAATCGCCAACAAATGCACGAAATCGTGGAAGAATACGCCCCAAATGCGATCTATCACGCGGCAGCGCATAAACACGTGACGTTGATGGAAGCAAATCCACATGAAGCCATCAACAACAATGTGATTGGAACAAGAAATATTAGTGAAGCAGCTGATCGATTCGGCGTACAATCGTTTGTGATGATCTCATCGGATAAAGCGGTAAATCCAACAGGTGTCATGGGTGCATCTAAACGAATGTGTGAAATGGTTATCCAAGAATTCGCGCAAAAAAGTGATACGAAATTCGCGGCGGTCCGTTTTGGAAATGTGCTTGGTAGTCGTGGCAGTGTTGTCCCAATGTTCAAAAAGCAAATCGCTAAAGGTGGTCCGGTAACGGTAACAGATCCGCAGATGACGAGATTTTTCATGACAATTCCCGAAGCGGCGAGCCTCGTTTTACAAGCTGGAGTTTTCTCACAAGGCGGCGAAATCTTTGTCCTAGATATGGGCGAGGAAGTCAAAATTCTAGATTTAGCGAAAAATGTCATCCGATTATCTGGTTATTCTTTAGACGACATCGAAATTAAATTTACCGGTTTGCGTCCAGGCGAAAAACTATATGAAGAGTTATTGCTAGAGAATGAGTTAGAGCCTAAACAAATATATCCCAAAATCTACGTGGGTAAAACAAAATTTGTGAGTTTTGAAACGTTGCACACTATTTTAGAAAATAATGACTCATGGACAAAAGCAGAACTGCGCAATGAGATGATAGCCCTTGCAAATAGTAACCACGTAACGCAAGCAAAAAATAATTTGAAAGTCTAGGCGGTGAGTAGTTTGAACTGGTTGTTTGCACATGATAATCGATTTTTAGAGGCAGAAGACGGGCAAGTTTACTCGGAAGTGGCTTTCTCGTATAGCAATTGGGAACGTTATGTGGCGCATGTGGATCAACTCACCGTCATTGCACGCGTGGAGCCATTAGGTGATTTGGATACGAAGTTTTTAAATCTTTCAAGTGGAGAAAATGTCGCGTTTGAAGGTATGCCAAATCCATATGGAATCAGGGCTTTCACACCATTTCCACGAGGATACGAAACGGTACTCGCGGCGGTTGAAAAAGCCGATGGAGTCATCGCTCGCTTACCTTCAGAAATCGGCTATATGGCAGTCAAAGCAGCTCGGAAAACGAAGACGCCTTACTGTATTGAAGTCGTTGGCGATGCTTATAACGCCATGGCGACGTACGGCGATTGGAAAGGGAAATTGTACGCCCCTTTTGCAGAACGGAAAATGAAGCGAAGCGTTAGAGAATCTCAACATACGCTTTATATCACGGATAGGCACTTGCAAGAACGTTATCCGACAAAGGCTCACAGCGTATCTTGTTCCAATGTAGAACTTCCCAAGCTAGCAATGGAAACCATCGAGCGACGCCAAGAAAGAAATGCGAAACCAGCAGAAAAACTAATTATCGGCATGAATGGTTCGTTATCATCGCCTTATAAAGGTTTTGAAACAGCCTTCCAAGCGCTTGCAAGTATTCAATCAGACTTACCGCCATTCGAATTTCGAATTTTAGGGCGTGGGTCGAAAGAAGATTGGCTTGAAACGATCGAGCAACTAGGATTAACAGAACACGTCGTTTTTTCGGGAACATTGCCCCATCATGGCGTCTACGAATGGTTGGATGATATCGATATTTTCCTGATGCCAAGTAAAACAGAAGGGCAAGGAAGAGCATTAATTGAAGCCTTATCAAGAGGTTGCAGTTGTTTAGGATCGAACGTCGGCGGTATTCCAGAACTCATCACGAAGGAACAACTGCACGAGCCGAACGACATTGCTGGACTAGCGGGCAAAATAGTCAAACTCGGGACCAATCAAGGAAAACGGCGACGATATGCTAGGTTGGCTTTTGAAAGAGCTGCAGCTTTTCAGAGTGGGCGGTTACAAGAAATCAGACAACAATTCTTTCAGGATTTTAAAAACACCATACACAACAAACGAAATGAGGAATTATAATAATGGCTAGGAAAATTGCAGTCGTAGGTCTAGGCTATGTCGGCTTACCAGTAGCGGTAGCCTTCGGACAAAAGGAAAACGTCGTCGGATTCGATATTAATCAAGAGCGTATCCAAGCCCTTCAAAATAATAGTGATATGACAAAAGAAGTAACGACGGAAAACCTGAAACAAGCAAGGATTGACTTTACGTCAGATGCAACGAAATTACAGGCATGCGATTTTATTATTGTCGCTGTACCAACCCCGATTACCAACGATAAACAACCGAATTTAGCGCCGTTAATTAGTGTCTCCAAGACCATTGGCGAGAATTTAACAGCGGGAACGATTGTCGTGTATGAATCGACAGTGTACCCCGGCGTGACCGAAGAAGAATGTGTGCCAGTCCTCGAAAAATACGCCCAATTAAAAGCAGGTCAAGACTTTTATGTAGGCTATTCCCCAGAACGAATTAACCCCGGTGATAAGAAGAACACCTTTTCCTCTATTAACAAAATTGTATCTGGTCAAACAGAAGCGGTAACAGAAATTATTTATGAGACGTATAAGTCGGTGATTCAGGCGGATGTCTATAAAGCAAGCAGTATCAAGGTAGCGGAAGCCGCGAAAGTGATTGAGAATACGCAACGAGATCTAAATATCGCACTCATGAACGAATTTGCGATGATATTTGATCGGTTAGAAATTGATACGTCCGAAGTGTTAGCCGCAGCGAAAACGAAGTGGAATTTCCTACCCTTCGCACCAGGTCTTGTTGGTGGGCATTGTATCAGCGTCGATCCTTATTATCTAACACACAAGGCGCAGATGCTTGGCTACGATCCACATATGATTTTAGCTGGTCGCCGAATTAATGATGGTATGAGCCATTTTATCGTGTCTGCTCTCATCAAAAAAATGATTGCCGCTGATTTACCAATAAAAAATAGCGTGGTGACGATTCTAGGGGTGACTTTTAAAGAGAATGTTCCTGATATGAGGAACTCCAAAGTGATGGATATTATCGCGGAATTAAAGCAATTTGGCATCGAGGTTCAACTTTCAGATACAGAATTGGCGGCGGAAGGAACGAAGCTTGACGATGAACTCGTAGCTTTTACGGAGTTGAAACCAAGTCACGCGGTTATTATGGCAGTGCCACACGCCGAGTATCTAACAGCTGGTTGGGAAGGCCTAGCCGATTTAGTCACGCCAGGCGGGATTTTCATGGATGTGAAAGGTGCGTTAAATAGCGCGGAAAAACCAAGTCATATCGACTACTGGAGACTATAATATGGCCAAATTACTCATGGGCGTGACGTCATCGATCAGCCTCCAACTTCTCCGAGGACAGCTAGAATACTTTAGCAAACAAGGCTACGACATCCATTTGATTTGTTCGCCGAGTGGAGAGATAGATCGGATGCTACCGGAGAATATCACGGTGCACAACGTACGAATGACGCGCGAAATAGCACCATTTTCCGATTTGCTCTCCTTGCTCCGAATCATCATGATTTATTTAAAAGTGAGACCAGACATCACCAACGTATCCACACCAAAAGCCAGCTTACTGTGCATGATAGCAGCATTTCTGACACGTACACCGATGCGAATTTACTCGGTGATTGGACTAAGATTTGAGACGTGTACAGGGAAAAAACGAAAGCTACTACACTTTATTGAAAAATTAGTATGCAAACTGAGCACGACATGCCTTGCAGTTAGCTCTAGTTTGAAGGAAGTTTTGGTGGAAGAACGGCTAGCACCGCGAGAGAAAATTCACGTGTTGGGATCTGGGAGTTATAACGGCCTAGATTTAGCAGAATTTCAGTTAGACGTGGTGGAGGTAGCGCATCTGAAGAAACAATACTCGCCAGATAATCGGCGCAAGGTCATTGGTTATGTAGGACGGTTGACGAAAGACAAAGGCATTGATGATTTGGTGGCGGCTTTCACGGAACTTTCTGAGGAACACGAGAATCTTAAGCTACTCTTAGTTGGTGATTTTGAAGAGGGTGATATGGTTTCGCCACTAACGGAAAAGCGCATCGAGGAGCATCCAGATATCATCAAAACCGGATTTGTCCCTAAAACAGCTTCTTATTACCGCTTGATGGACGTGTTTATTTTACCGACTTATCGTGAGGGCTTTGGAAATGTCATTTTAGAGGCAGCTGCGGCTAATGTGCCTGTTATTACAACGAATGTGACGGGAGCAAAAGACGCGATTATCCCGAATGAAACGGGACTACTAGTTGAGGCGGGTCATGTAGCGGATATGAAAAAAGCGCTGATGACGTTACTTGAAGATACCGATTTGGCCGACAAGTTTAGTAGAAACGGGCGCATGCGAGTGGGTAGAGAATTTAGATCTGAAATTATTTGGCACCAGTTAGATAGTGTGTACAGAGAAACGGAGGTCGATAAGCAAGATGTATATGAAATGGAAAAATAATATGGATCGGTGCCTGGCCATCGTGATGTTATTGTTACTAGCGCCATTGTTACTAGTCATCGCCGTACTCGTATGGGTGAAATTAGACAGGAAAATTATCTTTTCGCAAGAACGCGTAGGTTTGCACGAAAAGATTTTCAAGATATATAAGTTTAAAACAATGACAGATGAACGGGACGCGGAAGGTCAGTTGTTACCGGATAACGAACGGCTTCATCCATTTGGTAACACATTACGGAAGTTGAGTTTGGACGAGTTGCCACAATTAATTAATGTGATCAAGGGCGATATGAATTTTATCGGACCACGACCATTGCTAAAAGAATACCTCGCTTTTTACTCAGAGGAAGAGAAGAAACGTCACGATACGAAGCCAGGTCTCAGCGGTTGGGCGCAAGTGAACGGACGCAATAGTATCAGCTGGCAGGAGAAGTTTCAATTAGACCTCTATTATGTCGAAAATCAGTCACTTAAACTAGATATGCGCATCTACAAAAAAACGATTTTGAAAGTGATTCGTCGAGAAAATGTGAATACGTCAGAGCAAGTGACGATGGAAAGGTTGGACGAGATTAAACATGCTTAAAACAAAAAAGATGATTCCCTTAGCAGTACCTCACATGAGTGGTATGGAAGAAAAATATATTCAGAAGGCTTTTCAGGAAAATTGGATTGCGCCATTGGGCTCGAATGTAGACGGCTTTGAAGCAAGTATCGCATCGTATAATCATGTTTCCGAGGCGGCGGTTGTTTCTTCTGGAACGGCAGCCATTCATTTAGCGCTTCAACTTTTAAATGTTGGTGCGGGCGATACGGTATTTTGCTCTACTTTTACATTTGTCGCCAGCATTAACCCAGCGTTGTATCTTGGCGCGAAACCGGTATTTATCGATTCGGAGGAAGAGACTTGGTGCATGTCCCCATTTGCTCTCAAAACAGCACTAGAAGACGCGCGACAAAAGAAGCAACTGCCAAAAGCAATCATCGTTGTGCATATTTACGGGCAATCAGCTCAAATGGACGAAATCATCGCTTTGGCTAACGAATACGGTGTTCCTATTGTAGAAGATGCGGCGGAGGCACTTGGCGGCACGTATCGAAATGCTCCGCTTGGAACGCTTGGCGACCTTGGTATTTTCTCTTTTAATGGGAATAAAATCATTACGACATCGGGTGGCGGTGCTTTAGTCGCTAAGCAACCGGAGAAAATCGCAGAAGCTCGTTTTTTAGCTAGCCAGTCGAAAGAGGATGCGCCGTATTATTTACATCACCAAGTTGGTTATAATTATCGTTTGAGTAACGTGCTTGCTGGGATTGGAATCGCGCAAATGGACGTTTTGAATGATCGGGTGGCTAAAAAACAGGAGATATTTGCAGCGTATGAGTCAGGATTAACGGATGTTCCGAGTGTTGTCATGATGCCGGAATTGGATGATGCAACAGGAAATCGGTGGCTTTCGACCATGACTTTCTGTGTGGACGAGGTTGGGAAAACACCGGAAATGGTGATGGAGTTATTGAGGGGCAAGGGAATCGATAGTCGCTTATTATGGAAGCCGATGCATCAGCAACCACTTTTCCAAGATGCGCCGTTTTATGCAGATGAAGCAGGAGATGTGGCGACAAAGTTGTACGAGACAGGGTTATGCCTTCCGTCCAGTACGCAGATGACGCAAGAAGAACAGGAATATGTAATCGAAGCAGTGAAGAATATTCTCAGCAAATAATTTGAAGGATGTATGAATAAATATGCCAATAAAAATTCCTAAACAATTCTACGTTATAGCAGTAAATGTAATCATGCTCGGCATTGGTGGTTTTGTCACTTTCTATGTGGCAGGAAATATCAATGCAAGTGGTTATGAGCGACTCTATTTATTACCATTGACGTTCACAATTTGTTTCTTGCTAGTCTTTTCGAGAGCCTTATTTCAGCGGTTCAAAGTGTTTCTCATTGTTTTTACGGGAATTGGATTTGCTAGATTTGTCGTGTTGCCTTATTTTATCGTGTTCAATGATTATTATGGAGGCAGATCACCGGAACCGCCGCTTGCAAGCTCGATGGAAACGGCGATTTATTTAATGGTGTATGAGCTTATTGTCGTGACGATTGTCATCGGAATACTGGATTACTTCCAAAATAAGAAATACAAACCGAGAAATACGCAGCAACCATTTGATGAAACGAAAAGTTATTTTGGCTATGCTGTATTTATCGTCGTGGCTATTGTTGCGGCGCTGGGAATACCAAATGTCATTTCATCGATTAGCTTCTTTATTCCAAAACCTGATTTGGTGGATGTGATGGAAGATAGTAATGTGATGGTGATGCTCGGCGGTTATATGTTTATTTTAGCGAAGCAGCTTGTGTTCATTATGGTTACGTGGTGGGCGCATAAGAGGCATCGGGCAACGAGTCAGTTACTCTATGTGTGGATTGCGATAGGTGCTTTATTTGCTAATATTGGAATATTTATCGGTACGAATCGTTCAGATATTGTGTTAGTTGCGATTGTTAGTTTAGTGACATTTCGATTGTTGTTTCCGAAGTATTTCAAACTTGTGGTTCTTCTTGTCGTCGGAATGCTCGTTGGAATTCTTTTGATTATGAGTACGGTGCGAAATATTGCCTCGATATCGGGTGGTACGAGTGGGGTTACGGATTTCACGGATAATTTACAAGTGTATTTTGGCGGACCATATAATGTGGCGATGGCGCTTGAAACGAAGCTGATTTATCCAGAAGCGCAAAATTGGAGTGTGCTGTTTTTCGATATTTTCAGACCGATGATCGGGGTTAATATGTTGGTGAAAGATTTGCCGTTTGAGTATTCGAATATTTTCTTTAATCAACGTTATTTTTATTCGGATCATGCGACGCAAATTTTGCCAATGATCGGGCAAGGGAACTTGTTTTTCGGTTATTTATTGTCGCCGTTGCTGTCTGTTTTAGTGGTTTGTCTCGCTTATTTCATTCAATCCAAAATTGATCAGACGCGTTCGATCGAGATGTTTTATTTTCTGACCTTAGTTTGTACGCGAATGGGGATGTTGATGGGGCAGAATACGATGAATATTATCAATGATTTGAGTTATAACTTGGCGCTGTTTTTAATTGTGTACTATGTGAATCGCAAAATTGTTTACAAGAAACGTTTAGGAGATGTTCATTATGAATAAGAAAAAACTATTTTTCCGATATGTTTTGCCAATGCACGGTATTCAATTATTGACTGCGTGGATGCCTAATACAGATATCACGACGAAAATTCGTGGTCGGTTGATGCGTCCGTTTTTCAAGCAGTGTGGGTCTAATTTTCGGATCGGGTCGCGGGTTATTATTAATCGTCCGGACCTCATTAGTATTAGCGATGATGTGTATATTGCGCACCAATGTTATTTGAACGGTACGGGCGGGTTGAAGATTGAGCGCAATGTTTCCGTTGGGCCGATGTGTGTGATTGTGACGTCGAAACACGTGTATGAAAATGGTGCGGTTTCCATGGATTCCAAGCCGGATGGTGTCGTCATTGGAAAAGGTTCGTGGCTCGCAAGTCATGCGGTGATTAATGCGGGAGTTACGGTGGCAGAAGGTACAACTGTTGGGGCCAACGCGGTAGTAACGAAGAATTTTGAGCCACATACGATTATTGGTGGCGTGCCAGCTCGCGTGATTCGCACGCAGGAAATAGCGCTATGAGTTTCGCTTCAAATATGTTCAATAATGCATTCTTCCTGACCTTTGTTAAAAAGGGGTTCGTTGTTTTTAATGGCATCATTAGTTTGATGCTGGTAGCGAGATACTTTGGACCTGCGATGCGCGGGGAATATATGTTCATCGTCAATGTTGTGATTGTCGGGACGACGATTCTGAATTTAGGTATTTCGCTCATTTATCCGCATTTTAGAAAACAAGATAAGCGTGCGAAAAACCTTTTTGTGAGCTATTCTTTCCTCCAGTTTTTCCTGTATTTGATTATTTCTATGCTTATTCTGATCTTCACAAAAGATATGATTGTAGGTCTAAGCGCATTGCTGATTAGTGTGAATGTGTTGAATTTGCAAGTGACGCAGATTAATCTAGTGGAAAATTTGAAGCAGCAGTCGGTGATTATTATTATCTCGTCGCTTATCAATACGGCATTGATTACCCTCGCTTTTTTTATGACGAGTGAAAATTTGTACCTGATTTTGATTATTTTCGGATTGAAAAGTTATGTATCGATGGTTTTATCTTTAATGTCGCTATGGGATAAGGATTTCAAGTTCACGATTGTTCCGGTGAAATATAAGAAGATGACAGCGCTGGCCTTTCTGCCGTTGTTAACCTCTTTTTTGATCGCGATTAATTACCAAGCAGATATTATTATTTTGAAAATGATGTCTGTGGATTTTTATCATATTGGGTTGTATAGCACGGGTGTGGCACTTGCGGAGTATTCGTGGATGATTCCGGATATTTTTAAAGAGGTCATGTTTCATCATAATGCACGAAAAGATGATATTAAACGGATGACATTTTCGATTCGGTTAGGTTTCACGGCGGTTGTTCTCGTTGCGATTATGGTGATTATTCTTGGAAAACCGATATTAGGATTATTATTTGGCTCCGATTTTGTAGCGGCGTATCCGATTGTTGTATTGATGTTTTTGGCGGTGCCTTTTATGGTCTATACGAAAATTATTGGGACGCTGTTTTCGGCAAATGGTGGATGGCGCTTTTACTTCATCACATTGCTCATTAGCGTGCTACTGAATATCGGCTTGAACGTGGCGCTCATTCCATCGTTTCATATTTATGGTTCTGCGTTTGCTTCTGTGGTTTCGTATGCTTTTTGTGGCATGACCATGCTGGTTTGGTTTAAGCGGAAATATAAAGTACCGTTTCGTGATGTATTGTTTATGAAATGGGGGGATATACGGAAGGTGGCACCATTTTTATTTAGAAAAAAAGCATCGTCGGTGGCATCACTCATTATTATTGGCGACGGCGGGCATAGTAAAATGGTTCAGAATATCGTTCGGGAGAGTGGGACATATCGGCTGACCGAGGTATGGGATGATAAGTATCGTGAATCCGTGGCGCAAGAAGGGATTCTCTACACAGCAGTGGACGAAAAATTGCAGAGCTTGACGCAAATGGATGCCGATATTGTCTTTTTTGTAGCGATTGGTGATAATGAGATTCGGAAAAAAATCGCTCGAACGTTGGCTTTGGCTGGGAAAAAATTTGCGGTTATTGTTCATCCGACTGCGTTTATCGAAGCAACAGTGGAAATCGGCGAGGGTAGCTTGGTGATGGCAGGATCGATTGTTCAGGCGAATACGGTGCTCGGAAAACATGTTATTGTAAACAGCGGTGCTACTGTGGAACATGATATTTCGGTTGGGAATTTTGTTCATTTTGCTCCGGGGAGTGTTGTGACAGGCGGATGCACGGTGGAAGATAACGTATTGATTGGTGCCGGGAGTGTCGTGGTGCCAAATATCAGTATCGGCGCGAATGCCGTTGTTGGTGCAGGAAGTACATTGACGCGTCATATCGAGGCGAATACATTAGAATATAGTAGAAAAAAGACCGAATAGTGAGGGAAAAGTCGCCCGTCATTATTCGGTCTTTAAGTCGTTTAAATAATACCTTCTGTCAACATGCTATCGGCAACTTTGAGGAAGCCTGCGATGTTAGAACCAACTACAAGATTTCCAGCTTTATCGTACGCGTTTGCTGTGGCGCTAGCGTTTTTGTAGATATTTTTCATGATCGATTTCAAGTGAGAATCAACTTCTTCAAAAGTCCAGCTCATCCGGATGCTGTTTTGAGCCATTTCTAGCGCTGATACGGCAACTCCGCCAGCATTTGCAGCTTTGGCAGGTCCGAATAATACGTTATTATCTTGGAAAATTGCCACGGCATCGAGTGTAGACGGCATGTTTGCGCCTTCTGCTACAGCGATAACGCCATTTTGAACGAGTACAGTTGCTTGATCGGCATTGATTTCATTTTGTGTCGCACATGGTAAAGCAATGTCGCATGGTAGAGACCAGATATCACCATTTGCAACGAATGATGCATTTGGATGATGTTTGGTGTATTCGCTGATGCGTTTGCGTTCTTGTTCTTTTAATTGTTTGACGGTTGCGACGTTGATGCCGTTTTCGTCTAGGACATAGCCACTTGAATCGCTACATGCAATAACGGTTGCGCCAAGTTCGTGGGCTTTTTCGATGGCATAAATCGCGACGTTACCTGATCCCGAAACAACGACTTTCTTGCCTCGCAGGGAATCGCCTTTGTCCTGTAACATTTCTTGTGTGAAGTAGACCACGCCGTAACCTGTGGCTTCGGTACGTGTTAAACTTCCGCCGTAATTGAGGCCTTTACCTGTTAATGTACCGGCATCGAAGGCGTTTAGGCGTTTGTATTGGCCAAATAGGAAGCCGATTTCGCGGGCGCCGACACCAATATCACCTGCTGGAACGTCGGTATTTGGACCGATGTATTTCTGTAATTCGGACATGAAGCTTTGGCAGAAACGCATGACTTCGTTGTCTGTTTTGCCTTTAGGATCAAAGTCGGAACCACCTTTACCGCCACCGATTGGCAAGCCAGTTAAGGAGTTTTTAAAGATTTGCTCGAATCCAAGAAATTTGACGATGCTGCCGTTTACGGATGGATGGAAACGAAGTCCGCCTTTATATGGACCGATAGCGCTATTGAACTGTACGCGGAAACCACGGTTGACCTTGACATTGCCGTTATCGTCTACCCAAGGAACGCGGAATGTAATTAGTCTTTCTGGCTCGGTCAATCTTTCTAGAATTCCAGCTGCCTCGTATTTAGGCTCTTTCGCTAAAACTGGCACTAAAGATTGTAAAAATTCTTCGACCGCTTGATGAAATTCACTCTCGGAAGGATTGCGTTTTTTCACGGTTTCAAAGATACGTGCTGTGTAATCTTGTGCTGCTTCAACTTCTTTTGTTAATGTGGGTTGTACCATATTAAATCGCTCCTCATGGGTATAATTTTAAGTGAGAATAAACGTATCATGCAATGGAATATTGGTCTTCGCGTTTCTTCTTATTTTTCAGGATTTGTTAGTTCTGAAATTTCACTTATAATGTTAGTTTACATGAAATACGTCAAGGATACAAGGTAAAAAAACAATTTTTCTGATTTTTTCAATAAGATGCGCAATTTAAAAACGCTTTCTTTGGATGCTGCTGGAATGTTACAATAAAAGTGAGATCTGAAAAGAAATGAGGAATGTTTTGTGTATAAGAATGAAATGTTAGAAAAAGGCTTTATTCGGTTTGATGCTGGGGCGGATATTGGCCATTTATATAGTAAGGATGAGGCGTGGATCGCCGAGCAATTTGCTGAGATTGAGCGCGCTTTTGAGGATTTGCCAGTGGATGCTTATGCTAGTGGGCTTCATCGTTATCGCCGTTTTTCGCGTGCGGTTATTTTGCCGTGGACGGAGCAAGTGGAGTGGTTGCCCGCGATGGTGAATGCAGATGGGGAAGAGGTTGCGGAGTATTTTCAAGGGGTGTTTAATCCGGAGTTTAAGGATGCGTACCGTAGTTTTCCGATGTTGCAACAGGAGATGCTTGAAAATGAGCTTTTGAAGCGGATAATTCAGTTTGATTTTGCGCAGACGTATTGGGATGAGCGGGATATGGTGATGCCGGTGAATGTGGGTGTGCATTTTGTGAAGTTGAAGGTGGAGCGTGATGGGGACGAGGCGGTTTCGTCGCCGAATTGTTTGCATCGAGACGGGGAGCCGTTTACGTTTGCGCATTTAGTGAGGCGCCAGAATGTTATTGGTGGAGAGAATGTGATTGCGACGGTGGATGATGTGGATCAGTTCCCAGAAGATATCGATGCGGGGCATATTTTCGCAGATTTTGCGTTGACTAAAAGCTTGGAGTCTTACGGGGTTGCGGATGTGGCGGTGAGCCATTATGTGAGCGCGGTTCGTAAGGGTGCAGGCGATGAGGCGGGAGAGCGGTCGATGATTTTGATTGATTATCAGCCAACTGTTGTGAAGCCGCTTTGATTTGATGACAACATGAAAAGGGAGCGTAAGCAGATATGAAAAATAAACATGCGTGGATTATTGGGATTTGTATTCTTGTTGCTGGAATGATGATCGGTGGTGGCCAATCTGATTCAGAGGATAATTTGGATCAGTTAGGGCTTATGGATGATGGCGCGTCTATTGGCGTTAGTTTAGTGGATACAGATACGCAAATGCTTTTTGAAGAAGATGTTGCTTCCTATTTAGGCGTGACGGAAGAAGCTATGGCAATGTTAATGGAGAAAGGCGCTTTACCGTCGATCAAAATTGGTGACGATGTCTATTATCCTAAAGAGAGTCTGGATAAGTGGGTAGAGGAGAATGTTGGAAAGTCGTTTTAGCTTGATTATAAAATAAGGGAAGTGTGCAGCTATGAATCGTTTTTTTGCGTCAAAATGGAATCTTATCTTGCTAACAGTGTTGTGGTCGTTACTTTTCATTGTAAATTTAGCGAGTTATTTTAATACTAAGTCAGAGTTAATGCTTCTTGCTGTTGGCGTTGCAGGGATTGGATTGGTTTTGAATTTTGTTGTTTATTTTTTGAGAAAGAGGAATAAATAGGTAATTAAGAATCGCATTTTGGGTAAGATCTAAATTTTGCTACCAACAAATCGAACGCTTGTCGCCGGATTATATCGCATATCATCAAGACAAAAAAAACACATGCGGGGGATATATTTTGGAGTGTCCAGATATATGTCTGATGTATCCGAATCTCTTAATCAAGGATTTATGTGGAGTAAAAATTTGCAACAGTGGATATAAAAAAATAATTTTTAGTGACAAAAATGTGAAAAAGAGGAGAAATTGAATATTAATTTATGAATTAGATAAGATAGAACAGGCCTCTTGTGTTATCCTATCATTAGTAACGATTAGTGAATAGGCTTCATAGAGGAAGTACGAGAAACTTATAGAGTAGGATTTGCTATAAAAATTTGATGGATAGAAACTAGATTATACTGGTCTAGCTATTTTTTTAGTTTCAGCGATAGATTGTATTAGCATGATTAGTGAGTTATCCGGTTCATAGCCGTTTTATTTATGTTACAAAAAATCAAATGAAGAGGCGGGCGAGCTTTTTTGAAAAAAACACTAATATACTCTTTACTTATTTTAGTTTGCATCTGTTTTATGTTTCTTATAATTTTCTTTCAATCTCTGTTCATGCCTATATTTATTGAAAAGGTGCCTTTATTCTACCGGATTATCTTGGCTCTATTGGTTTTAGTAGTAGGGGCAGGAGCTATAATTAAAATGGTTAAAGTCAGAAGGGCATATTTTAGGAATATGGACTAATAATTTTTATTATGTATTTACAACGATAACCGCATTTGATGTAGTATTGGCAAATGAGGCATAAAAAGCGATAAGTACTCGAGCAAGATAGCTCTATTGCAGGGAATCAAATATGTATTTAATGCTGTTAGAAAAAGAAGTAATCAATATGTAAGCCTGGCTAAAGTAATAAAACACTTTAAGGGAATTGGGATTTTGCCTCATAATCTCGACAAAAAAGCACATGCGGGGGAGCGCATGTGCTAGGGATATATTTTGGAGTGTGTGGTGGCACCGATATAAAAAGGGATATCAGGGAAATTTTATGATATAGGATTATTCGCCATATAGAGCAAAGCGAGTCATGCTCGTCCATATTGAATAGGTTATGAGTTTTCTTTTGAAGCGTGTATTAGACTTTAAAAGAAAGCTTATTTATCGTTACCACCACGCATCTTGGGGAAAAGATGGTTTGCTCCGATAAAGTAAGTATAGCTCGAAATAGAAACTTAAAACATCGCTTTGGCTTACATTTTTCATCGTTAATGTGACAGTTTTGTCAGGTTAGTAATTTAGATGAGAATGTGATGAGAGTGGGGTTAGAGATGTGTTAAAACGGGTTATTTTTCATCTAAAATGGATGCTAGGGCTTGGATGCATTCGCGGTTTTCTATTTCAGATCCGATGGTGATTCGTAGCCAATTTGGTTTTAGTCCGGCGCGCACAATGTAGCCTTTTTGGAGTAGTTGGTTGAAAAGTTCGGTGGCGTCGCGCTGGGTGTCGAAAAAGATGAAGTTGGCGTCGGATTTGTAGTAGGCTAGGCCGCGCGTGTCTAAGAAGTCGTACCATTGCTTTAGGCCTTCGGTGTTGGACGTGACGCATTTTTCGACGAAGGTTTGGTCGGCGAGTGCGGCGGTTGCGGCGGATTGGGCGATGGATGATGTATTGAACGGGAGCCGCACGATGTTGAGAGGCTCTTTTAGGGCGTCTGGGATGATCGCGTATCCGATGCGCAAGCCTGCTAAGCCGTAAATTTTGGAGAAGGTGCGCATGATGATGAGATTTGGAAATTGGTCTAGGAGCGCGAATGTGTCTGGGTATTCTGCGGTTGTGGCGTATTCGAAATAGGCTTCGTCGCTGATTACGAGGACGTCTTTGGGCACGGATTCGAGTAGAGTTAGGACTTCTTGTTGGGTGGAGATGGTGCCTGTCGGGTTGTTTGGGTTGCAGAGCCAGATGATTTTTGTACGCGGATTGACGGCGCTTGCCATGGCGATGAGGTCGGATTTTCCGGTTGTCTCATCGACTGGGATGCGCTGCGTTTCGGCGCCTTCGATTGTGGCATGAAGGGAGTATTGGGAGAAGGTCGGCGCGGCTTCGATGATGTTGTCACCGGGTTCTAGGATGGCGCGCGAGATGATTTGGATAACGTCATCGAGGCCGGAACCGAGCAGGATATTATCTGTCGCGACGCCGTGAAAAGTGGCGATGTTTTCGCGCAAAATTCGGCCGGCACCGTCGGGATAGTAGGATAGGTCCATCGTGCCTTCCTTGAGGATTCGCGTGACGGCTTTTGATGTGCCGAACGGGTTTTCATTGGATGCTAGTTTTGTGATTTTTTTGAGTCCGAGTTCGCGGCGGACTTCTTCTAGTGGCTTGCCTGGTTTATAGGCGGATAGGGTGTTTAGCGATGATTTTACCATGTGTGAGCCTCCTTATAATTCGTCGATTGGCTTGCGGTCTTTCGTGACGCTGATTTTGCCTTCGCGTTTTTCGAGTTCGCGTGCGATGTCGTCGGGTGTTAGGCCTTTCTCTGCCAGCAAAACGAGGACGTGGTAGGTCAGGTCGGCGAGCTCGGATGTGAGTTCCGCGTTGTCGTTATTTTTCGCAGCGATGACTACCTCAGTTGTCTCTTCGCCCACTTTTTTCAAAATTTTATCGAGTCCGCGGTCGAATAGATAGTTGGTGTAGGAGCCTTCTTTTGGCGTGGTTTTGCGGTCGTTGATTTGATTGTAAAGTTCGGTTAGAATCGTCATTTTTCGGTCACTTCCTTTTCTAGATTGAAGAAACAGCTGTGCGCGCCAGTGTGGCAGGCGGCTCCGATTTGGTCGACGCGGATCAGGAGTGTGTCGTTGTCGCAGTCGGAGCGGATTTCTTTGACGTGTTGAAAATGGCCAGATGTCGCGCCTTTATTCCAGAGTTCGTTACGAGAACGGGAGAAAAACCAAGTCGTGTTCGTGTCGAGCGTCTTCTGGTAGCTTTCGGCGTTCATATAGGCAAGCATGAGGACATCGCCAGTCGTGTCTTCCACGATAATCGCGGGGATGAGGCCTTTGGAAAAGTTGAGTGTCATGGCCGAATCGCAACTCCTTTCTCTTGCAAAATTTGTTTGACTTCTGGAATCGTCATTTCGCCGTAATGGAAAATCGAAGCGGCAAGTGCGGCGTCAGCGCCTGTTTTGGCGAATACTTCTGCCATGTGATCGGCGTTTCCGCAACCGCCTGATGCGATGACGGGAACGGAGACAGCTTTACAAATCGCGTCGGTGAGTGCGATATCGTAACCGTCTTTGGTACCGTCGCCGTCCATGCTCGTTAGCAGGATTTCGCCGGCGCCGAGTGAGACGGCTTTTTTTGCCCATTGGATGGCGTCAAGACCAGTGTCCTCACGCCCGCCGCGACTGTAAACGTGCCAAGAATCATCTTCCGCGTGAAATTTGGCATCGATGGCAACAACGATGCATTGATTGCCGAATTTGGCAGCGCCTTCCGCGATTAAATCGGGATTTTTGAGAGCCGCAGAATTCAGTGAAATTTTATCCGCGCCAGCTTGAAGTAAGGCTTTCATGTTCGCGACGGAATGGATGCCACCGCCGACAGTCAGCGGGATGAAGACTTGTTCTGCAGTGCGTTCGACGACATCGATCATCGTGCGGCGTTCTTCATGGGTTGCGGTGATATCAAGGAAAACGAGCTCGTCCGCGCCAGCTTCATTGTAGGCTTTGGCGATTTCGACAGGATCACCAACATCGGTTAGCGATACGAAATTGATGCCTTTTACGACGCGTCCATCCGTCACGTCTAGGCATGGAATGATTCGTTTAGTCAGCAAGATTCTCCACCTCCGTAATTTCTGCCATCGAAATATTGCCGTTATACAAAGCTTTACCGCAGATTGCACCGTATAAACCGAGCTCGGAAAGTTGCACCAAATCCTGTTTATTACTCACGCCACCAGATGCGATAATATCAACACTTACCGCCTTTTGCAAAGCTTGAAGTTGCTCCAAATTCGGACCTTCGAGCGTACCATCTTTTGCGATATCCGTAAAAATAATCGTTTGAACGCCGCTTTTTTCGACTTCTTTTGCGAACGTCAAGTAATCCGTAGCGCTCACGTCAAGCCAACCAGACGTTGCAACAAAGCCATTTTTCGCGTCAATTCCGACCGCAATTTTATCACCATAAAGCTTCACCGCGTCACGAACTAAATCAGGGTTTTCCAGTGCTGCCGAGCCGATAATAACACGATCGATACCAGCGTCTTCGAGATAAAACGTGATTTGTTTCATCGTTCGAATGCCGCCACCAACTTGGACGGGGAGTCCAGCGGCTTTTTTCATGGCACGAATCACGTCTAGATTAATCGGTTTTCCTTCAAGCGCCCCATCCAAATCAACAATATGTAAATAGGTTGCGCCTTGTTCACTAAACGCCGTGGCTTGGGCGATGGGGTCAGGGTTTACAACGGTTTCCTGTGCGAAGTCGCCTTGATATAGCCGCACACAACGACCGTTTTTCAAATCTATTGCTGGGAAGATGCGCATGTGATTACCTCCTTAAATCCTTGTAAAATTTCGAGTCCTGCTTGTCCACTTTTTTCAGGGTGAAACTGGGCGCCATATACGTTCTCATTGGCGATAATACCGGGAATTTCCACAGAATAATCACTGGACGCCATCACGTACTTAGCATCGCAAACCGCGTAATAAGAATGCACGTAATACACAAAATTACCATCCTGATCCCGCGTTAACGGCGAGTCCTGCTTCACTTCCAACTGATTCCAGCCCA
Source organism: Listeria weihenstephanensis (assembly GCF_003534205.1). NCBI lineage: Bacteria > Bacillati > Bacillota > Bacilli > Caryophanales > Listeriaceae > Paenilisteria > Paenilisteria weihenstephanensis. The sequence goes on along the minus strand of NZ_CP011102.1, from coordinate 2,833,713 downwards.
TATGTGGAATTTTCGCTGTGTCTGGCAGCAATTTCGCGTGACCCGGAATGAGTCCAAGTCCCTGCGTATAGCCAAATTCTTCACTAGAATCAAGCAATAATTGCATTCCGAGACAAACCCCAAGTAGCGGTTTTCCGTGCGCGACAGCCTCTTGCAGAACAGCAATTAAATCGCGTTCTTCGAGTGCCGCCATCGCTTGCGGAAACGCACCAACACCCGGCAAAATAATGCCATCTGCCTCCAAAATCGTCTTTTTCACAGCCGTTATCGTATTTTCAATCCCGATAAAATCGAGCGCCTTGCTCACACTTTTCGTATTGCCAGCGTCATAATCAATAATCGCAATCTGCATTTACAGCACACCTTTCGTCGAGTTGACCCCTTGAATATCAGGATTTACCGTGATCGCTTGACGCAGAGCACGCCCAAACGCCTTAAACAGTGCCTCAATTTTGTGATGCGTATTTTTGCCGTAAAGCACGCGACAATGCAGGTTCATCGCTGCATTAAACGCCACCGCTTGAAAGAATTCCTCGACCAATTCCGTATCGAAATCACCAAGTTTCGGATTATCAAACGAAGCATCAAAAACGAGGTACGAACGCCCGCTGAGATCAAGCGCCACAAAGCCAAGTGACTCATCCATCGGCACATATTCCGAACCATAACGATTAATCCCAGCTTTATCGCCAAGAGCTTCCTTCAAACATTGGCCGAGCACAATCCCGACATCTTCCGCCGTGTGGTGCGAATCGACATCCAGATCCCCAATCGCCTCACAAACAAATCCAATCCGACTATGCCTCGCAAATAAAGTCAACATGTGATCAAGAAAGCCAACCCCAGTGTTAATCTCGCATTTCTCCGGCTGATCCAAATAAACCTCCATTTTAATCGATGTTTCCGCGGTTTTCCGTTCTATTTTAGCTGTTCTCATCTTCGTCATCCTCCTCAAATCGAATTTCGATAGCGCGAGCGTGCGCCGTCAAGCCTTCCTTTTCAGCGAGCAGTACAATCGCATCTTTTTCCTTCGCCAGCGCGTCTTTTGTGTAAGAAATAAACGAGGTACGTTTGCAGAAATCAGCGACACCGAGCGGGGAGAAGAATCGCGCCGTTCCACTCGTCGGCAACACGTGATTCGGTCCTGCAAAATAGTCACCAAGCGGTTCGGAGGCATAAGCGCCCAAGAAAACCGAGCCAGCATTTTTAACATAACTCAGATAATCCATCGGGTTCTCCAACTGGATTTCGAGATGCTCCGGCGCAATCTCATTCATAATATCGAACGCGATTTCCACAGATTCAGCAACAATCACCTGACCAAAATTGGTAATCGAAGCCCGAGCAATCTCCTCGCGCGGCAGGGTTGGAAGCTGCTTTTCCACTTCGGAAGCAACGGCTTGACCAAACGCTTCACTCGTCGTAATGAGAATCGCGCGCGCCAACGTATCATGCTCCGCTTGCGACAATAAATCCGCAGCAACAAAACGAGGATTCGCCGTGGCGTCCGCGACCACGACAACCTCCGAAGGCCCGGCAATCATATCGATATCCACGATGCCAAACACTTCCCGTTTCGCTAGCGCCACAAAAATATTACCCGGTCCAACAATCTTATCTACTTTTGGAATCGATTCAGTCCCGAACGCGAGAGCAGCAACGGCTTGCGCGCCCCCGATTTGATACACTTCATCCGCACCCGCAATTTTCGCAGCAGCTAGAATATACGGATTCAAGCCATCTTTTCCAGGCGGTGTCACCATAATAATCCGCGGAACCCCAGCAATTTTGGCAGGTAAAATGTTCATCAATACGGAAGAAGGATAAGCGGCCGTACCACCGGGAACATAAATCCCAGCCGTTTCAAGCGGACGAACGAGCTGACCGCGCATCACGCCGTGTTTCTCCGTGTCCACAAATCCAGACTGCTTCTGCTTTTGGTGGTAAGACAGGATATTCACCTTCGCCTGTTCCAACGCCTTGATAAAATCAGCTTCCACGTGATCCAAAGCATTGTCCAGCAAACTTTGCGCCACTCTAAAATCCGTTAATCGAACCCCGTCAAATTGCTCCGTCAGTCTAAAAAGCGCCGCGTCACCATTCGCTTTCACATCCTCGATAATCACTTTGACAGAAGCCTCGGTCTCGACTTGCGTATCCGCACTCGTCGCGCTATGTAATTGCTCCAATATCGCCTCTTTATCCCCAGAAATAAACCTCATTTCGCGTCCTCCTCAAGCGTGCTCTCCAACAAATCAATTAATTCAAAAATTTGCGCTTTATTCCGTTTCAGCGACGCCTTATTCACGATGAGCCGCGCCGAAATATCGTACATTGTATCAAAAATAACCAATCCGTTCTCACGTAGCGTCGATCCCGTTTCTACAATATCAATAATCGCATCGGCAAGTCCCAGAATCGGTGCCATCTCAACCGACCCTTCAATTTTGATAATCTCGACATCCTCGCCACGTTCGCGAAAATATTTCGTCGCCACCGTCGGGTATTTCGTCGCGATAATTTTGCGCCTATAATCACTAGGATCGTAGCTGGGCGTCGACGCAAGGCAGAACTGACACCGCCCAATTTTCAAATCCAGCATCTCGTAATGCTCCTTATCCTGCTCCATCAGCACGTCTTTCCCAACAATCCCGATATCCGCAACACCATGCTTCACATACGTCGTCACGTCCGGCGCCTTCGCCAAAATAAACGAATACGGCGCGTCCTCACTCTTAAAAATAAGCTTCCGACTCTTCTCATGTAGCATCGTACAATCCACACCAGCCTGCTCAAAAAGTGCTACCGCCGACTTCTCCAAGCGTCCTTTCGTCAAGGCAATTTGCAGTGATTTCATGTCAAAACCTCCTTTTCTGGATCAATCTCGCGCACCGTATGATCGCTCACATCAATGATTCGACTAAATTGCCATTTCTTCGCAAAGGCAACGCTCTCCGACAACTGATCGAAAAAACTAAGCGAACTGTTTGGCGTCTTAGCCAGAATTTCTTCCGCCAGATGCATCGTTTCAAGCGAATAATGAATAAACGTTTTCGCGTCCGGCTTGTCTTCTTTCAACGACCGCCGTTTCAGTGACACAATCTCATCCAAATTCAGCGCTAACCCAACAGCAGGCCAATTATCCTCCCCAAACTCAGCGAAAAGCGAATCGTACCGACCACCGCTCAAAAAATGAACCGCCGACATATCCGCATAACCACGGAAAATCGCGCCCGTATAATAATGAAGCTCCTGCACCAAGCCAATATCCACCGACAAATGCTCCGGCACATCCACGACCTCAATAATCGTCTCCATCTGCGCCAATGCCTCCAAAATAACGACATTGTCCGTCAACGCCTGCGCCTCCCGAATCGTGTCCACCGAACCAAACAAGCGCGGCAATGCCAAAATAAAATCATCCATCACACTCGGATGGCTTTCCACAAACGCCCGAATCCCAAACAAACTCTTATTCTGCAACACTTGGCGAAAAGCTTCCTCGTCGCTACCTTGCAAATCCAGCGTCTGAATCACAGCCTGATAAATCGCCGCGTGCCCAATCTCAATTTGGAAATCACTAATCCCCAGCTGCTTCAAAACCACAATCGCACTCGTAATGCACTCAATCTCCGCTTTAATAGAAGCAAACCCGATAATTTCAATCCCAGCCTGCGTCATTTCATTGCGTTCCCCAGCCAATTCCTCATTCGCCCGAAACACCTTACCGCTATACGAAAGCTTGAGCGGCGGCGTCACACCTGTCGTACTAATCACCCGACCAATCGGCGACGTCATATCTGGCCGCAAAACTGTCAAACGCCCCTTTTTATCGAAAAAACGGTACAGATTTACATCATTAATCGCCGAGAAAACATCATCAAATTCGATGACAGGCGTTTCAATTCTCTGATATCCGCGCGCATGAAACGACCGATTCACCAGATGTTCCATATCATAAGCCGCCGCCGCTTCTTTAAAAAGTTTATCTCTGGTTCCAGTAGGTAAATTTCGATTCCATTTCATATTTCTGAGCTCCTTTTTACGTTAACTTTATTGTATTACCATATTAGCAGGTTAAAGCGTTTTTGTAAATATAAAAGGAAGAATATCTCCAGTATACCAATAAGTTCATAGAATATTCTAGAAATAAGCGAGTTGTGTTGATTAAATATGTCTAAATTGTCATGACTTTTCACCAAAAAGCGGAAATATTGTATTTTTTTCGAGGCGGACACTGCTAGGATTGAAGTAGAACTATGAACAAATAAATCAAAAAGGGGCGAAAAGAATGAATAAAATAATGAAGAAAACAGCATTACTTTTTTTAGCAACGAATGTTTTTGCAGGATCGGTTATCGCGACGGCACCAGTTGGGGCACAAGCGGCGAACCAAGCAGTACAAGGCTCGATCTACGGAAATGTGAAAGCGGAAGTCAACGCATTGTTTGTAGGGAAAGACCCAAAAAATGATATCAGAGCGGGACTAGATCAAACGCCAGTCAACGATGCGATTGCAGATGTTGCCCTTTTAGAAGATCCAATCCAGCAAGCCGAGTTACGATTGATTCTGGATAAGGCGATCAGCCAACTAACCACGAAAATCCAATCCACTTTAACAATCGATAGCGCTTTAAAAGGAGCAACGGGAATCACTGGAAAACTCGAATCACAGACGGTTTTCATCGCAGAGGTTTACAATGCGACTGGCACAAGAATCGCGATGACAACAGGCATGGCATCAACAGACAATACATACAAGGTAGCGCTAAATCGTGTGAATCGGTACGATGAAGACGGCTCATGGATCGATATGGGAGCGGTGACTTTAGAAAAAGGCATGAAAGTCAAAATTTACGTGAATTTACTGAATTCCAAAGGACAACGTTTCACGGCTGCGGATTTAACGCAGGATGTCATCGGAATACCGTATGAAGAAGCAGAAGCGGCAGTTTTAGGCTTGTTTGTGGATAGCAATCCGACTAAAATGGTAGCAACAACGGCCAGTAAAGCAAGTGTAACGGAGGCGCAAATGAAAGTAGCTATTCTACAAGCATCTCCAGAAAAAGATACGCTACAGGGCTACTTGAATAAAGCCGAAACGCTAGTTGGAGCGCGCGATGCGTTCCAAGGAATCACATTAAGCGACGATCATCAAGCGGCAACTTTTGCGTTAGATAATACGGAACAGGCGAAATATGCCTACAAGTTTACATTAAATAATAACGCGATGACGACAACAAGTACGGTAAGCGGAAATACGAAAAATGTTGTATCGCCGAGCACGTTAGCAGTTGGCGATACGGTTGCGATTTGGGCACAAGTAGAGAACGTATCCTACTTAATCGCGGACTTGAGGGTAACAGCGGTTCCAACCCCAGAAGAACTTGCACGCCAGTTGGTGGATGAATTGTTCATCGATAATAATTCTGCAAACCATGTCAAACCAACAACAAACCAAACAGACTTGAATAAAGCGCAGGCACAGGTTAATTTGATAATAGACTACACAACGAGAACGAGTATCCAGAAAGATTTGGATAAGGCAAAAAGTGAATTCAATGTCATTGCGCCAATCACGATTAATCCAGTGACAACAAATACAACAGAAGTAACAGGGACCGGTGAACCGAATGCAGGTGTGGTTGTACGAAATGGTTCCCTTGTTTTAGGCTCAAGTACAGTGGACGCGAACGGAGAATATAGTGTCTCGATACCACAACAAACAGTTAACACGAGTCTAACCGTATACATCACAAAACCACTAAATGGTAAAGCGAATGTGGCGAGCATTTCTGTGACAAAAGGCGCTGACATCACACTTTCTGCGAATGATTACAAGCTAGGCGAAGCAACCATAACAGGAACATACGGCAAAAATATCCCGCGTGTTCGCCTTTGGGTCAATGGGGTTGCGGTAACACAAGCCACATTAAACACAGATGGCACATTCACGATCGAAAAGGCAGCGAATTACGTCAAGGCACCAACAGACAAAGTCGAAATCGTAGCCGTTGATTCGAAATTTGTCGAACTAATGCGCGTTCCTGTGAAAATTACAGGTTCCATCGTCAAAGATTATGCACTAACAGCCAATGGATATCAGGTGGACGCGGCGAACATCGAAGGCACTTACGGAAAAGACATCGCAAAAGTTTCTCTTTGGGTCAATGGTGTATCAGTGGCTCAAGCGACAACAAATCCAGACGGAACTTATCAAGCAAAGAACATCACGCAATTTGTAACATCGAAGAAAGACCTAGTGGAAGTCGTTGGTGTTGACGCACAAAACGCGGAAGTGAAACGCGTGAGAGTAACCGTTACGAGCTCCCCACTAGAGAACTGGATAAAAGCGGACACATATCAATTTGGTATGCTGCCACTTACCGGGACGATCGGTAAGAATATCAGTAAAGTACGTCTTTGGGTCAACGGTAAAGCTGTGCAAGAAGCCATAATAAACGAAGATCGTAGCTATATTTTTGCGAATGCTAAGAAAAGCATTTTGAAAGATAGCGATTTGGTGGAAGTTGTTGGAGTAGACGATGCTTATGTAGAGGTTGGTCGTGCAACAGTTGTAGTGAAGCCGATTGTGCTAGATCTTACGTTAACAGCGGATGACTATGCATTTGGTAGCCTCACACTAACAGGAACATACGGTAAAGATATTAAATATGTGCGCCTTTTTGTGAATGGTGAAGTCGCGAAGCAAGCTGATTTGGACCCAATAGCAGGAACCTACACATGTACAGAGATTATCAAAAAAATTACGAGCAATGCGGATAAATTAGAAATTGTAGCGGTAGATGCGAATTTTAAAGAGATCAAGCGGATACCAGTTATAGTGAAATAAAACAAATCAAGTCATGGTAGTTGCTATCATGGCTTTTTTTGATACAATGGACAAAAAAGGAGCGATGCAGGATGAAAAAATGGGATGGGCATACGCATACGGAATTTTGTCCACACGGTTCAGGGGACAAGGTGGAGGCTATGATTGAAAAAGCAATTGGACTGGGGTTCACGGATTATTCGATTACGGAGCATCCACCAATGCCGGCTGCGTTTGAGGAAGTTATTGCGAATTCGATGGAGGACATTGCGACAGCAGCAATTCGGTGGGATCAATTAGATGCTTATTTTGAGCGAGCGCAGGCGATGAAGCGTAAATATAAAGATCAGATTCGGATTCATGTCGGTTTGGAAGTGGATTTTTTGCCGGGGTTTGAGCAGGATACGCGGGCGTTGCTTAGGGAGTATGGTTCGCAGATGGATGATGGTGTTTTGTCGCTACACTTTATGCCAGGTATCGGTGGTTGGCGCTTTATTGATTTTTCAGCGGAGGATTTTGAGGCGGGAATTTTGAAGTATTATGGTAGCTTTGATGCAGTTCAGAAGGGGTATTATGCGTTGATTCGAGAATCGTTGTTTGCTGACTTAGGGCCAGCGAAGCCGACGCGATTGGGGCATATTTCACTTTGCCAGAAGTTTCAGCGCTTTTTTGTAAATGAAGAAACTGGGATGAAAAAGGATACGCGACTCCATATTTCAGATTTGCTGAGGGATGTTAAGGCGCGGGAATATCAGTTGGATTGGAACACGGCGGGACTTTACAAGGAATTTTGTGAAAAAACGTATCCACCGCTTGATGTAGTGAATGAGGCGCGAAGATTGGGGATTGAATTGGTTTATGGCTCGGATTCGCATAGCTTGGCGGATGTGGGGCGAGGCTATGACTACTATGAAAACCATTAAAAAAGTTGGGCGCGATGACGCCCAACTTTTTTTAAACAACAAATATAAAATAGCAGATAAATAAGATCATTAATACGTACATAATCGGGTGGACTTCTTTGTATCTACCTTTGAAGAACATCGTAATCGGGTAGAAAATGAAGCCGAGCGCGATTCCTGATGCTATCGAGAAACTAAGTACCATCATCAAAATAACCATGAAACAAGGAACGGCGATTTCGAATTTGGACCAGTCGATATGTGCCACGTTACCAATCATTAGAATGCCGACAATCACTAGGGCAGGAGTCGTTACAGCGCTTGTGATAACGCCGAGCAGTGGTGAAAAGAACATCGATAGTCCGAAACAAATTGCTATGACAATCGCGGTCAATCCGGTACGTCCGCCAACCGCAACCCCCGCTGTCGATTCTACATAAGAAGTTGTTGTAGAGGTTCCTAGAATAGAGCCAACAATCGTCGCCGAGGAGTCAGCGAACAAGGCACGGCTTGCGCGTGGGATTTTGTTATCTTTCATGAATCCTGCTTGATTCGCTACCGCAACGAGTGTTCCAGCCGTATCAAAGAAATCAATGAAGAAGAATGTCAAAATGACGATCAACATCTGTGGTGTGAAAATATCGCCAAGGTGAAAGAGTGCTTGTCCAAAAGTAGGCGAAATATCTGGAATCGGTGCCACGACTTGAGTTGGAACATCGATTAGTTGGAAAATCATGCCGACAATAACAGTCGCTGCCATCCCGATAAAAATCGCTCCATTTATATTTAAAGTCATGAGAATAATGGTAATAACGATACCAAAAACAGCGAGCAGGACAGCGCTATTATGCAAATCGCCCAGTGCCACGAGTGTCGCCTTATTTCCAACGATAATCCCCGCGTTTTTCAAGCCAAGAAAAGCGATGAAAAAACCAATCCCTGCACCCACGGCGAATTTTAACTCGGTTGGAATTGCGTTAATAATTTTTTCACGAATTCCTGTAACAGTCAAGACGATAAACACACAACCGGACACTAAAACGCCAGATAGTGCGGTCTCCCAAGGAATGCCCCACTGTGCACAAACCGTGTACGCGAAAAAAGAACTAAGTCCGATTCCAGGCGCTAACCCGATTGGATAGTTCGCGATAAGTCCCATGAGTAACGATCCGACGACAGCCGCAAGAGCCGTAGCAACGAATACCGCGCTCATGTCCATCCCGGTTGTTGCAAGTGCGGACGGATTCACAAATAATATGTAAGCCATTGACAAGAAAGTCGTTAACCCCGCCAAAATTTCTGTTTTAATCGTTGTCTTATTTTCTCGTAGTCTAAACAATTTTTCCATTAAAAAAAGCCTCCCTGAATTGTGTTGTCGCACATTTTTCAAAGATGAGCCATCGCAAAAAAGAACCGATCCTACCTAAAAAGCAGAAATCGAGTATGCTATTGCTCGTAGTTTAGCCATTTACGGTAGCTAAGTAGAAACGTCTGGGCCATATTCCTAGACATATACGACATGTTTATATTTTAGCCTAGTTGGGGGCGGTTAGCAAGAGGGGAGGAGAAGAAATGTTGCGTGGGAATAGGAATTTTGTTATAATGAATATGAAAAGAGAGTCGTGCTAGTAACACAACCCTCTTCGCAAGTAGAGATTTCCAAGAACAGTGACTTATTTATAAATGCTAGAATAGCCATCTATCAACCGGTCAAAGTTGAGGTAGATGGCTATTCTTTGTCTTGTTGTACTGCTTTAGCAATCTTGACTACTAGACCGATTAAGGAAACTAAAAAGCTTCCAAAGCCGATCATGAGCGCGAGTGCTTCTGCAACAGACATTGCTGATCCTTTCCAATGATTTATGAAGCCCTTCGTGTGGAGGCTTTTTTATTTTGTCTATATTTGCTATAATAAGTAATGGAAGATACTAACACGAGAGGAAGTGCCATATGCCACATTACGAACAAGTTCGACATGCGATATCTGCTAGAAAACGTAGTTTAGAAAGTATAGTGGATGGTATTAAGAACAGGAAAAATGGGATTCAAGATGAAAATCACGAAATAGAGGAGAAAATGATACATAGGCTTAATCAAATAGAAGAGGAAGCTAAAGACATGATTTCCTACTGTGAGCAGACCGAGAATGCCTTGCGGAGGGAGATATGATATGTCAACGCAAATTGATATTGACACAGCTTGGGTTTTGAAACAATTAAAAAAGGGGGAACAAGCCGTATCAGATTTTAAAGCCGAAGCCACAAAGATTCAACACACCATGGACAGATTGAATAAGCAAGTTTCCCCTGATTTTATGACACGTTATATGGAGGTAAAAGAGGGATTAGTAACAGAAATAAAAGCGGATCAATTTACGAAATTAAACCAATCTTTTGTTGATAGCCAACTAGCGGTACATGCATTTATTGAAACAGATGCAAAGCTAGGAGGCGAAGGCTAATGGATTTTAAAATCAATATAGGGGAATTGGAAGATGTATTGACATCGCTCCATAAAATGAAATCGAGCTTAGAAACGTTAGACCGTGTGTTAGTCAACGTACAAAATGCCATCGCTCAACAACAAGGGAAATTAGCCGAAGCGTTGACGATGGAATTTGGTGCCCATCGAGACGATATTTCTAGGCAACAAGGAACGGTGACAAAACTGTTTACGTATTTAGAAAACTATGTGAATGATTTGAAAGACATAGATAGCCCAACCTATCGCAATCAGGATATGCTCATTGATGCGCGTGGCCTTCAAAAAGCGGCTGAAATGCAGGGATACGCTTTAGATGATGCCAAAAGCGAGGTATTCCGCGTGTCACAGCCAAGCATCGAGCGCATACCAGATGATCCAGATGAATTATGGGTCATGCGACATAACCAAGGATTGATGGAAGATTTAGATGATTATTTAAGGCAAAAGTTGACGCAATTACAGCAAAATGAAGGTGAAGCGATGCATCGGATTAGCCAAGATATGCGACGCCTCATGGAAATGGATCGCGCACACGCCTCTAAAATTGAAGAAGATTATCGGCATTATGATCGAAATAAGGTACGTCAAATTGGCGCTTCTACGAGAGATTCTATTTTTGGGTTTGGGAAAAGTACGCTTGATAGTTTGAAACATCCAGAAAAACATTTGGAGAGCATGGCTATGTTGATGAAAAACCTGCGTACTGACCCGTCAGGAACAATGGGGATGTTCTGGAATGGTATCGTGTCTAGTTATTTAGAACCCTATAAAAAGGGAGATGCCTATGGATTAGCTAGTACTACTATCTTTTTGGCTAGTGTGTTGGGTATTACGAAAGGTATTAACGATTTCAGCAAGATAAAAAATGTGAAAGATGTCAGTGCTAGCTCTAAAGTCAATAATATAAGTGAAGAAGTTGGAGCGGTTGTAAAGCCTTTCTCTCCTAAGAAAATCGTTTTAGAAAATGGAGAAATAGCATATGAATCAAAATGGGGAGCCTTGGTTCGCTCACCTAAATACCTAGATGAGTCAGGCGATATAAAATGGCCAAAAGCAGATGGTTTTGTTGTGGATAAGGCCGGAAAAGCAATTACAGTTAATGCAAATTTGAAAGCTGGACAAGTTATTGATAGGTATGGAGATTCTTTCGGAAGATTTACGAGTCCTGTGGAAAATGGTAAGATTCTTGAGTATGATACCAGAGGGTTACCATATCCAGAGAGTGTAAAGCCTTATTACCAATACGAAGTGGTGCAAGATATAAACTTGGTGAACGTAAAAAAAGCTGTTGAGAACCTCCCTCCTGCGATGCAAAACGACTTAAGAACTGGGATGAGAAAACATAATTTTACTTTGGACGATATAGCAAATCCCCAACAAGGAAAGGTAGCAGAAGTTTTTGGAGCAGGCGGAGGCACTCAGATTCAACTAGGAACTGTGGTCGACTGGTATGAAAAATTAGGACTTTTAAAGGAGGTAGTAAAATGAACAGTGATTCAATTGAAGAGTATAAAAATATTTTAGAGGATGATATTCAAATATTGGGCTATGGAGACTTAAGGTATTCCATTTTTGAGGGGCCAGAAAACAACAGACAAGAGTATCAAATTAGAATTGAAAAAATTGGAGGAACCTTTGAAGTTTATATGACAGCTGATAGAGCTGGTGTAATGGGGAAATACCAGTTTGAAGATATTTTTGATGCATTCCATCAGTTTCTAAGTATAATGCAGGATACTATCCTTTCAAATAGGAAAAGGGTAAGAGATGGAGAGCCACCAGAATATTCTTGTCCATTATGGGATAATTAGGTCTTTTGAAGGGGATAATGAAGTGGAATCAAAAATTGAAGAATATAAAGAAATGATTCAGCGTGACATTAACTTATTGGGGTATTCAGCATTAAGGTATTCACTTTTTGCCGGGGAAGAAAATCATCGTGATGAATATCAGGTTAGAATTGAGTATACGAATGGAAAATTTGAAGTTTATATGACTGGCGAACGTGCATCAGTTTCTGGAAAGAGTGGATTCGAAGATTTTTGGAAAGCATATAAAGAATTTATGTATAAAATACTACTCACAGTTTTAAGTAATCGTGAACATATACAAAGTAATGAACCTCCTGAATATCCCTGCCCGTTATGGGATAAATAAATTTATAGCTGGGATGTGGACAGTTGGAAAAAATTCATCGTGGTAATGGCTTTGCTGTTATTGAAAAAGAACGCGAATATCAAATATCTTGGCCTCAAGGTCCATATGATCAACCAGTATTTTATGCAATCTCAAAGGAAAACGCCGATAGGGCTTTTAAGTCGCCCCAAGATGCTTATGAAGTGATGATTTACGCCGAGACAGGACAATGGCCAAACGTAAAAGAAGAGACGCAAAATAAAGACAGAGAGTTAATGAAAAAATTCCTAGAGCTACGCATTAGAATTCCCTCAAACCAAGAATTATTTACAGAAGATGAACTTAAAGAGTTAATGCCATTGGCTAGAAAAGCCTTGGAGTGAAGGGCGCAAAAAACACCGATCAGAACGCGATCGGTGTTTTTCATATAATCCATCTTTGCTCTAGTTCGCCCCTAATAATTTGTTTTTATAGTCAAATGTAGTCATGTGTTAAATAGTTATAAAACGCTTGAAATGCTATTGTATCAACAATCGCGCTTTTGAAGTGACCGCGTAGGTATGATGATACAATAACAAGAAAGATGATACATGCACATCTCTAATTGAACTGCATTTAAGATAAACCACTCATAATGATTTTTTTAATCCAATTGAGTATTTTTACTTTCACATCAAATATACCTTTGACGAGTTATAAGTTTATACTTTTAAATAAATAGGGTATAATAAAGATATTAAACGGGCGTTTGATGCTCGTCTCTTGGAGGTAGAAATGATGAAATATGAATTTCCGCAAGATTTTTGGTGGGGTAGTGCGGCTTCTGGTCCGCAAACGGAAGGTGCTGCTGATGTGGATGGCAGAAAATCGAGTATTTGGGATCATTGGTATGACATCGAACCAGGTCGTTTTTTCAATGATGTTGGGCCTGCGAACACGTCTAATTTCTATTATCAATATAAAGAGGATATCCAGTTAATGAAGGAAACGGGACATAATTCGTTCCGGACGTCGATTCAGTGGTCGCGCTTGATTCCTGATGGGATTGGTGAGGTAAATCCGAAAGCTGTTGATTTTTATAACCGTGTAATTGACGAAATGTTAGCGAATGGTGTCGAGCCGTTTATGAACTTGTATCATTTTGATATGCCGATGTCGATGCAGGAAATCGGTGGCTGGGAAAACCGTGAAGTTGTTAGTGCGTATGCGACTTTTGCAAAAACGTGTTTTGAGCTGTTTGGTGATCGAGTGAAGCATTGGTTTACGTTTAACGAGCCGATTGTTCCGGTTGAGATGGGCTATTTATATGATGCGCATTATCCGAATGTTGTCGATTTCAAACGGGCGGTGCAAGTGGCGTATCACACGACGGTTGCGCATTCGCTTGCGGTGAAGGAATACCATGCACTCAAACAAAATGGGGAAATTGGTATCATCTTGAACTTGACGCCATCTTATCCACGTAGCCAAAATCCAGCTGATATTCGCGCAGCACATATTGCCGATTTGATTTTTAATCGCAGTTTCCTAGATCCTGTGACAAAAGGAGAATTTCCGGCTGATTTGGTAGATATTTTGAAGGAACATGCTATTTTACCGACCTATACGGAGGAAGATTTGGCGGTTATTAAGAACAATATTATTGATATTCTTGGCGTGAACTATTATCAGCCGCGCCGTGTAAAAGCGAAGGAGTATGCAACTCACCCAGATGCGCCGCTTATGCCAGAGCATTTATTTGATAACTATGAAATGCCCTATCGCAAAATGAATCCGTATCGGGGTTGGGAAATTTTCGAGAAGGCGATCTATGATATCTCGATTAATCTGCGTGATAATTATGGTAACATTCCGTTCTTCATTTCTGAAAATGGGATGGGCGTTGAGGGCGAGGATCGTTATCGTACAGCGGATGGATACATTGATGACCATTACCGGATTGCGTTTATTAAGGATCATTTGAAATGGTTGCATAAAGCAATGGCGGAAGGTGCGAACTGTAAAGGGTATCATTTGTGGACATTTATGGATTGTTGGTCGTGGGCAAATGCATACAAAAACCGTTACGGCTTGGTGGAAGTGAACTTAGATCAAGATTACAAACGGACAATCAAATCTTCTGGTCGCTGGTATAAAGAGCTTTCCGATAATCATGGTTTCGCTGAGTAATTTTTGTGATAGAATAGAAAGAAAAAAGAGGTGTTTAGCGCCATGGCAAATAATCAGACAAAATATAGTTTTATCGCGGAGGCGTTGAAAAAGCGTATTTTCGCCAAAGAATATTCGCTTGATAAACCAATTCCAGATGAAATGACACTTGCAAAAGAATTTGATTGTAGCCGCATGACGATGAAGAAGGCACTTGAGGTTCTTGTTTTGGAAGGGTTATTGTATCGCAAGCGTGGGCACGGAACGTTTATCATTAAGTCAGCGCTTGATATGGATCGATTGAATATTCATAGTCAGGAAGTGAACGGCTTTACAAAGTTACTGGAAGGACGCGATGTAGAAAGTAAAATCGTGCAGTTCCAGGTGACATTTCCTGATAAATATGTAGCCGAACGATTAAATATTGATCTAGAAACACCGGTTTATGATATTGTTCGGGCACGGCTTGTGGACGGTGAGCCTTATGTTTTAGAGCATACGTGCATGCCTGTTGCGCTGATTCCTGGTGTGACGCAGGAAGTTCTGGAGCATTCGATTTATACGTATATTCGCGAACGGTTGAACTTGAAAATTGCGAGTTCCTATAAGCAAATTCGGGCGGATAAGCCGGGACAAATGGATTTTGATTATCTTGATTGTTCGGAGATGGACCCGGTGATTGAAGTTGAACAAACGGTTTATTTGAATAATGGGATGGCTTTCGAGTATTCGAAATCGCGCCACCGGTATGATAAATTCGTGTTTACAACGGTGAATATTGCGAGACGATGAATAAGAAAAAGGCGTATCGGAAATCTGTCATTAGATTTTCGATACGCCTGTTTTTCGTTCCAGAAATAAAAAAACAAGCTAGCAGGGGAACTAGCTTGAAAAAAGGATAGGATAGTCAATTACGAAAAAGGGGGGAAACGTAAAAGCTATCTTGTTTACAAAGACTATATTACAGAAAACGGATGAAAACAAAAGGAAGGGAATCTAAGAATTTCATGAAAATCAGTAATGTGGGTCCCAATAAGGTAATGGTGATTGTACTATCAGACGTACGCGATAATCATTTTCGCTGCGCTTGTATAACGTCGGTCATCACATTATCGAGTTCTTTCTTCGTAACGATATCTGCCTTACTCGGAGACTCAGGAATTTTCTCAAAGTCTAGAAGCTCCATCGTAAAGTTGAATTTTAGTTTCTGATGATTTTCCTGATTGGCATAATCGACGGTTATAACTAGCTTTTTAATACCTTTGTCTGCGTCAGGATGTAAGGTCATCACCGTGCTCAGTTGGATGTTCTTATTCTGAATGAGCGCCTTCAGCGTTTCTTGCATATCGCTACTACTAGCATTCCATGATTCCTTTGCTTGCGATTCTTTTAGTCCCGACACGTTTGCGTAAAAACTTATAAAATCATGATTGGAGCGGAATTCTTCTAGCCAAGCATTTGCCAATTCGGCGAGTTCTTTTTTGCTAAGCGTGAGTTTAATCGTCCCATTTTCTGTTTGATAGTGACTTTTATCTAACTTATTCAAGTTTTCATAGATTAGGAAAGCGGTTTTTCCTTCGATTGCTTGAAGTTGGTCGGCTTGCTCGTCCACCGTTTTTTCATCGATGACTTGATTGGTTACATTTTGCCACGTTTGTAATAGATCCAGTTGTTTGTCTTTTAAGTCTTCGTTTTCGGCAAGTACTTTGGAAAATACTGAATTGGTCGCTAAATCTAGCAGGTTCGTGACAGGTGTTGCTGTTTGAAAAAAATCATTGACAGGTACAAAAATTTTGCCGGTACTGCCGTTTTGGAACGAATGGGCGGTTATATCCATTGTTGGGACGCCGCCGACATGAACGCCAAATGTATTATAGGTTAAATCGCGATCACTGTCACGCGATGTTTTGACGGTTACATTGCTTGCAATTAGGGCATCTGGGTTCAACTGGTTAAGTTCCTCAAATCCTGATATTGCCACGGGTTGCAGCGTTATTAAAGTTGTAAATTGCTTGTTTTTTACGGTATTTCGAAAAGATGACATGAACTCTGATTTTGGCGACGTACAAGCCGTTAAAAATAAGGCTACCGACAGGACAATCAAAGCTAATGCGATGATGGCTTTCTTCATATTAAATATGCCTCCCATAATCTTGGGTATTCCAGAATTGTTATACTAACACAACCATAGCATATCGACTGCGTTTCGACAATCCTTTTTTAAACCTTTTTGAGTGTTTTCGGTGTGGCATTTTGGTACACTAGTAGGGAACGCTAATTGGCGATTTTCTCAAGTGTCATTCAGTGAGTGATAATATGAACGATGGAGGGAGAAGCGAGGCTCTAACACAAAGTAAGAGCTATTTAAAAAGAATGTATTTCGGATAGTTGTAATTAGATTAGAATTATACTAAACTAGAACCATACGTAATGAAAAATAATGCGAAAAAATTAGGAGGTAATTTTTAATGTCAACGTTGAAAATTCAAGATTTACATGTTGAAATAGAAGGTAAAGAGATTTTAAAAGGGGTTAACCTAGAAATTTCGACTGGGGAAATCCACGCAATAATGGGACCTAACGGAACTGGTAAATCGACGCTATCCTCAGCAATTATGGGGCATCCTAAATATGAAGTAACACAAGGGACTATCGAACTTGATGGGGAAGATGTTCTGGAAATGGCAGTAGATGAACGCGCCCGTGCTGGTCTATTTTTAGCCATGCAATATCCGAGTGAAATTAGTGGAGTTACAAATGCCGAGTTCATGCGTGCTGCGATTAATAGCCGTCGTGAAGAAGGTAAAGAAATTCCATTGATGCAATATATCCGCAAATTAGACGAGAAAATGGCTATTTTGGAAATGGACGAAGAAATGGCTGAGCGTTATTTGAACGAAGGTTTCTCTGGCGGAGAGAAAAAACGTAACGAAATTCTGCAATTATTGATGATTGAGCCGACGATTGCGATTTTAGATGAAATCGATTCAGGTCTTGATATCGATGCACTGAAAGTCGTTTCTAAAGGAATTAACGAAATGCGTGGCGAAGGTTTTGGTTGCTTGATTATTACCCATTACCAACGTTTGTTGAACTATATCGAGCCTGATTTTGTACACGTAATGATGCAAGGGAAAGTCGTGAAAAGTGGCGGATCTGAACTTGCGAAGCGCTTAGAGGGCGAAGGTTATGACTGGATTAAGCAAGAACTTGGTATCGAGTTTGACGAAGAAGAAGAAACCGTTGACCAAAAATAAGAGAGTGAGGGATAAATCATGACAGAAAATTTAGCTGTAAAAGATGATTTTATCCGTGCTTTTTCAGGCGATTTAGGCGAGCCTGGCTGGTTAACAGAGCTACGGATAAATGCATGGCAACAAGCTTCGGAATTAGCATTGCCATTTGTAGATAAAACGAAGATTGATCGCTGGAATTTCACGAAGTTTGAGGCTTATGCGGCTTTTCAAGCGGGTGTGACGAATGAGGCGTTACCGGAGAGTGTTCAGGCGTTAGTTGCGGAGGACGCGAATGTGTACGTTCAAATTGATAATCGCCCGGCGCGACTGCATTTGAGCAAGGAATTGGCGGATGCTGGTGTTATTTTTACGGATGTTATCACGGCGGCGAAGGAACATCCGGAACTGGTACAGAAATATTTCATGACCGAAGCGGTAAAAGTGGATGAAAGTCGTTTGACGGCCTTCCATACGGCGCTTGTGAACGGTGGATTGTTCTTGTATGTACCGAAAAACGTGGAAGTGAAAGAGCCGATTCAAGCGGTTTTTGCACATGAAAATGCGAGCTCTCCACTTGTGAATCATGTGTTGCTAGTTGCGGATGATAACAGCGCTGTGACTTACGTGGAGAACTATGTGACACTTAACGCGGAGAATAAAGGTATTGTGAATATTGTTGCTGAGGTTATTGCAAAGAACAATGCGCAAATTAAATTCGGTGCGGTGGACAACCTGGGAAGTGGCGCGACGACTTATGTTAGCCGCCGTGGACATGTTGGAAACGATAGCCGTGTGGAGTGGGCGCTTGGTTTGATGAATGATGGCGACACGATTAATGAAAATACGACGAACTTGATGGGCAATGGGTCTGTCAGTGACGTGAAAACGGTGACGGTTGGTCGTGGTAAGCAAACGCAAAACATTACGACACGCGTGACGCATTACGGCTTGGCATCGCTGGGCACGATTTTGTCACATGGTGTGATGAAAGATAGCGCGACGACAATTTTCAACGGTATTGGTCATATTAAGCATGGTGCGTCGAAATCGGATGCGCAACAAGAATCTCGCGTGTTGATGCTTAGTCCAAAAGCGCGTGGAGATGCCAATCCGATTCTTTTAATTGACGAAAATGATGTAGTAGCTGGTCACGCGGCGTCAGTTGGTCGTGTGGATCCGTTGCAACTTTTCTATCTAATGAGCCGCGGAATTTCGAAACAAGAAGCAGAACGCCTTGTTATTCACGGTTTCCTTGATCCAGTTGTACGCCAATTACCAATCGAAAGTGTGAAACTTCAACTGAAGGAAGTTATCGAAGGGAAAGTGCGCTAACATGACGCTAACCCAAAAAATTCAGGCTGATTTTCCGATTTTAAAGCAGGAGATTAACGAAAAACCGCTTGCTTACTTGGATAATGCGGCTACTTCCCAAAAACCGAAGCAGGTCTTAGATGCGGTCATGAAGTATTATGAGTGGGAAAATGCGAACGTTCACCGCGGTGTTCATACGCTGGCGGCTCGCGCGACGGATGCTTATGAAGGAAGCCGGGCGAAGGTGGCGCGCTTTATCGGTGCACGCGAGACGGCGGAAATTATTTTCACGCGCGGGACGACGACGGCGATTAATATGATTGCAAACGGTTATGGTGACGCGAATTTGCAAGCGGGAGATGAGATTGTGATTTCCCACTTGGAGCATCATAGTAACTTGATTCCGTGGCAGCAGTTGGCGAAACGGACAGGCGCGACGCTAGTTTATATTGAATTGGACGCGGACGCGACGATTACGCTTGCCAATGCTGCAAAAGTGATCAACAAGAAAACGAAAATAGTCGCGATTGCTCACGTTTCTAATGTGATCGGCTCGATTGCACCGGTTCGCGAGATTGCGGATTTGGCGCATTCAGTTGGCGCGGTTATCGTTGTTGATGGCGCGCAGGCTGTGCCGCATATGAAGGTCAACGTACTCGCATTGGACGCTGATTTTTACGCTTTTTCGGGGCATAAAATGATGGCTCCGACTGGAATCGGCGCGCTTTATGGGAAACGGGAATTGCTTGATGCGATGAACCCGACGGAATTTGGCGGCGAGATGATCGATTTTGTCGAGTTACATGACTCAACATGGAAAGAACTGCCGTGGAAAATGGAAGCGGGGACGCCGAACATTGCAGGAGCGATTGGTCTTGGCGCTGCGATTGACTATTTGGAAACGATTGGCTTTGACCTGATTCACAATCACGAAGAAGAATTGACCGCCTATGCGATGGCAGAAATGCAGAAGCTGGACGGCATTACGATATATGGTCCACTAGACGCGACGAAGCGTTGCGGACTGATTACGTTTAATTTAGAAGGAGCACATCCCCATGATATCGCGACAGTGCTTGATGAAGAAGGCGTTGCAATTCGCGCTGGACATCATTGCGCACAGCCGCTCATGAAGTGGTTGGATACGTCCTCCACAGCCAGAGTAAGTTTTTACGTATATAATACCAAGCAGGAGGTCGACCAGTTTATCGCTGGCCTCAAGCTAACAAAGGAGTATTTCGGATTATGAGTGGTCGCAAATTAGATCAATTATATCGCCAAGTTATTATGGATCACTACAAAAATCCGCGCAACAATGGCACGCTCGACGATGAAAGTGTCACGATTGACCTGAATAACCCGACGTGTGGTGACGAAATTCATCTCCATCTCAAAGTGGAAAATGAAACCATCACTGGCGCCAAATTTACAGGTAGCGGATGTTCGATTTCGATGGCGAGTGCTTCCATGATGACCGAGAGTATTATCGGAAAATCAGAAAAAGAAGCCCTCAAAATGTCGCGTGACTTTTCAGAAATGGTACAGGGTCACGAACATGATGTGATCGACGAAAACGGTGATGTCGAAGCTTTATCAGGCGTTGCTAAATTCCCAGCTCGAATCAAATGCGCAACTCTTTCATGGAAAGCCATGGAACGTGCCATTTTTGAATTCGAAGGAAAGAAATAAGAAGTTTAAAGGAGGATCTTGACTATGACTGAAATTCCAGAAATGGGCGAGTATAAATACGGTTTTCATGATAAAGATACGTCCGTTTTCCGTAGTGAACGCGGCTTGACAGAAGATATCGTGAGAGAAATTTCAAGTATTAAAGAAGAACCTCAGTGGATGCTTGATTTCCGCTTGAAGTCTTTAGAACAATTTTATAAAATGCCGATGCCGCAATGGGGTGGCGACTTATCCGAACTGAAATTTGAAGATATTCGCTATTACGTGAAGCCATCGGACCACACGGTAAACGATTGGGACGAGGTTCCCGACGAAATCAAACGCACCTTCGACAAACTCGGAATTCCCGAAGCAGAGCAGAAATATCTTGCCGGAGCTTCCGCGCAGTACGAATCCGAAGTAGTTTACCATAACCTGAAAAAAGATCTTGAAGACATCGGAATCGTCTTCAAAGATACAGATTCAGCGCTCAAAGAAAACGAAGATATTTTCCGCGAGTATTTCTCAAAAGTTATCCCGCCAACTGACAACAAATTCGCGGCGCTTAACTCAGCAGTTTGGTCAGGTGGCTCGTTCATCTACGTTCCAAAAGGCGTGAAAGTCGATACACCGCTACAAGCTTATTTCCGCATTAACTCGGAGAATATGGGACAATTTGAGCGGACGTTAATCATCGTGGACGAAGGCGCAAGCGTGAACTATGTGGAAGGCTGTACCGCTCCCGTTTACACGACGAATTCCCTTCACTCAGCGGTTGTTGAAATCATTGTTAAAAGCGATGCTTATTGCCGTTACACAACGATCCAAAACTGGGCAAACAACGTGTACAATCTCGTAACCAAGCGTACTTTCTGTGATGAAAATGCGACAATGGAATGGATTGATGGAAACATCGGTTCGAAATTAACGATGAAATACCCAGCCGTTCATCTTCGCGGTGAAGGCGCACGTGGTATGACGCTTTCTATCGCGATTGCTGGTAAAGGCCAACGCCAAGACGCCGGAGCAAAAATGCTTCACTTGGCGCCAAACACATCGTCAACTATCGTCTCAAAATCAATCTCCAAACAAGGCGGTAACGTAACCTATCGTGGTATCGTTCACTTTGGTCGTAATTCAGCAGGATCTCGCTCGAATATCGAGTGTGATACGTTAATTATGGATAACGCGTCCACATCTGATACAATTCCTTACAATGAAATTTTGAATAGCGACATTTCCTTAGAACACGAAGCAAAAGTTTCCAAAGTATCCGAGGAACAACTATTCTATCTGATGAGCCGTGGCGTAACAGAAGAAGAAGCAACAGAAATGATCGTCATGGGCTTCATTGAGCCATTTACAAAAGAATTACCAATGGAATACGCTGTCGAAATGAACCGTTTGATTAAGTTCGAAATGGAAGGTTCGATTGGTTAATATGATTCTCATAAAAAAGTAGCCTCTTGATTTGAGGCTACTTTTTTGGCTCTTTGTCAATTGTTGGGGTGAAATATCGAAGTACAAGCTAGAGAAACAATGGCTTGTACCTCTTTTTAACCTACAGAAATGTCAAAATCTTTGATAAAATGCTGGGCAAGTATTTTGGCACGGAATCGTGAAAAGTTTTGATAGCCATAAGAAGTGCGCTTGATAACTTTGGTTCGGTTGTTAATTCCTTCTACGAAACCATTGGACAGATGTGGGTAAATGAAGGCATTGATGATTTCTGTTTCCCAGCGTCGGAAAGTACCGATAGCTTTTATGAATTCTGGAAGCTGTTTGTCTTGTACGAGTTGATAGAAATCGTGTAAGGATTGACGAACGTCGTGGCGTTCTTGTGCTTTATTGGCATCAAACCAAGCCTGATAGGCTTCCTTGATGGTGTAGGCGGTTTGTAGATCAGGGTGCAAGCTTAAGTAACGGCGAATGATGCTTTTTTGCGCTGTGTCCAGCTTATGAGATCGCTTGAAAAGGAGTTTTTGTATCCGTTTCCCGTGTTTTCGATCTTTTTCTGAAAAACGTTGTTGGACACGAACGCGGACTTTATTCAGCGCCCAATAGATGTAGCGAGAGAAGTGGAAAGAATCGGCAATAATAACTGGTTTGTCAAGGGCTTGTTGCACGGCGTTTTTGAAGGTCGAACTCAAATCCATGATAACCATCTCTACCTGCTGCCCGCGTTCTCTTAAATAACGTTGAATGGTTTTGGCGCGACGGTTTTCTAAGATATCAATGGGGCGACGAGTCATGGGATCAGCGATAATGAGTTGAAATTTGCCTTTGTCGGTATCTCCCTTGAACTCATCGATAGCGATGACCTTAGGAAGAGAGACGGGAGGCGTGGAAAAGGCTTCTGTACGCGCGTCGAATAGACGCATAATTTTAGGTGCGGTGGTCCCAAACGTTCTGGCAGTATAAGTAAAGGACGGAGCGGAAATACTATGAAAAAGGGCCGCTTGGTGCCAAAGCGTTGAAAAACGCTGATAGCGTGCCACAAGTCCTTGATTTTTTTCATCAAATGATTTTCCGCAGGAACAAGCATATCTGCGTTTTCGATAGTGCACATAGACACGTTTTTCTGCGACTTTTAGATGTTGGAAAGTGTGCGTACGATAGTCTTTAATGCGATCTGTCCGTGTTTTACAAGAGGGGCAGGCATGTTTTTTTCGTTTTAGTTGGATATGAATGTGGCAGATATGATTTTCAATCGAATAATCAAGAAGTTGGATGTTTTTATTTTCTAAACCGATGAGTTGTATGATAAAATGGTCTGGCATGGTAATATCGCTCCTTTGGATTGGGTTTCGTCACTTTTATCTTAAAGGATTTTGATATTACTGTGTATTTTTTTGTCTTGAAATGAGAACAAAAAAATGCTGAGGTAGATTATTTTCTACCCCAACATTTATTATAGAACCACTTTTTTATGGTTTAATGCTAATTTTGGGATCGGAATATGGAAGTAAGATCTAGATAGGCAACGCTATACGAAAAAACATGCTGAAAAGGCTATCTGCCATCAAATTGAAATTCTCTATTTACATATCATTGTAATCATTGACATTATTTGAAGGGAAGTATATAATAAGGACTGTTAATAAAATACAGAGAAAAGGGAGATTAGATTATGCAGAACGTAATTAGTAGTAAAAAAGTTAAAATGATAGCGCTAACGCTATCTTGTTCATTTTTACTCACAGTAGTGGCACCAGCTCTTAATGTTAATGCAGAAGAAAATGTTAGCGATTTAAATGCGGTAACGGAAGTAGAACAACTCAATGTAGATGCGTCCCAAGCAATTTCTGAAATTGATAATGTCGGAGTTGAGGAAGTAACAGATGATAATGTGCAGGCTACGCCAAGCTTACTTAGAGCATCAGCTTTCAAAAATAAGACATATTCTTATAAAAGAGGTGGGTTTGCAGCATATTGTAAAGATTTTATAAATTACAGATATAATGGTACTACTGTAGCAGAAAATAGCAAATGGCAAGAAGCACAATATATTTTTCCTAATATAATTAGAAAAGCTGGAATAACAAACTATGCAAATGGTACGGGATATAAAGATTATAGAGGGACAAAAACGTATAAAATTGGCTCACCAAGTCCTTGGGGTGATGTTTCATTTGCAGAGTTCGACCGATCAGACTATTATCGAGTAAAATCAAATGGTTCAGGGTATCTAAAATAGGCATGTTATATTGAAGTACTGAAGCAGTTACAATGGGAAGTTTATCCAAATTGTAACTGCTTCAACTTTAGTCGATACTTATCGGAATGAAAAGGAGTGTAAAAGTGCTAGAAATTATAAATTTAGAGAAAAAGTACAAAAATAAAACTATACTATCAAATTTTAATATGCTACTTGATTCCGCAGGTATTATTTTTTTCTTAGGAAAAAATGGTGCTGGTAAAACAACATTTTTTAACTGCATTATGGGCTTTGAAGACTACTCTGGTGAAGTTATAAAACCAGTAAATGTTGCTACAGTTTTTGATGAATCACATTTATATAGTAATTTAAATGCATTTGATAATATTGCTTTATTAGTGGGCAAAAATTTGGGAGATAGCGAACGAGAATTGCTGTTGAAGTACATAGATGAGAGTGTATTAAATAGAAAAGTGAAATCCTATTCACTTGGCCAAAAAAAGATTCTAGCCATTCTTATCGCTATGTTTACAAACCCACAATTGCTTATTTTAGATGAAGTATCTAATGGTCTAGATTATGATACTGCAAAACAGGTCAAAAATTTATTAATAGCATGTAAAAAAGAAACACTTATTCTAGTTTGTGGGCATCAATTTGATTTTTACAATCAAATACTAGATGAAGTTTTCGTTATTAATGACAAAAAGCTAGTTCAGGTAGATATAAATGATTTTACAGATTTGGAGAAGGTGTATGAAAAGTTTGTGGGATAATGTTAAGGTTCAATTTTTTTATCAGTGGAAGGCGAAGTATATTATTACATTATTTATGTTTCTTGTTATATTATGTAGTTTTTCTAGCTATTCGCAGTACAATTCTTTACATCTAAAAGAGGCTAGATTTAATAGTTCAATGGAAATGTATGAAAAAGATGGTATTACGCTGAAACAAGCCCTTTCGGAGGAGTTAGAAATTAAGACGGATGGTAATTCTGAGGAAATAAGTAACATATTGAAATACGATTATTATCGTGTGATTGCAGCTAAAGTGGCATTAAATCCGTTAAATGCTCCAAATCAAATCTTTACATCCATCGCGATATTATTTTTACCTATTATTTTTGGTATTTATAGTTGTCATGTGGCATTCTTTGACTTTAAGCACAAGACTATCAAAAATCAGTTATTATTAAAAGGTTATAAAAATCTTTTTTTTAGTAAGTTTTTTTCCATCATAATCATGGCAATTGGCGTAGTTTTGGTTACTACATTGCTCTCCATAGTTATCCAATACTTATTTAATTTATTCGTTGGTGTACAGGCAAATACAAGCGTGAACTATTTGAAAGAGGTACCCTTACAGTTTCTTTATCAATCAGTGGTTCTCATTTTGTTTGGAGTATTCTTTTTTCTATTAACAACTGCTGTAAGGTCAACACTAGTTAGTATCATTGCTTTGTTTTTGTATATGCTACTTGTCCCTAATTTAGGCGGTTTTGATTTGAAAAATCTAATGCTTCTTACTGTATCAAAAATATATAATACGTCAGCAGCTACAATGGATGTGGTCGCGGGTGAAGATACTAATCTCATATTAGGCTATGTTGCTACAATTGGTGTATGGATATTACTGATAGTTCTCGTATATAAAATTGATAAGAAGAGGTCATGTCCTAGGCTTTGATAGGCTAATTCTTCACAAAACAAACAAGAGTAGTCTTCTCAACAGGGGCTACTTTTTAGTTTGCCCAGTATGGATAAACCTTAACGGGTGAAGGTCCTGAGTGCGACCAAGTAGTGGTAAGAGCCTACCCAACAGCAGGGGCATTTATGATGACTGCGAGGCTTACAAATATAGCTATACGAGTAAATCCTATGCTAGAGTTGTATATCCATGGATATTAACAACAACTATCACGAATTAAAGGCTCGCTAAATTTGAGTGAATATCAGCAACTGAGCACTGTAGTAACATACATGTCTAGCATGAAATTGAACCGTCTACTTGATTATCAGGATATAAAAGCTATTACATATTATCTAAATAATGTCTGCTTCGATTGTCTTTGTCACTGCATCATTTTTTGCAAATGTGCAACATAAGCATATCTCAATGCACGAGGAGAAAAAAATTACTACAGAATCATATTCAGAAATTAGCGGTTAAAATTGACATTTGTATAACTTTATCTTAATATGAACATATGGGAATTTTTGATAATAATATCCATGGAAGCGTATTCTTTTATAGCGAGAATAAATGTCCATCAACTAGTTCATTAATACAAAGACAATTCCCAATCAACCTAGAAGAAATCTAGTGAAAAATAGAATGATACGAAAGGGTGATTTTTACTAGTTGGAAAAAATGTATTGTTTGGTCACTTACTAAGGTTAGCGTCTATTTAAGGTTGGGAATTTTTTTAGAGGGAAGTAACATCAGAGTATCTCACCACGGTAATAATAATGATTATATTAGGGGGATTTTTTCATGAACGTATCATTGAAAAGAAATATTCTGACAGCAGGATTAGCTATTATTCTAGTACTCTCCGCCGTGATGGCATTCACAACACATGTATCTGCGGCATCAAGTACACAACTTAAACCGCATGTGAACATAGGTTACTGGCTGGGTGGCAACGGTGGATCGAAAAAAACATTAGCTCAAGCAAGTTCGGGCTGGGATGTCATCAACGTTTCATTTATCGAGACGAAAGGAAACTACTATACGCCGAATTTAGCAATGGATCTTTCGGCAGTCTATCCAGGTACAGAGGCACAGCAAATAGCAGCTTTTAAAGCAGATATTAAAACGTTACAAGCGCAAGGTAAGAAAATTGTTATTTCTTGCGGTGGACAAAATGGTGTTGTTCATATGGATAATGCTGCGCAGCGAGATACTTTCTTGAGCGGAGTTAAAAGTATTATTAATGAATACGGATTTGACGGTTTTGATGTTGATTTCGAGGGTAGTTCCATAGCTGTTATGAGTACTGACAAAATTGGCCAACTTACTTCACAGCAGTCCATCAACTTGGAATATTTACTCCGCAATCTGAAAACTACTTACGGATCTGACTTCATTATTTCTGCGGCCCCTGAGTATTGCTATGTTCAAAATGGGGCAATCAGCACAGGTAATGGTGGAGCATTTCTACCGGTTCTTAACGCTACTCGTGACATTTTGACATACATTCACCCGCAATACTATAACGGTTTTAATGGCGACTTCGCTTGGTTACAGCCATCAGCAAATGCCGGTGCACCTTTTGCACAAGTTTATTCTGCAGAAGGATACACTCGCCTTTCTGAGATGCTGATTACAGGATTTGTAACGATGGATAAAGGGACTTTTGCAGGGCTACGACCAGATCAAGTTGCTTTTGGAGTACCTTCCACGAACGGTGCAGGTAATGGGGCACAAAGCGTTTCAGTCTATGCTTCCGCTCTAAATACCTTGCTTGCCAAATATCCTACTTACCGCGGAATTATGACATGGTCCATTGGTTGGGATGAAGCGAACGGAAACAATTTTGTAAATACGATTGCGCCAATTATTAAAGCAGCAAATGATTCCGCTCAACCGTCACCAGATGCTAAAGCTCCAACAATCTCTAGCCAGCCAACTGATAAAACTATAAAAGTAGGTGGCGCAGCAGATTTAACGGTAGTCAGCTCTGTATCTAAAGGGACACTTAGTTACCAGTGGTATAAAGCCTCTAGCAAAGTAAACACTGGCGGTACAGCAATAAGTGGTGCAACAAGCGCAACATACAATGCACCAACAAATGCGGAGGGTACCAACTACTATTATTGCGTTGTTACCAATACGGACAATACAGCGACAGGAATCAAGACAGCAACAACGACAAGTAATGCGGTATCCGTAGTCGTTAGTGCTACAAGTAGTGCAGCAACACCTACTATTACAAGCCAACCAACTGATAAGGCAACTACTTTGAGCGGAGCAGCGGGTCTTACAATAGGAGCAAATGTATCACAAGGAACACTCAGTTACCAGTGGTATAAAGCTTCTAGTAAAGTGAACACTGGCGGCACAGCAATAAGTGGCGCAACTAGTGCAACCTATAATGCACCAACAAGCGTAGTAGGTACAAGTTATTACTATTGCATTGTAACCAACACGGATAGTTCTGCTACAGGAACTAGTACAGTAACAAGTAATGCCGTGGCAGTCACAGTAAACGCATTACCAGCTGGAGATACATGGAAAGCTGACTCCATTTACGTTGCGGGAGACACTGCCATATATCAAGGGAAAACTTACAAAGCGAAATGGTGGACACAAGGAGACGTTCCAGGTGCAGCTGAATGGGGACCATGGGAATTAGTTTTATAGTAAAGCTAACTTAAAATGAAATAATAATCGCAGAGTCTATTTTAGGAAGTTATATACTGGCTTCCCTAAAAAGACTCTGTTTTTGAGTACCCAAGGCGATGAATGCAGTTGGCTATTTAGCAAGCTTTACAAAACTTCTCGCAAAGTCTAAAATAAAAGAGCCAACGTACGTCCTGGAGGTGTAACAATGGATGCAAAATTAAAACAAAAGTTAAAAACATTGCCTGAATTGCCTGGTTGCTACATATATCGGGATAAAAAAGGTGAAATTTTATATATCGGTAAGTCCAAAAACCTCAAACAGCGTGTGAAATCTTATTTTACGAAAACGCAAATCGGAAAAACCGCGCGTTTGGTTCATAATATTCATGATTTTGAGCTGATTATCACGGATTCTGAGCAAGAAGCCCTGTTACTCGAGATGACACTAATTATGAAATACCAACCACCGTACAATGTGATGTTAAAAGACGAAATTCGCTACACGTATCTTAAAATCACCAATGAAACGAATCCACATCTGGAGCTTACAAAAGAAATCGAGAAAGACGGTGCTTCCTATTTTGGTCCTTATGCTAGTCGTCACACAGCAACGGCCACGCAAGAACTATTGCAAAAAATATATCCGCTTTGTTATTGTAATGGGAAGAAGGGACGTCCTTGTTTTTACTATCATATTGGCATGTGCATCGGTCCGTGCGCTCGTGATGTTACAAAAGAAGAATATGACGCTCAAATAAAAAAGATTAGTAACTTCTTAAACGGTGGGCAAAAAGAGGTAAGACGTGATATTGAAAATCGCATGAATAAACAAATAGAAAATCTTGAATTTGAACGTGCAAAAGAAACGCATGAGCTTTTGAATGTGCTGGAACGTGTCACTGAGAAGCAAAAAGTGATGTCACGTGATTTCGGACATCGAGATATGATTCATTTTGCGGAACAAGATCAGTTTTGTGCCATTCAGATCTTTTTTGTGCGAAATGGAGCCATTGTTGGGAGGCACGCGAAAGTTTTTGAGTTTGTCGGGGATGTAAACGAAATGGTCGAGACCTTCCTCATGACTTTTTACAATCATCCGAACCACTTGTTGCCAAAAGAATTACTTGTTCCGGAACAGCTGGACACGAAATTATTGGCGAGCTCTTTAGGTATTAAAGTACGTGTGCCAAAAAAAGGCGAGAAAAAGGCGTTATTAGAACTTATACATGAAAATGCTAAAAGTGCACTGGATGCTCATTTTAAAATGCTAGAGTATGCGGAGAAAAAAGAAGAGTAAATCAGAAAGCGGTCTTTAAAAGAGATTGCTTTTTTTGTGATGAAAAATTCATAGGTAGTTTAGATGGCTCATTTAGAATGGAATATCAATATTTGACTATAGATGTCATAACTTAAAGCAACTAAGAAAGCGTTTTCTATGCTATTATTAAAATGTAGCAAGGATAAAAAAGTGAAGTGAGGAAAGAAGGTATTAAAATGGAAAGAAAATATCCAGAGAGCTTAGTTGCTGATATCAAGCGAAAGCAAGAAGTGGTCATGATAGACGACGTAGAAGTATTACTTAAAAATATACCTGATTGTGACATAAAAGGTGCGATGGATCCTCGTTTATATAAAGAAATGAAGAAAATGGCACTAATATCAAATTTTATCCCTAAAAGTGCGTTTAAAATGGATGCGAGTCCGAAATCATTAGCGAGATTGAGAAAGATGTTTAACAGTGTGGACAGTTATCCAATGGTAAAAGCGGAAATTGCGATAACAAAAGAGACTGTGAAGGCGGAGGATGGTTATGATATTCCAATGTATTGTTTCAAGTCTAAGACACCACTTGAGAATTCGCCGATACTTTATTTCATTCACGGAGGCGGTTTCTTTGCAGGTAGTGTAGATGTTGTGACAGAAGCACTCAAGCTATTTGTTGCTAATACGAATATGATCGCTTTTTCGATTGATTATCGCTTGGCACCGGAAAATCCATATCCAACGGGGCATACGGATTGTTATGCAGGGCTCAACTGGATTCAGGAAAATGCGGCTCGTTTTGGTGGAGATCCAGCAAATATTTTTGTTGCGGGTGACAGCGCTGGAGGGAATTTAACGCAATACTGTACGAATAGAGCATTGGAAGATGGGACAAAAGCGGTGAGAGGACAAATGTTGCTTTATCCGACCGTCAATATGGGTGGAGTGAAGGATGAGCATGTCAACTTTAGCAAAGAGAAGTATGATATCTATCCCAAACATGCCAAAGTGATTAATATGTCATTGGATATGATGGGCGGTGCTACAGATGGTTTGGGTGAATTTTTAGGAACGAACGATCTGATGAATAAATATTTAACACCATATATGGATGTTAGTCCAGAGTTGCCACCGACATTTGTAACAGTGGGAGAACACGATTTTCTTAAGATTGAGACATTAGCATATGCGCGTAAATTAACGCTTGCCGGAGTGGACACAACGACCATAGTGTATAAAGGGCTGGGACATGCTTATATTGATAAGGTTGGCTACTTCCCGCAAAGTGAAGATTGTATTCAGGAAATGACGAACTTTATTATAAAATATAAAGGGTGATACGTGTGAAAAGAAGCAGTAAAATTTTGTTGGCTGTCGGAATCGTTGCTTTCGTTTTATTCACAATTTCTGATTTACAGATTTCAATGAATATCTTCAATGAACAGTCAGCATTTGGAAAGTTTTTTGAGGCATTTGGAGAGTTACCAATGTCTTATGTGGGCGCTTTTTCATCTGCGGCTTTGCTTGTTACGACAAGAAAAGCCGCAGCTTGGAAGTTTTATTTAGCGCTTGTTAGTTTTGGAATATTGCTTGTGTTCTTTTCCTTCATGTCTAGTTTTTTGGTCGCGTCGCATTTAAACTTACCAACTTGGACTGTGCTGTTATCAACTTGCGTGTACATCATTCTCTTTTTCTTGCTCGCCAAGGCAGTTCCAGGCAAGTATCGAATTCCATTACGACGAGCGGCGATAGTGGGGCTGGTTCTTTCTTTCGCAGCAGTGTTGATTATCACCTTACTAAAAATGTTGTGGGGACGCATGCGATTTAGGAGTATGATCGATCCGACGAATGAGTTCACACCTTGGTACTTACCGCAAAGCTTTACGACGAATAATGAGTTTATGTCCTTCCCTTCTGGACATGCTGCAAATTCTGCGGTTATTATGTGGATTACGCTATTACCGACGTTTATCCCTGTTTTGAAAAATAAGCAACTGTTGCTACAAATTATTGTGGCGATCTGGATTGCATTGGTGATGATCAGTCGTGTTATCATGGGCGCTCATTTTTCGACAGATGTCATGATGGGGATGCTAATTTCTTTAGGTGTTTTTGTTCTCTTAAGATCCAAATTTATTAAATCAGATTCAGTTGGAAATAAATGATAAAAAGCTATCTAGGTGGTGTATATTTTGAGTAAAACAATTTATGAATCTATTCAGATGGATGATAATTTGCCGATGAGAATTCTTCATATTTATCCTGATAGTCCGCTTTTGTTACGTGATCCTACCATTCCTAAACTGGAGCTTGATACAGTTCATTTTGTACCACCTCACTGGCACCGTAGTTTAGAGCTGACTTACGTTGTAGATGGTGGTATTACTCTGCGCACAGGAGATAAGGTGAAGACGTACATGAAGGATTCACTTTTTATTATCAATAGTGGTGATATTCATGAGGTAAGCAATGTCCCATCAGATAATGTAGAAGTCGTTTGCTTGCTCATTTCCAATGATTACGTGCAATCGCTTCAACCTGAGTGTGCGGACATTCGTTTTGATCTATCCACAACAACCGAAACGCATGAAGCATTCATCCAGTTATATCAAGATATATTGGAGCTTTATTATGCAGAGGATCCGTTTAATTATTTAAAAATTCAAGGGAAACTACTTGAAGTTATGTACTTGTTATTCACGCATCATCGGGTGGAAGAAACACCACATCTATTGAAAAAACATGTAAAAACGCAAGAGCTTAATAAAAAAATTCTGGAGTACATTCATGAAAACTATGATAAGAATCTAAGTTTAGAAATGATGGCAAAGGAGTTTCATTTTTCAAGAGAACATTTTGCGAGAATGTTTAAGGAGACATTCGATAAAACGTTCCTTTGTTATGTAAGCGATTACCGCCTGTATCGAGCGTTTCCAGAGATCGTAAATAGTGAAAAAACAATCGAGGAAATCAGCTTAAAACATGGCTTTTCCAGCTCAAAGTCTCTCATTACCCAATTCAAAAAGAAATATCAAGAAACGCCAATGAAGTACAGGCAGAAAAATAAAGTTGTTATCTTAGACCATAACGAAATTAATATTCATTCTAAAACAATGTAAAAGGAAAAGGGGAAGTTGTATGAGTCCGAAAAAGTATATGCGGAAAAAAATCCTCATAGATTTTATCATTATTAATTTGGTCATTAACGCTGCGTTTTACATTATTAATTTTAGAAATTTTAAAGGGCAGTTAACGATGCAGGAAATATCATTTGATTTGATAATGGGCTTAGCTTTATTGGGCGTTTTTTGTTCGCTCATTGGATTTATTAATATTCGTAAAGATTTGAATAAAGGGAATGTTGCCGTGGAAGATTATCACCCTAGTCGAATTTCTAGTTTCTTTCCGCAACGTATTTTATGGCGTGTCCTCATACTTGCTGTACTGACTATAAGCCTTATGTTTACCGTTTTTGCAGTGCTTCCGTTATTATTAGGGGTGAGTAATATTAATCACTATATTGGTTTTGGGATTAAAACGATTTCAGCAGGCATTGGTGCCCTAGGTATTGGCTATATTGTTTTGGATTTATCATTTACAGATTATCAAAAAAAAGCATTAAGGTAGGTGCATAAAAGAAGATGAAAAAATATACGATAAGCGAGAAGGATGGTTATGTTTTAGTTGAAAATCAAAGTGGTGCAACACTTGGCTATAGCCTTGATAGTTCAGTGGGACTAATTGAAGAAGATGGTTATGCGTTTAAAGACTTAAATCATACTGGAAAATTAGATAAATATAAGGATTGGCGGTTACCACAAGAGGAGCGAATTGCCGATTTAGTGGCACGAATGTCAGTAGAAGATATCGCTGGTTTGATGCTTTACAGTGCACATCAATCGCTTGCTACAACTGGACTTTTTGGTACAATGTTTGCGGGTACGTATGATGGTAAGAAATTAGCAGATAGTAATAAGTCGATTTTAGATTTAACGGATCAACAGAAGGCATTTTTAAAAGAGGATCGGCTGCGTCATGTTCTGCTCACTGCAATAGAGGATTTAGAGACGGCGGTTACATGGAACAATCGTCTGCAAGCATCAGCGGAATCACTAGGTTTAGGAATTCCAGTAAATATCAGTACTGATCCGAGACATACTGTAAGCGCGAATACGGAATTCGATGCTGGGTCTGGCGGTGAGATTTCGAAATGGCCACATCAGCTGGGTTTGGCAGCTACTTTTTCGCCAGCGTTAATTAAAGAATTTGGTGAAATTGCTGCAAAGGAATATAGAGCTTTGGGAATAACGACAGCGCTTTCGCCTCAGGTTGATATGGCAACAGAACCAAGATGGATGCGCTTTAATGGCACGTTTGGTGAGGACAGTCGTTTAAGTGCCGACCTAGCTAGAGCTTATTGCGAAGGCTTCCAAAACAGTGCGGACGGTTGGGGCAAAGATAGCGTGAACGCAATGGTGAAGCATTGGCCTGGTGGTGGAAGTGGTGAAGCTGGACGTGATGCTCATTTTGGCTATGGAAAATACGCGGTATATCCAGGCGAGAACTTTGATGAGCATCTGATTCCATTTACAGAAGGTGCTTTTGATTTGGAGAAGACGGGTAAGGCGAGCGCGGTGATGCCGTATTACACAATTAGCTACGGCCAGACGGAAGATAATGTTGGAAATGGCTATAATAAGTATTTAATTACAGACTTATTGCGCGATAAGTATCAATATGACGGTGTTGTTTGTACAGATTGGGGCATTACGAATGATGCGCCAAAAGTTGATTCTTTCTTGGTTGGAAAGCCATGGGGCGTTGAAGGTTTATCGATTGCAGAGCGTCACTATAAAATTTTGATGGCAGGTGTTGACCAATTTGGTGGAAATAATGATATAGCGCCAGTACTCGACGCGTATCAAATAGGCATCAAGGAGCACGGAGAAGTATGGATGCGCGAGCGATTTAATCAAAGTGCTACACGCTTGTTACGGAATATTTTTCAAACAGGACTAATGGAGAATCCGTATCTAGACCTTGAAGAATCTAAGAAACAGTATGGTGTGGAGGCGTACCAAGAAAAAGGCTTTTTAGCACAACTTCAATCCATTGTGATGGTGAAAAATGCGGGGAAAACCTTGCCGTTGAAAGAGAAACAACGCGTGTACATTCCAAACCGTAAGCGCCCGGAATCATTTGATTGGTTTGGGCAACCGATACCGGCCGTGGATGAGTTGCCAGTTGTGCCGAAAATGATTACCCAATATTACGAATTAGTAGATGTGCCGGAAGAAGCTGATTTTGCGATTGTGATGATGGAGTCTCCAAAATCGTCTGGTTATACGGCCGAAGAGGGCTATTTACCAATTTCATTGCAATATCGCCCATACACAGCTACAAATGCCCGAAAAGTAAGCATTGCTGGAGGCGACCCATTAGAACATGGAACGAATCGTAGCTATGCGGGTAAAACAAATGTGACAGAAAATGAGGCGGATTTGGAGCAGCTTATCATGACCAAACAAAAAATGGGAGATAAACCAGTCATCGTCACGTTAGATAGTGCTAATCCAACAGTCCCAGCCGAGTTTGAGTCCTATGCCGATGCTATTTTAGTCCACTTCAGTTCAACGACACAGGCATTACTGGAAATTATCAGCGGTAGAACGGAACCTAGTGGCTTACTTCCATTCCAAATGCCAAGAGATATGGAAACGGTGGAGACACAGCAAGAAGATGTCGCACATGATATGATTCCTTATGTGGATCAAGAGAATAACGAGTACGACTTTGCTTTTGGTTTGAATTTTTCAGGTGAGATTAAAGACGAGCGAGTGAAGCGGTATAAACGATAATAAATAGGACCAGTTTAGAAATGTTGCATAGAGCTTCTTTCTGAGCTGGTTTCGTTTTTTGCAGTAGGTTTATATGAATTTTTAAGTTTGAAAATCAGGAGGTCTGGGATATAAACTAGATAAGGTGGCGCTAATTTTTCGTCCTACTCGGGAAATGGAGGGCATTTTTGCATTATCTTGTATTTGTGTCTGTTATTAACCTAAGTAAAAATCAAATGATGTTCTAAAGTGTTCGCTGATCTAGTATTTGTTTATGTCCTTTAAACTAATAAAAAGTATAAGCGTTACATTTTTTAGTGTTGAATATAAAAAATTCCCTCATTCATTCTAATTAAATAATCATAATATACTCATGTCGTTACATAATTACTAGCATAGTTCAGGAATGTATATTAAAATTCCGGCTTATCCAAGTCGATTTTTTATACATATTTTAGACATAATCGTATTGAATTGTACAACTTTGAGAGAGTTTTTGTTGTTATTTTATGGTTAATAAATACACAATGAATGCTCCTAGATCTAGTGTTTCAGAATGTATTTTATTTTTAGTTAGAAAGTAGTATGCCAAAATCAGTCATGCATTATTATACGTAAAAAAAAATACTGTTTTTTTCCTGTTTGATAGAGAAACCATTTGTATGAATTAAAAATAAATAAAAATGATTGAAAAGGCAGGGGATATTATCCTCATCGCCAAGCGTTTATAAATATAGATCTATATCAAAAGTAGCGGAGTTCTAAATTTAAATTCATCTATTTTCAAGTGATTGACCGTTTATGATTGACTTAGACTGTTTTTGGTGGTATTCTAATATCGGATGGAGGAGATATTATGTTGAATGCAGAAAGGCATAATCTTATAATGGATCTCCTTAAGCTAAGGGGAAGCGTTAAATTAAGAGATATTATGGATGCTTCGGATTCTTCGGAGTCAACGGTGCGACGCGATTTAGCAGATTTAGAAGAACAGGGATTGTTAAAACGTGTTCATGGTGGAGCAATCCTTAGTCAGGAACGTGCTACTGAATTAAGTATGGGTGAAAAATCAGTCATAAACGTTCGTGGGAAAAAAGAAATTGCACGAATAGCGGCATTGACAGTAGCAGATGGTGATTGTATTTACTTAGATGCAGGTTCTACTACATTTGAAATCATTCATTTTCTAGCGGGTAGGGATATTACTGTTGTAACAAATGGTCTGATGCATGTGGAAGAGCTCGTATCATTGGATTTAAAAGCTTATATTCTTGGCGGTAAAATGAAAGCGAAAACAAAGGCTGTTATTGGTGGTATTGCACTAGAGAATATTATGAATTACCGTTTTGATAAAGCTTTTATTGGAGCGAATGGAATTAATATTGTAGATGGGTATACGACACCAGATATGGAAGAAGCCTTGTTGAAGCGAAGAGTTATGAACCTCTCTGACGAAACTTTTATAGTTGCAGATAGAACGAAGCTACATCATAGTCATTTCGCAAAAATGTTTGATCTAGAAGATGCGGTGATCATTATAGATCAGATGGAAGCGGAAGACAAGGCTAGATTTATGAAAAAAACAACTGTTATGGAGGCGTTAGAATGATTTATACAGTAACTTTAAATCCCTCAATTGATTATATTGTTGAGGTAGATGATCTAAAATTAGGTGAATTAAATAGAATGAATGCTGCGGTGAAATTACCTGGTGGTAAGGGCGTGAATGTTTCGCGAATCTTAAATCAATTAAAGATAAATAATCGCGCATTGGGTTTTTTAGGTGGTTTCACAGGTGAATTCATTCGAGAATGGTTAGAAAAAGAGGGTAGCGAGAGCCAGTTTACGTATATTAAAGACGATACGAGAATCAACATTAAATT
The DNA here is from genome assembly GCF_003534205.1 of Listeria weihenstephanensis. Lineage (NCBI taxonomy): Bacteria > Bacillati > Bacillota > Bacilli > Caryophanales > Listeriaceae > Paenilisteria > Paenilisteria weihenstephanensis. Next base: position 2,796,008 of record NZ_CP011102.1, on the reverse strand, counting down.
GAAACATGGCGAGGAGACTGAAATTAATGGTCTTGGCCCATCAATTGATTCAAAGGAGACCCTTCAATTTCTTGAAAACTTCGAATCAATGAAGGCTAGAGATATTGTCATCTTATCCGGAAGTATACCGCCTTCATTGGGAAATGATTTTTATAACCAGATTATTGAGAAGTGTGAGGCTGGGGGTATCGATTTTATGATTGACACAACTGGTCAAAGCTTACTTAATACGCTGGAAAAGAAACCATTTCTGATTAAGCCGAATCACCACGAATTAGCAGAGGCTTTTGGGATCAAATTTTCTGGTTTGGAAGATGTAATAGTCTACGGAAAGAAATGTCTTGAGATGGGCGCCAAACATGTTATTGTTTCTATGGCAGGTGATGGGGCCTTACTATTTGTAGGTGATAAAGTATACCAATCGAATACGCCGGTTGGGGTTGTGAAAAATTCAGTAGGTGCTGGGGATTCCATGATCGGAGGTTTCGTTGGTACGTATCAAGAAACACAGGATGTACTTGAAGCTTTTAAAGTTGCTGTGGCGACTGGAAGTGCTACCGCTTTTTCAACGGATTTAGCGACATACGATGATATTCAAAAATTAATTCCAGAAGTTAGGATTTCACAGATATAATTGGGAGGTTTACAAAATGAAGATTACAGATATTTTAAGTCAAGATACAATGATACTTTCTCTAAAAGCAACGACCAAAGAGGCCGCAATTGATGAAATGATTGCAAAGCTTGCTGAAAAGGGGAAAATTAATGATTCAGCGTTATTTAAAGCAGAAATTATGAAGCGTGAGCAAGAGAGTTCTACAGGTATTGGCGAAGGAATTGCTATGCCACACGCAAAGACAAGTGCTGTAAATACACCAACTGTAGTTTTTGCAAAGAGCGAAAATGGGCTTGATTATGAATCTCTGGATGGTCAGCCAGCATACCTCTTCTTCATGATTGCTGCAACTGACGGAGCGAATCAAACGCATCTGGAAACTTTAGCTGCGTTATCACGACTATTAATTCACCCGGATTTTGTAAATAAATTACGAACAGCTACCTCTACTCAAGAAGTTGTAGATTTATTTGATGCCGCGCAAGGTGAGGCGGAAGAAATTCCTGCAGAGAGCAATACTACAAGTTCACAAGACAAGCCTTTTGTTGTTGCAGTTACCGCGTGTCCCACGGGAATTGCGCATACTTATATGGCTGAGGATGCGTTAAAGAACAAAGCAAAAGAAATGGGTATTGATATACGCGTTGAAACAAATGGTTCAGACGGTGCTAAAAATAAATTAACATCAGATGAAATAGCGCGTGCAAATGGTGTCATTGTTGCTGCCGATAAAAAAGTAGAAATGGCTCGATTTGATGGTAAACACGTCTTACAAACACCGGTAAGTGACGGAATTAGGAAGCCAGAGGAATTGATTAATAAAGCTGTTGCCAAGGATGCACCTATTTATCACAGTAATGGTGAAAAGGATACCAGTTCTGATGACGGACAAAAAGTGTCTATTGGAAGTCGAATTTATAAAGACTTAATGAACGGTATTTCTCATATGCTACCCTTTGTTGTTGGTGGAGGTATTTTACTAGCGTTCTCATTCCTATTAGAACAGTACTTCCCAGGAGCAAAAGACTTTACTGACATGCTTGGTGCTATCAGTGGCGGAAAAACTGGAGCATTTATGTTCTTAATTCCAATTTTATCTGGTTTTATTGCGATGAGTATTGCTGATCGCCCAGGTTTAATGCCAGGTATGGTCGGTGGGCTTCTTGCAGCTACATCAGATGCAGGTTTCCTAGGCGGCTTGCTTGCTGGGTTCTTAGCAGGTTACGTTGTTCTTGGATTAAAAGTTCTTTTTTCTAAGTTACCGAAAACGCTAGAAGGTTTGAAACCAATCTTAATTTATCCAGTACTTGGACTTTTAGTAACTGGTGGATTGATGTACTTTGTTTTTGATCCGATTTTTTCAAAAATAAATCTCTTTTTAGTGGATCAACTACAATCTCTTGGAACAGCGAATGCAGTTATTTTAGGAACTGTTCTGGGTGGTATGATGGCGATTGATATGGGTGGCCCATTTAATAAGGCTGCCTATACATTTGCTATTGGAGTATTTACAAGTACAGGAAATACAGATGGTGCGTTTATGGCGGCTGTTATGGCGGGAGGTATGGTGCCACCCCTTGCGATTGCACTTGCTACAACTATCTTTAAAAATAAATTTACATCGGATGAACGTCAAGCGGGGATTACAAATTATGTTCTAGGCTTATCCTTTATAACAGAGGGGGCTATACCATTTGCTGCGGCAGATCCCTTGCGTGTCATCACTTCTTGTGTGCTAGGATCAGCGGTTGCAGGCGGTTTGACACAATTCTGGCATATTAATGTGCCAGCTCCTCATGGTGGTATATTTGTTGCAGGATTAGCTAACCATGCAGGTCTGTTTTTGCTTTCTATACTGATAGGAACTGTTATTTCAGGATTATTATATGGATTCTGGAAAAAAGCAATATAATGAAACGTGCTGCTCTAGCGATAGGGCAGTTTTTTATTGTATATTATCTCAAAGTCGAAATATCTGTTAGAGATTGCTATAATAGAAGTGTGGAGAGGAGTGAGGGTATGAATTTTGGAGAAAAGTTAATTTCACTTCGAAAAAAACATCAATTGACGCAGAAACAGTTAGCAGAAAAGATAGGTGTAACGTCATCAACCATTAGCAAATATGAAAATGATAATCACCGACCTCCTATATTTATTCTAGCTAAGCTAGCGGATGAACTGGGTACAACAACAGATTTCTTACTGGATGATGTTGCAGGGCTTAGGGAAAAAAATTCGGTAAATGCTTTTCCTTTGATTGGGAATCCTGAATTAGAAAAATGGTATTTGGAGTTACCTTACTCTTATTCTGAAGAAGAGTTATTGCTTTTGAAAAGAATTTCGGAGGCATTGGGGAATCGAAGTATATAGGATCATTTATAGAAGAGGCAGTCACAAATTAGAAAAAGGTGACTGCCTCATTTTTATTCTTCTTCGTCTTTATGTTTCTTCTTTTTATTATTCTCATCTGAAAAACTAAAATCTAAAAATTTATTATTAGACTCTTTTACATCGCTTAGAATATAAGGTGCGCGATTTTCAGCAGTTAGAGAGGTTGGAGGAAACAATAGATTAGAGTATGGATATTCATTTTCCACATTACGCATTTTCTGAGAAAACTTCATATGTAACATGGAAACTCTGGCCATCTGATTATTAAATGTAGAAAAAGAAACGGATATTTTTATTTTTTGATTGTTGGTAAATCGGATGGTTGTACAATTGTAATTAGAATCATAATATTCGGATATATGCTGTGGAAACACCCAAATGCAATCATCTCTTCCTGCTGACGTGGTAGGAAAAGCATAGGTAAAGCTTACAGGATCAATCATAATGGGTGGCTTGTGTGTAACACCTGTTAAAAAGCGTGTACCATCTTTTCTACCTTCATAACTAGAACCAAAAAATTGGCAACTTGTTTTAATTAGAAATAAAGGGGTAAAACTAGTTATACGATGGTCGTTTAATTCAAACACTTCTGAGTTGATTCCCGTTTTTGTCTTTAAGGGCAAGATTATCATGGTATGAGGATTAATCTCATACACTGGCGTTTTCATTTTCTTTTGCATGTCGACACTCCTTTGAAGTATATGGATAAAAGTAAATGCACTTTTAGGTTATGATTTCTCCAGGTTGATGTTTGTAAGCCACAAAGCACAGGTACTAAGTAAAGCCGATTGTCATTGTATTTCTCTATTTGCTAGTTAGTATAGCATAGCTAATTGTCGAAGTCACTATTTTTTCTAAAAATTCTATTTTTATACAAAATGGAACTTTTTAACCCCTTATTCCTACTTTTCAATTGTAGTAATAAAAATAAATAAAGGAGTGAGCAGTCATGGAAATGCGAGATTTTTCAAGTTCATTAGTTAATCAAGTTGGAGTTCTAAAAGGAGAAAAAGAATTGGTTAATACTTTCATTGAATGCTACATGACAATGCTCCTTGATGAACATCAGGTACAACAATTAAAAGACGAAATTGATATTGCACTGGATAATCAGGACAAAGCTAAATTTTATCTTTTAACAGAGAAATTAAACAAAATGCAGCAGGAAATGCTCATTATTTAAATAAATCGATGAAAAACTAGTGTCTTTCGAGGCGCTAGTTTTTTATTTGTTTGTTGAAATAACGTTATAGTGATAGACTAAAAAAGAGAATAATAAATTAGGGGTGGTCAAGCTAGTTTATTTATGTTATGATTCAAAAAAAGAAACATATGTTCGGTGGTGGCGAAATGAGTTTGCAATTTATTATAGGTCGCGCTGGTACTGGAAAAACAGCGTTAATAATGGACAGGCTAGAGGAGAAAATGATTCAGAACCCACAAGCTAGCTCTCTTTTCTTGGTTCCGGATCAAATGACTTTACAAACAGAGACAGAACTTTTTAAACGCGAGAATATCTCGGGTTTATTACATGCGCAAATTTTTAGTTTTAGCCGTTTGGCATGGCGAGTTCTCCAAGAAAGTGGTGGTCTGGCAAGAACGTTCCTTACTGACTCTGGTTTAGAGATGATTATTCGTAAAATTATGATTGAAAAACAGGATGAGTTGTATTTATTCGGACGAAATGCCTCCAAGAAAGGTTTCATTAAAGAGTTAGAGCAGATATTTAAAGAAATGAAGCAGTATTGTGTGGACAAGGAGCAGATTCGGGATTTTGAAAGTGAGATTAATCTTGATTTAAAAAATAAAATGGCTGATATCGCAACGTTATATGATGCTTATGAGGATTCATTATCCGGTAAGTACCTAGAAAATGAAGACTATTTAAGGTTGCTAATAGATGCTATTTCGGGAAACTTATTCTTACAACAAAGTGATATTTTTATTGATGGTTTTCATGAATTTTCACCGCAAGAGTATTTAGTTTTAGGTGAATTGATGAAGACTTGTAGAAGTGTGACGATTGTGTTGACTTTGGATAAGATCTATGACGTGAGTGAGTTAAATGAATATAATCTGTTTCAGATGACTGGGACAACTTATGCTAACTTAACCGAGATGGCCAGAAATGGCGGGTGTGAAATAGCACCCAATATTATTTTGAAGGATAATAAACGATTTGAAAAAGAGGAACTGCTACACTTGGAGGATACTTGGTCAGATATCGCGATTTCAAAATTTAATGGTGAAGTAAAGGCAATTGCAATTGATGAGGCTAATAATCGACGGGCGGAAATAGAGGGTATAGCGAGGCGTGTGAGACAGTTAGCTTTGGATGGATATCGATATCGGGATATCGCTATTTTAAGTCGAGATTTGGATGCCTATGAGACTATTTTACGTTCTTCTTTTCAGGCAAATGATGTTCCGTATTTCATTGATAAGAAACGAACAATGGCAAATCATCCTATGGTAGAATTCCTGCGCTCAAGCCTAGATATTATCCGAACTAATTGGCAATATGAAGCAGTTTTTCAGGCAGTTCGTACAGAGTTTTTCTTTCCTTTAGATGTGAGTAGTACTATTTATCGTGGAAAAGTAGATATTTTTGAAAATTATATCTTGGAGAATGGGATCTATAACAAACGAAGATGGATGGATAAGAAGCCCTGGAGCTATAGGAAAATACGTGGGTTGGATTTGAATCAAGGTGTGCAGACAGATGATGAAAAGATACGGGAAGATACGATTAATGATGTGAAAGATCAGATTAGGAAGCCTTTGATGGTATTAGAGAAACAGCTGAAGGATGCGGAAACTGGTATGGAGCAGGCAAGTGCACTTTTTCAATTCATGTTGGATGTTCGCGTAGATGAACGATTAGATGTGTGGCGTAAGCGCGCAGAAGAGGCGAATGAACTCGAATTAGCAAAAGAGCATGAGCAAGCATGGAAATCGGTTATTGGCTTGTTAGACGAGTTTGTGGAGGTTATGGGAGAAGAGAAAATTTCGTTAGATATTTTCTTTGATATCATTAATACGGGGTTAGATGCACTTAATTTTGCCTTACTTCCGCCTTCCCTTGACCAGCTAATCATTACAGATATGGATAATTCCAGGTTATTAAACAAGAAGGTTATTTTTGTTGTGGGTGTCAATGATGGCGTACTACCAATGAAGAAGCAAGAGAGTGGAATTTTATCTGATGAGGATCGCGTTGATCTAAATATGTCAGGGGTTGCCGTTCGACCAAGCGGAAAAATGATGCTGTCAACGGAAGATTTCTTAGCATATCGGCTGTTGACGCTGCCCTCAGAACTTTTATTTATTAGTTACCCGAACGCTGATGATAATGGTAAGGAGTTATCGGAGTCTAGTTATGTGAGGCGAGTGAATACTATTTTTCCAAAACTTCGGCGAGGGGTTTATTTAAGTGATCCTTCTTTACTTGAAGATGTGGATCAAGCGGCATATATTTCAGCGCCAAGATCGGCTATTGGGTATCTAACGGCTCAGTTGCAGTTTAAAAAAAGGGGCTATCAGATGTCGTCAGTGTGGTGGGATGCTTATCAGTTCCTGAAATCAGATAAGGTTTGGGGAACATCCACTTTGAGAATATTAGAAAGTCTATTTTATCAAAATAAAGCTGAAAATATTTCAAAAGAAGTGGCAACGGCTTTATTTGGAGAGGATATTCATGCGAGTGTATCACGAATGGAGCGATTTTATAGTTGTCACTTCCAGCATTTTGCCCAGCATGGACTTAAATTGGAAGAAAGAGCGCATTTTAAATTGCAGTCCGTTGATATTGGCGAAATTTTTCATGGGGCAATGGAATGGATTTCTGGAGAATTGCGGAGAAATAGTCTGGAATGGGGAAATTTGTCTACGGAGCAGTGTATGGAGATGGCCAGTTTGGCTATGAAATACTTGGTTCCTAAGTTGCAACATGAAATTTTGTTAAGCACGAAGCGTTTAGAGTATATTCAATATAAATTACTAAATATCATTATTCGGGCAACTCGAGTGTTAAATGAGCAGGCGAAAATTAGTTTATTTAAGCCGGTGGGACTAGAAGTTGATTTTGGGATTAAAGGCCAAATACCACCTCTGAAATTGCCGTTACATGATAACCGAGAATTAATTTTGCAGGGGCGGATTGATAGAATAGATGAGGCTGAGCGCGATGAAAGAACATTCTTGAGAATTATTGATTACAAATCGAGTTCACATGATCTACCGATGACAGAGGTGTATTATGGGCTGGCTTTACAAATGTTAACTTATTTGGATATTGTCGTAGAAAATTCGGCTAAACTAATTGGCAAGGTAGCAGAGCCAGCAGGAGTACTCTATTTCCATATGCATAATCCACTTATATCAACAGATAAAGAATTGACAGATGCGGAATTGGAAAAGGAATTATTAAAAAGTTTTCGTATGAAAGGGCTAGTACTGGATGATGCTTTGGCTGTTTCGTTGATGGATACGGAATTGGAACCAGGTAAAACATCGACTATTGTTCCAACTGGATTGAAGAAAGATGGACATTTTAATGCGCACTCTGCTACTGCAACTAAAGCGGAATTTGATGTGATGCGGCAATATGTACGAAACCAATATGTGAAGGCCGGGAATAAGATTATTGATGGTGAAGTTGCAATTAATCCGTATAAGCTGAAGGAACGAAAACCTTGTCAATTATGCCCGTTCCGATCTGTTTGTCAGTTTGACGCTTCACTAGACAGTAACAATTACCGTAAGCTAGATAATCAGAATCGAGCGGACGTCCTACAGAAAATGAGAGAGGAGGATCAAAAATGAAAAAGGAAATTCCTATGAAGCCAGATAGTGTCACATGGACGGAAGATCAGTGGAAGGCTATACATGCTTCTGGTCAAAATATTCTTGTCGCAGCGGCGGCTGGATCGGGGAAAACGGCAGTACTTGTAAACCGTGTGATTGAAAAGATTATTGATCCAGAGAATCCTATTGATGTGGACGAATTGCTTATTGTAACTTTTACAAATGCCTCTGCTGCTGAAATGAAGGCGAGAATTGGCAGAGCTATAGAAAATGCACTTTTGGCAAATGAATCGTCGGGGCATTTGAAACGGCAAATTGCTTTACTTAACTACGCTTCTATCTCAACGCTACATTCTTTTTGTTTAGACGTTATAAAAAGATATTACTACTTGGCAGATATTGATCCAGAATTCCGTCTAATTGACCCGATTGAAAGCGCAATGGTACGTGATGAAGTGATGGATAAGTTGCTAGAGGAACACTACGGGCAGGCGGAAGATATCGCTTTTTTTGAATTGGTAGATACATTCACTGGAGACCGATCAGATGATGATATTAGCCGAGTTGTTGGGGAGCTTTATGATTTCTCTCGGGCACATCCTGATCCAGAGAAGTGGTTAGAAGCAATTGTTACTAATTATGATGTAGCCAATATTTCGGATGTTGTTGATTTATCTTTCTACCCGGTTATTGAAAAGCAGTTATTGATGACTTTGCGTCAAGCGGAGCATTTTTTGAGACATGCGATTTTATTATGTGGTGAAACAGCAGGTCCAGAGCCATATATTGTAACTTTAAATAATGATTTGGATCAAGTGATGTTCATTATTGAAGCGTTGAATAATGGATGGAATGAGTTGGGGGATACTTGGAAAGCTGTGAAATTTCAGCGAATTGCTACTTTGAAAAATAAAGATATGTATGATGAGGTTTTGGTCGATCAGGTGAAAAAGTTACGTGATCAGGCGAAAAAAGTAATCACAGATGCGCAGAATGAGTGGTTCCAAAGAAGTGGCACGAATTATTTGTTAGACTTAGGGAAAATGAAGCCGACAATTGAGACGTTAATAGCACTTAGCAAAGAGTTTTCTGTGAGGTTCTATGAGGAAAAGGTTGCCCGAGGAATGCTTGATTTTAATGATTTAGAGCACTTGGCGTTGCGCATTTTGTCGGATCCCGAGCATAAAAATAAGCCTTCTAGTGCGGCTTTGGGATATTTAGCTAAATTTAAAGAGGTATTGATTGATGAGTATCAAGATACTAATATGGTTCAAGAGAGCATCCTATCACTTGTCACGGCGGATACGGAAGCGGATGGTAATTTATTTATGGTTGGGGATGTTAAGCAGTCGATTTATCGTTTTCGTTTAGCGGAGCCAGGCCTATTTTTGGCTAAATATAAGCGGTATACAGAGGATGGGCATGAAACTGGCATGAAGATTGATCTGTCGCAGAATTTCAGAAGTCGTTCGGAAGTTTTGGACACGACGAATTTCATTTTCAACCAATTGATGGATACGGAGGTTGGAGAAATTGAATATGATTCGCAGGCGGAGTTGGTTTTGGGAGCAAATTTTCCAGAGTCGGATACGTCGGATACAGAACTTGTTTTAATTGATATGGAACAAGACGACAAGTCAGATGAAGCGGATGACTTATCACCTGAGCAGTTGCAAAAAAGACAAGTAGAAGCGCGTTATATTGCTAGGAGGATTGATTTACTTATACAAGAGAAGACGCCCATTTTTGATAAAGCTTTGAAGCAGTATCGAGCTATAGAATATAGGGATATCGTTATTTTATCGCGTGCTTTAACGAGTGCTCCTGAGATGGAGGAAGCTATGAAGGAGTTGGATATTCCTTTTTACGCAAACAACAATTCAGGATATTTTGAAGCGACAGAGGTTGCGGTCATGATTTCTTTGCTGAAAATTATTGATAATCCATATCAAGATATTCCGCTCGCTTCTGTTCTACGCTCGCCGCTTATTGGTTTGAACGAGGATGCGATGGCGAGAATTCGAGCGGTCGGGAAGAATATGCCGTATTTCGAGGCACTAGAAAAATATGCTATAACGCAGAGCGATGGCTTAGTTGAGCAAGTGCAATCATTTTTGAAGCAATTGAGTAATTGGCGGGAATTGTCTATGCGTGAGAATTTAGCGGACTTGATTTCGCAAATTTTTCAAGAAACACATTTCTATGATTTTATGGGCGGTCTACCGGGTGGTAAGCAAAGGCAGGCGAATCTTCGGGCATTATTAGATCGTGCTAATCAATATGAAAAAACAGCTTTTAGAGGATTATTCCGGTTTATTCGGTTTGTGGAAAAATTAGAAGTGAAGGGACAGGATTTAGGGACTGCTAAGACGCTAGGCGAAAAAGAAGATGTCGTTCGAATGATGACGATTCACGCTAGTAAGGGACTTGAATTCCCAGTTGTATTTTTATCTGGTTTGGATCGGAAGTTCAATATGCGTGATATTTATAATAAATACTTATTTGATAAGGATTTTGGTTTTGCAACGAGATATAACGATCCTGTTAAACGAATTGTATATCCTACTATTATGCAACAGGCGATAAAATATAAGAAAGTTGCAGAGATGACCGCTGAAGAAATGCGTGTGCTTTATGTTGCTCTGACTCGGGCGGAGGAGAAGTTAATTCTTGTGGGCACGGTTCCTAGTTTAGAGAAAGCAACTGCTGAATGGGAGCGGAGTATGCATCAAGCTGAGTGGATATTGCCAGCAAGCGTTAGGTACCAAGCGAAGACCTACTTGCAGTGGATCGGGAGCGTTTTTGTAAGGCATCCTTCTTATCTTGCTCAAATGGGAGTAACTCAGGTTTCAGGCGCTGTGAAATTACCAACCAATATGAGTCTTGTGATTGCAAAACATCAGTATGAGGAGTTTTTAACTGTAAATAACGATGATAAAGAAGACTCGGGTTGGTTGGACATTGTGAAATATGGTAAAGATGCAGAGACGGAGTCACCTTATTATAGGCAAATTCAGAACCGTTTGGGTTTTGAGTACGGCTTTAAAGAGGAGGCGGAAATTAGATCAAAACAATCGGTGACAGAAGTGAAGCGACAATTTTCCGTTACAGATAGTTTTAGTGACACGCGTTTTACAAGAAATGCGCAACCAGTTTCTTTTGAACGGCCTAAGTTTATGCAGGAACAAAAATTGACCGCGACGGAACGAGGAACGGCAATGCACACGGTGATGCAAGCATTATCATTAGATGAAAAGCCCACATCGCGGACGGTTGCGTTATTACTCGAAGATTTGGTGACTAGGGAGATTATGAATGAAAATCAGGCGGCTTCTATTCAAATAGATGAGATTATTGCTTTTTTTGATTCGGAGCTTGGGGAAATAATGATTCAGAATGCTACTAGAACCTCGCGGGAAATACCGTTTAGTTATAAAATTCCTGCTAACCGTTTATATCAGAAAGTGGAGACAGATGAGCAAATTATTGTGCAAGGTATGATTGACGTAATGGTAGACACAGGGGATGAACTTATTATTATTGATTATAAAACGGATCAAATAACAGGAAAATTTGAAAATGATTGGCTGAGAGCAGAGCCTGTTTTAAAGAAGCGGTATCAAGTGCAAATGGATATGTATAAAGAGGCTGTAGAGAAAATAAGTAGTAGACAAGTGGACCATGTTTATTTATACTTTTTTGATGGAGATCATATTTGTGAATTGACAGAGGGAGAGTGAAGAAATGAAGTGGATTAGCTTTAAAAAGGGTGGTAGAGATTCATTTGGTATTGTAAAGGGAGATGAAATTATTGATATCAGTGCATTCTTTATGGAATCAGAGTGTCCTAAAACGTTAGTAGATCTTATTTCGCAACCTGAGAAGCTAGAGCATATTATCAATCAGCAGGAAGCGATGCAAGGCGCAATTTCGTGTAAGGATATTCAATTTTGTCCAGCGATCGTACCTGCTAATAATGTTCTGGCTGTTGGGAAGAATTATCGGAAGCACGTGTTAGAGATGGGGAGCGCGAAGGATATTCCAGAAGCCATTATGATTTTTACTAAAAGTAAAAATGCACTTTTGGGGCATCGCGGAACAATCCCGCTGCACGCTGAGGTGACAGATGAGTTGGATTATGAAGGCGAGCTTGCGGTTGTGATTGGGAAACAGGTTGTAGATGTTTCGATGGATGAAGCGATGGATGCTGTGTTTGGCTATACAATTCTAAATGATGTGACGGCCCGGGATTTACAGGTGAAGCACAAACAATTTTATATTGCTAAAAGTTTAGATGGAAGTTGTCCGATTGGGCCCTATGTTGTGACAAAGGATGAGATTCCAGATCCAAGCAAATTGCGAATTAAAACGCTGGTAAATGGCGAATTGAGACAAGATGGCACGCTGGATCAGCTTATTTTTCCGATTGCAACGATTATTTCGGAGCTTTCAAAAGGACATACGCTTATGCCAGGTGATGTCATTGCTACAGGGACTCCAGATGGTGTCGGAAAGGGCATGAAGCCACCACGCTTTCTAAATGCGGGAGATACTGTTACAATTACGATTGAAGGAATTGGAACGCTTGAAAATCAAGTGATGTAAACGAAGGAAAAGGGGAGTTATTATGTGGGCATATATTCATTTGATTTCATGGGTAGGGATTGTGGTATTTACTTTAGTGGCAATGTTTATCTATAAGAAATCAGCAAAAGTTTTTACAATTATGCAGATGTCTAATCGGGTGCTGTATATCACGGTTATTTTGAGTGGAATTATGATGATGAAGTATAGTTTTAGTGATCATGTGGTAGTATCTATTTTCAAGATATTGCTGGGACTTGCAACGATTGGTGTTGTGGAAATGTTACTTAGTTATCGGAAGAAGCAAAAACCGTCGAATCTCTTTTTGGGGTTATTTATCGTATGTGTGATTGCTACTGTTAGTGTAGGGTTCTATTTGTCTGGAGGACGACCTCTATTTTAAGAGAGCTTGCAAGTGTAATTTTTTTGAAAGTGGGAAATTGGGTTGAAGCAACGACAAATTTATATTGAGAGTACGAAGAAATTTTTTATTGCAGTGCTTGCTGCGTTGTTGAATGCGATCGGGATGAATTTTTTCTTGATTCCTGCGCATGTTTATGCAAGTGGTCTGACAGGTGTTGCACAGCTTACTTCTGATTTATTGCAGGATGGAATTGGTGTAACGTTATCAACTGGATTACTTGTGTTATTACTAAATATTCCTGTAGCGGTACTGGGCTGGTTTAAGGTAGGCCGAGCGTTTACGGTATTCAGCTTTGTAACGGTAGCTTTTATGTCTTTGTTTTTAATTGTGATACCAGTACAGGAGGTTTCTTCGGATATTCTGCTAAATGCGATTTTTGGTGGGGTTATTTCGTCTGTAGGGATTGGACTAGCACTTAAGTTTGGGATTTCTTCAGGGGGTCTTGATATTATTGCGATGTACATTACGATTAAAACGGGACGCTCATTTGGTAAATATTTTTTGATTATGAATGGTGTTATTATTTTGATTGCAGGGTTTACTTATGAGTGGACGTATGCACTTTATACGCTGATTTCATTGTATGTTTCTAGTCGAGTGATAGATACAATTCATACGAGACATCAAAAATTAACAGCAATGATTATGACGCAGAATCCAGAAGATGTGATTCGCGGCGTTCAGGATAATATGTTTCGAGGTATTACAGTGGTGGATGCGACGGGTGCGTACTCTAAGGAGAGTGTCACGATGCTTGTGATGGTCATTACTCGCTATGAATTATATGATTTGACGCATATTGTGCAAGCTGTGGACCCGCGTTGCTTTATTAACATTGTGGAGACTTCGAGCGTATTTGGTGATTTTCGTTCGGAAGCTGATCAGAGGATGGCGATGGAAATGTATAAGACTGGGATACATCATTAGGTAGTGTTTGTTCGAATAAGTGATTTTTAATTCTCATTTTGGCTTCTTTGTTGAGGCTTTTATGATGGCCCAAATAGCCATAAAGCCAATAAACCAGCTGATAATAATGATAATTGTCAACATGCATTCATTCACATCCAATCTATCCCTTGACGAGGATTTTGAATTAATTATATCACTTCTTTTACTAATAAGAAGGCTTATGTAAAACGTATCTATCGATTGGGCACTTTAAAGTGGGCCCATTCGATAGGTATTTCTTTATACGCTGGATTTTAGAAATAGCGATGTGCTTAGGTTATTCGAGGTAAACAGGAGAGGGCCATACTATTTTCAGAAGAACTGCAACTACGAAAAGGATAGTGGCACATGGGAAAATAAATAGGTAGAACGGTGTTAAGATTCTACCTGGAAATATTGATAACGTGAAGATTATACGCCTAAATTTTCTTCCAAATAAATCGCAATACCGTCTTCTTCGTTGGATAGTGTGACTGTGTTTGCCACGTTTTTCAGTGGATCGATGGCATTACCCATTGCAACGCCAACGCCTGCGTAATCTATCATCTCAAGATCATTATCTTCATCACCAAATGCAATAATATCTTTGCGATCAATGCCAAGATAACGACTTGCAGCTTGGACGCCGACTGCTTTATGAACGCCGAATTTTGTCATTTCCATCGCTGGCCATTCTGCGCCCCAATTACGGTATGTCACAATATTGGAAAGGCGTGTGTCCATATGACTGCTGATTTCTTGTAGCATTTCTTGACTAGCGAAAAATAGTAGCGATGTCGGATCTGTTGTTATTGTGTTGCGCAGATCTCCGATAAAGACATTTTCTTTGCCTTGTTGGAACATGTCGGGTACGCTATTGTTGCGTTCGCGTAGGAACACACTATCTTGAACTTCTGCTGCAATATTATCTAGCGCATAATTTGTTGAGAAATCAAGCAGTTCACGTGCTGTTTTTAAGTCGATGGCCTGATGGTAGGCATTGCTGAATTTAATATCTCGTGGGTGATGGAAAACGGCACCATTGAAATTTACAATCGGTGTATCTAAGCCTAGTTCATAATAGTACATGTGGCTCATGCGATACGGGCGACCAGTCGCAATCATAACTTCGTGGCCTTGCTCGCGTGCATTAGCTAGTGCTTTCTTTGTTCGATCGGAAATGGTTTGATCGCTTTTTAGGGCGGTTCCATCCAGATCGAGGACGATTAATTTTTTTGTCATATATGTCTCCTCATTCTTTCTATAATTCGAATATCTAGTCCCTATTTTGATAAAGTGTTAGAATAGATAGTATACCTTTATGATAGACGTTTGGGAGCGCTTTGTAAACGGCTAAGTGCTTTACGAAAAATTAATAAATCACATGGAAATGAGGCTTATCAATGATTCAAGTAGAACATAAGTGGATAAAAGAAATTCCAGTCTTGCATATTTTTGATGAGAGGAGTGGGCTAGAAGCTTTGCCTACAGTCTTTTTTTATCATGGTTTTCAGTCGCAAAAAGAGCTCTATTTGCCGTATGCTTATTTGCTTGCGCAGCGCGGGATGCGTGTGATTTTGCCAGATGCACCGATGCATGGGGAACGCTGGGCGAAAGAAACGGATACGGAACAAGCCATTTATTTCTGGGACACGGTTCGTGGGAATATTGATGAATTGCCGATATTGGTTGAGGCGCTGGGGGCAGAAGGGCTGATGGATATGTCGAGACTTGCGGTTGGCGGTTTTTCGATGGGGGCGATTACGAGTTTTGGAATGTTAGCGCAGTATGATTGGCTAAAAGTTGGTGTTTGTCTTGCGGGGAGTTCGTATTACGGGCATTTTGCCAAGGCATTAGCGGATGGCGTTGCGAAACAAGGAGTGGAGTTTCCTTTTGACGTAGATGCACGAATTCGTGAGCTTGCACCGTATGATCTAAGCGCTGCGCCTACGAAATTGAAAAATCGGCCTTTGATGATGTGGCACGGTAAAGCGGATGATGTGGTGCCTTTCCAATACAGCGAGAAATTGTATGAGGCTTTGGTGGAAGAGGACATGACGGACAACGTTGCATTCATGGTGGATGAGAAAGCGAAACATAAAATATCGATTGAGGGCATGCTTGCGGCTGTCGGCTTTTTAGAAGAAAAATTATAATGAAAATCATTCTCAACTGTGATACAATAATGTTAGAAAATCAAAAGGAGGCTACTACTTCATGGATGCTGAACTAAAAGAAAATTTAATGGGTGCTTTGGAACAAGTAATCGATCCGGAGCTAGGTATTGATATTGTTAATATTGGTCTAGTTTACGATGTGGACTTGGATGATGAAGGACTTTGTACGGTAACGATGACATTAACTACGATGGGATGCCCGCTTGCAGGTGTTCTTACGGATCAAGTTCGTGTGGCAATGTCGGATATTCCAGAAGTGAAAGACACGAATGTAGAACTAGTTTGGACGCCGGCTTGGTCGAAAGATCGGATGTCGCGTTACGCTAAGATCGCACTCGGTATACGTTAAAAAAGATACGTGGACAAGAGCCCTAACTTTGGTTAGAATACTTGTCTTCGTATCTTTTTCTTATTTTAGAATGTTTCTTTCCAATTGTTCGATGCGTGTTTCCAGTTCGCGTTGCTTTTGATATTGGCGTACGATTTGTTTCGCTAAGTTGAGTTCGGCTTGTGCAGTCATCAAATGGTCTTGCCCGTGTACCAATAAAAAGGATGGTGCTACCTCGTGCTCTGAACTTCGACGAGAAACGAGTTTTGTCTGCCAGGCATGCCCCTCTAAAAACTGTACTTCTGCTTTTTGCAAATGAGATGTTGCCTCTTCGAACTTGTAATTTTCTGCAGCTGCGATTGCCGCATACGCCTCGTTACGCGTATTTCCACCGTGTAGAATTAATTTTACAACGGCTTCTTCTGTATGGATATCCATTTTCCCACCTCATTTATAAGCTATAATCTTATTGTAGCAAAGCGCTGGAAGAATTGCTATTATTAGGTTAATCAGACTATGGTACGATGACGGCAGGCTTGTTTTTATTATATAATAGGGCTATCAAAGTGAGTGGAAGAGAGGGATTATCGTGGAAGAGCGGTTGTATGATCTTGAGGATAAGGTGCAGGATCTGGAGTTGGAAGTACTTGAACTACGTCGACAAGTGAACGATTTAGAACACGAGAAAAAAACTAAATCGCATGGTGGAAATTGGACGTGGGGAATCTGGGCGTTAATTCCGATAGTGGCTATTATTTGTAATATGATTATAAAACTAGTAGACTAATAGAAGTAATAGGTTCTCCGATATCTTTTTCGGAGAATTTTTATGAAAAAATTTTTTTCGCTGTTCGTATCATAAGTGCACGCTTTTTAATTACAATTGGTTCAAAGCAGTAATATTTATGTGTAAAGAACAACTTTAGCTTGAAAATATGTACAAAATTTCATAAAGCTGGATATTTAGACACAAAAATTCCACAGTTTGTTCGCTTGCTTTTTTCAGTCAACAAAAGTAGAATGTATATATACCTTAGATTTGATATAAGTTCTTATTTTGACAAAAGTATACAGTCATTGTTTATTTTTGTGGGGATAAGACCCTATCATGGTTATAATGGAATCGGTGTATCCATCTTCCAAATGGTGAGCATTTATGTTTATCATATGATTTCGCACCGACGCCCATTATTTGTTTTCATTCATCTCATTTGCCATGTAGTTTTCGTTTGTGCCTCATCCCGTTAAGCATAGACAACTGAACATGATGGCGTGCCAAGTCAATTGACTTGGCTTTTTTTGTTGTTGTGGCTGTTCGAACAAAGTGAGTATTCGATCCCTAATGTTCTCTTTACGGCAAATATCTTTAGAGAAATAATGTTTTTTACTAATACCCTAGCTAGAACTGAGATAACCAAGACAAAACTAAAAACAAAGCAAAATCGCCAAACCCCCAACAAGCAGATCATTTCACCCGCGCGATCTCTATTGTTATACTTAAGGTATCAATGTTGAGGGAGGACGAGGAAATGACACTACAAGGTAAAAAAGTGATTGCTTTAGTCAGTGACGATTTTGAGGACTTAGAATTATGGTATCCTGTTTTGCGTGTTCGTGAGGCTGGAGCTGAGGTCCATTTGGTTGGTGAAAAAGCGGATACTGTTTATCACGGGAAATATGGTGTTCCTGCAACAAGTGATTACAGTTTTGATGATATTAAGGTAGAAGATTATGACGGGATTTTAGTTCCTGGGGGATGGTCTCCAGATAAATTACGTCGTTTTGATAAGGTAATAGAGTTTGTTCGTTATTTTGATGAGCAGAAGAAACCGATCGGACAAATTTGCCATGCTGGATGGGTTCTTATTTCAGCAGGAATTTTAGATGGTGTGAACGTAACGAGTACACCTGGTATTAAGGATGACATGACGAATGCCGGTGCGATTTGGCATGATGAAGCAGTTGTGACGGACGGTCATATTGTTTCCAGTCGCCGCCCGCCAGATTTACCTGAATATGTACCTGCGTTTATTGAGGCATTTAAGAAATAGAAAAAAGAGCCTTTATTTGGGCTCTTTTTACGTGAAATAATAACTGATAACAAAACCAATAAATGATGGAATTGCGGCAACGGCGAGTAAGATGCTCCATCGTAATTGGACTTTTCTGTTTGGGTTTTGCGATCTGCCAACGGATACAAGCGCGGAGCAGATAATCGATGCCACAATTAAGACCATCAGTACGAAAGAGAACAACGATGACAAGCTGTATCCGGTTGTTAATAGGCTGAAAATGATAACTAGTATGGCAATTCCAATGCCACTAAAAAATGCTTTCCACAAATGGCTCACTCATTTCTATTCGGATTCCTAATTCCTTTATAGCAGATATGTAAGGTCGTTGTCTAATAAAATGGCTAGATAGGCAAAATTCCAAATAAAAAAAGGACGGGAAATTATTCACGTCCTTGTGTAAGTTAGAAATCGTAATTATTTTCTAGTGATAATTCACCAGGTAAGCACATCAAAACGATGATGATAATCTCGCCGACAAATGGAATGAGGCCGAGTAAAACAAACCAACCGCTTCTATTCGTGTCATGTAAACGGCGAACCATTAGGCTGAGTGTCGGAATAAAGGTTGCGATTGCATACAGAATTGCGACGATTGTAATGAACAGCATTGGACCAGCCATTAGCACGAAAGCGGCATCACCAGTGGAACCTGCAGTCGTTGTCGCTACGGTAATTACTGTGAAAATTAGAAATAGAACATAAAAAATACTAATAATAATGGCATTCCATAGAACAACATACCAATATTCGGTGCGTGATGCACTATCGCTGAAATTTACGTAATTTTTCCAATAAGATTTATATGCTTCGAGGAATCTCAAGATAAACCCTCCTTTCTAAGATGTTAAACTTTAGTATAGCATGATTTTGGGTGATTAAGTTTGACGGAATTGTGAATAATCTGTGAGAAAACGCTTGCTTTTGTTAGTAATTTTAATACTTTGGGTTTGAAGGAAGAAAAGACGAGTCTGGGACAAAACGCGAGATAAAGCAAAAACGCCCTTCCCTTTACTTCGGGTAGGACGAAAAATTTTGCTTTACACAAATCGAGCGAAAGCGTTTGTATTCAGGGAGTTTGGTGGAAGCCGGAAGCGGAGTGTACGACTGTACATGAGAACCGGAAGTCCGCCAAACTCCCTGAATGCGAACGCTTGCCGCCGATTTATCGGGGTTATGTCCCAGACCCGTCTTTTCTTTTTAATGTGGTAAGAAGGCAACTAGGATGAAGAATAGAATCGCAATAACGATCAGGAACCAGTTGAGTTCGCGCCATTTACCAGTGAATACTTTTAGGATTGGGTAAGAAATGAAGCCAAATGCTAGGCCAATTGCGATGCTTGATGTTAGTGGCATCGCGAGAATAACTAGAAATGCTGGGAATGCCTCGTCGAGCGTGTCCCAATCGATTTCTTTCACGGCGCCAATCATCATACTACCGACAATAATTAGCGCGGGAGCTGTGATGGCTGAGATTCCAGATACGGCACCGACAAGTGGAGCGAAGAAGGCGGAGACAATGAACAGGCCGGCTACGGTAAGCGTTGTTAGGCCTGTACGACCACCTGTTGCAACGCCTGCTGATGATTCAATATAGGCGCTTGTTGGTGTTGTACCAAACATCGAACCGACACTTGTTGCGACGGCATCTGCCAGTAGGGCGTGTTTTGCATTTGGCAAACTTTCGCCTTTCATGAGGCCAGCTTTTTTAGCAACGCCGATCATTGTTCCTGTTGTATCGAAAATCGTGATTAGAAGGAATGACAGGACGACGCCATAAAGGCTATACGTGACCACATCGCCGAATGCGTGTATTGGATTCGTGATAACAAGGTCAGGCATCGATGGCATTTTGACAAAACCATTGAATTTCAGTTCACCAGTGAAAAAGGCGATAATGCCGGTCGAAATCATACCGATAAAAAGTGCTCCTTTGACGTTTAGCGCTAGGAAAATGAGTGTAATCAAGAGTCCTGCGATGGCAAGTAGTGCTTCTGGGGAATGAAGATCGCCAAGCCCGACTAGATTGGAGTCACTTTTTACGATGATTCCTGTCATACGGAAGCCGAGGAAAGCGATGAAAAGTCCGATACCAGCTGTAATACCTGCTTTTAATGTATGTGGGATTGCCGTAATTAATTTTTCACGAAATGGTGTTAGGGATAATAGTAAGAAAATAATACCTGCTACGAAAACGGCGGTGAATGCGGTCGTGTAGTCTAGTTTTTGCGTGGTAACTACAGTGACGAAGTAAGCATTCATTCCAAGGCCTGGTGCAATCGCGATTGGATAGTTTGCGAATAAGGCCATCCAGAGTGTCCCGACAACAGCTGAGATAATCGTTGCCATGAAGACTGTATTAAATGGAACACCAGCTGCCGAGAGGATTGCGGGGTTTACGACGATAATATAAACCATTGTTAAAAATGTTGTAAAACCGGAAATAACCTCTGTTTTGACGTCTGTTCCATGTGCTTTTAGTTGAAACATAAAATTCCACTCCCTTTTGTAATTAAAAAGCTGATTTTTGTTCTTATTACGAACGTTTTAAAACCACAACTACAATAATATTCGTTTTTCGGTTGAATTGCAAGCTTATTTTCGGGAATTTAATTCTTTTTTATGATGAAACCGTTTCATATGTTATAATGAAGAGGTTGAAATATGATAGCTGGAGGAATTTCATGAAAGCATTTGTTTTTGATTTTGATGGTACAATGATTGACACAGAAGCAGTTTGGTTTGACGAGACACAGAAGTATTTGCAAGTGAATTATGGCTTGGATTTGCCGATGGATGTGTATGAGCAAGTGGTTGGTAGTACGGATGAACCGCTACTTCTCTACATGGCGGAGCAGACGAATGGCAAATTTGATGCGGCGGCTTTCCAAAAATACATAGATGTGCAAGTGCATAATGGCCGTGATAAACTGGAAATGCGTCCAGGATTCATGCGATTATTTAATTACGCGAAAGATAATGGGTACAAAATTGGTTTAGCGACCAGTTCTGCGCGCGCTTGGGTAGATCCGATACTTGAGAAATTCGGTATTTTAGAGGATTTTGAAACGATTCAAACGGCGGATGATGTGGAAGTGATTAAGCCTGATCCAGCACTTTATCGTCAAGCGGTGGAGGCACTTGGGGTAAAACCTGAGGAAGCTGTGGCTGTAGAGGATTCGCGTAACGGTTCGTTATCAGCTGTTGGTGCGGGATTACATGTGATTGTCGTAAAGAACGAGGTAACGAAGGGCATTGTTTTCCCTGAGGGAACGAGTGTCTATGATTCGTTTGAAGACGTGGATTTAGATGCGTTTTTAGCGGGTAAATAAAAAAGGTAATAATGAAGGAGTGATTTGAATGATTGAAAATACGATAAAAGAAGTTGAGTTATTCGAGCAAATGAAACATGGTGAGCCAGTGCTTTTTGTGACAGCAATCGGGTATATTATTGGTATTACGGATATTCCAGATGAGATTCCACATAGTGTTGTAAAGTTGAAAGATGTCTATATTAACTGTGTTTCGGCTTCGCGGGTGAATCGTTTTTCTAAAGGTTTGAACATTTCTGTAGACCAGATTATTGGGTTTAATGTTTTGACGGAGGAAGAAATGAATAGAATGATTACGAATTGGCAAGTTTCCATGGCCCCAACCATCGGCTAGTCTTTCAGCGGAGCGAGAAGACCTCATCTCCGTCGTTAAAAGTTCCGTTCCGATGCTCTTCTACTCTTTGTTTCGCATAACTTCTCACATGGTCGGGGAGATAAGACTCCCTCCCTGTTTTCAGTTGATGTACAAATCGTACATTCCGCTTCGGTACTCGCTTTTGCCTAGGAACTAAGGCCTTCTCGCTCCGCTGAGGTTTGGTGGTACGGTTGTGGAACTGGCGGGGAGTATGATTTTTTAGGGAAAACCTTATTTCTGTCGTTAGAAGCACTATTTTGATGCTCTCATACTGGGATTCGAGCATTTGTTAGTATGATTTTTTGTGTTATAGGACTGGTGATTGCTTGTGGGCGATTGTTAGTCCTTATTTTTGTTTAGTTGGTTTAGGCTTTTTTGGCAGGTGTTTAGGTAGTCTTTGTCTAGGAGTTGGTCTTTTGGTGCCATGATGGCGGTCAGGGTTGTGAGCCATTTGGAATTGGCGATTTGTGGGTTTAGCATGGCGTGTTGTGTGTTCTTAATAGTGACGGTGGTGAGTAGTTTTTCGGGAATCGTCTGGGTGTAGACTTGTTTTGTATCTTGGATGTCTACGTTGCGATCTTTTTCAGCGAGCAAAAGTAGTACTGGTGTTGTGATTTTTTTTAGGTCGGCTGTGGCGTCAGATTGATAGTTTTTTTGGACGAACTGCCAACGGTCCTTCGTCATCGCGTTTTCTTCTGGTGCGATTTTTTGATAGGTTGAATAGGAGGAATTATTGTTTAGTAGGGTCAAGATTTCTTGGTCTTTTTTTGTCGTTGTTTTGATTTGTTGGGCTGTTTTCCCCTCGTTTTGTAGTTCTTGTTGTGTGTTGAATTGGCCTTGTTCAATCCAGTTTATGGCTGGGGATGCTAGGATGGTGAGGGCGAATTTGTGTTCACCGCTAGCCATGACTTTTGGAATGACCCAACCGGCTTGGCTGGCTCCCCAAAGTACGATTTTGTCGGTGTTGATATTGGGTTGTTGTTTAGCCCATGTGATGACATCGTTTACTTCTGTTGCGCGGTCGTCCATGGATTGGTTTAACCAGTTTCCTTGAGACTTGCCAATACCGGGTTTATCCCAGGAGATGGATGTATAGCCGCTTTCTGCAAATTTTTCCATAAGTGGCTTATAACCTCCATCTTGGGTAGCATCCATTGGCCCGTCTCCGTGGACAAAAACGACAAGTCCTTGCTGTTTTGTACCGTGACTGGGCTTCGCGATGAAGGCGTTTAATGGAGTGGAAGTGGTGTGAATTATTTTTGTGCTCTCTTTCATGTTATAGCTATTTTCATATAGAAATACGCCGATTAGCAGAAGGAGAGGAATGCCGATAAAGAGTAATATTTTTTTCATGTTAGTTTCCTCCATTCCATAAAAATCCATGAGGCTTCGTTAAATAAAAGTCCTCGTAGTAAACTAGTGTTTTGCTTTGTGATTTGGAATCCTAGGGCTTTGTATAGCTGAATTGCGTTGTTATTTTTTTCGGAAACGTATAGTGTGAGTCTTTCATTGGAGCTGATTTCTGATTGCGCGCGTTGGAGTAGCGCTTTTCCGATTCCTTGTCGTTGGGCGGTGTGATCCACGGCGATATGGTCGATGTAGCACTCGTTATCGGTTAAAGTATGTTCTAATGCGAGCAATTGGGTCATGATTCTTAGTGTGTTTCTAACGCCAAAAGTGCGACATTGGGATAAAAAGTTCCAGCTAGGCTTTGCTGTTTTTATGGATTTAAATCGAAGCAACATCGTGCCGCGAACCTCGTCATTCTTTAAAGCCACGAATTGTTTTTGGGTAGGATCGTCATCGGTGATTTGCCAAAAGGAACGGATTAATTGTAACTGTTGTTCTTCGTTGAGTTTTTTTGTCGTAAATTTGGAGCGAAATGCAGTTAAAACTAGTTTTTGAATGGCGTATTCTTGTTTATAACTACACGAGATAATCAGATTTTGAGGCAATATCTTCGCCGCCTTTCCACTCCATTTTTGCTTGGATATCGAAAACGACATAATCAGAATGGAAAATAGAGGAATAGGATTTTTCTTGGCATAGGATTAGAGTTGGTGGGCATAGTTCAAAAACAGGTTCCTTTTCAAATAGAGAAATAGCTTGTTCAAGTTCGGCTTCGTTTGAAACGAGAACGCTCTGTACTAAATAGTCACCAGACTGCAAAACGAGATCATCGGAAAGCGGCGACTCAATAAAGGCTTGGGTTGCATTGTTTATAGTAGTGTAAAAGATATCACTGTTAAAAACGTGTATATCAGAGTCACGCATGGTTTCTTTTAAGTGATGGAGATCCACGTTACCTGTTTGTTCATCATACTTTATTTGCTGAAAATGCCGTTTTGGATAATGCTTTATCTGGCTAGTATTAGGACTGGCGGACGTGGCATTGGTTAGGACTGTTTCGACCTGTTTTTTGACAGACTCTAGCTGGATGATTTTATTTTCTAGGCGAGATAGAGCAGTTTGAAGTAGTTGTTCGCTTTCACTGGGGGTATACTTCTCCATCAAAGCCTTAATTTCAGGGACAGAGATACCTAGATTTCGAAATAGCAAGATGTTTGATAGTTGGTATATCTCGTCTAAACCGTACATATGATAGCCGTTTGCGTCGATATAGGCTGGTGAAAAAATGCCCTTTTCCTCGAAATAGCGAATTTGGTAAATGGATACATTCATAAGTTGTGCTAGTTCACCGATTTTTAAATTAGAATTCATCTTCGGCATCCTTATTACTTGGTTTATAAAACAAGTATAGACCATGGGGCACACCCATGGTCAAGTGGAATATTAGAATGGTTAGAAAGAAAGTTTAGCTAATCGGTCGAATGCTTCTTTTAACACGTCCAAATCCTGTGTCGCGGCTAGGCGGACGTAATTATCTCCAGTGTCGCCAAATGCTAGACCTGGGATCAGCAATACTTGCGTTTCTTTTAGGACGTATTCGCAGAATGGGACGGAGGTCATTCCGGAGCCGCTTATGTTAATGAAAGCATAGATTGTGCCTTTTACTGGGTGGATCGAAAGGTAAGGTATCTCAGAAACGCGTTTTCCGACGTATTCTAGACGTTTTTGGAACGTTTTTGTGACTTCTGGTATAAACTTGTCTGCATTATTTAGAGCGTGTATCGCGGCTCTCTGGGACGGTGAGGGTGCCGAGAATGTAATGCCTTCGTTGATCGCCTTCACGGCTTGGATGATATATTCGCCCGCGATCATGTAGCCAATTCGCCAGCCTGTCATCGCAAAATTTTTCGAGAGGCTGCCGAGTGTGATGGTGTGTTCTGGTGCGTATTGCGCCATTGGGGTGAACTTTTCATAGAAACTGAAGCCATCGTAGACTTCATCGGATAAGATGTAAAAATCGTGTTTTTTCGCGAGTGAGGCGATTTCTTCAAAGATTTCACTTGAGAAAACGGCGCCTGTTGGGTTGTTCGGTGAATTTAGAATCAACGCTTTTGTTTTACTTGTAATCGCAGCGTTTAAAATATCCATATTGATCGCAAAATCGTCTTTTTCATAGGTTGGAATGAAGATGGGAACGCCGCCAGCCGCCAGAACTTGATCTTTGTAAGGCGTGAAGTACGGTTCGTGGATGATAACTTCGTCGCCAGGATCAATGATGGCTTGAAGTGCGAGATACATCGCGTGGCATGCGCCGACCGTTGCGCGGATTTGGCTGGTGGAGAACTGTAAATTGTATGTACGATCGTAAAATCCAGAAATCGCTTGGAGTAATTCGATGTCACCAGATGCCTCGGTATATTTGGTTTGGCCATTTTTCACATCTTTGAAAGCAGCTTCGATGATTTCTTGGTCAGTAATAAGGTCTGGATCTCCAATCGAAAAGTCAATCAAGTTCGGCGTTGTTTTCGCGATAGTTGTAATTTGAGATAAGATATTGACGGGCGCTTGTTGATATTTTTTAGCTAATTTCATTTAAAAAAACCTCCATATGTAGATAAAAGTGGAATGCAGCTTGAGTTTGCATTCCACTTTTTCACTTATTATAACACTTTTCCGAGGAAACTTTGTGTTCTTTCGTTTTGCGGGTTGCCGAAAATTTGTTCTGGCGTACCTTCTTCTTGAATATAACCGCCGTCCATGAAGATGACGCGATCGGCTACTTCTTTGGCAAAGCCCATTTCGTGAGTGACAACGACCATGGTCATGCCTTCTTTAGCGAGACTTTTCATAACTTGAAGTACTTCGCCGACCATTTCTGGATCGAGCGCGGATGTCGGTTCGTCAAAGAGCATCACGTCGGGATTCATTGCCAAGGCGCGCGCGATGGCAACCCGTTGTTTTTGTCCGCCAGATAGGGACGATGGGTAGCTGTTTGCTTTATCAGCAAGCCCGACTTTATCAAGCAAGGACAAGGCATGTTTTTTCGCGGTCTCAGCAGATTCACCTTTCACTTTTAGGGGTGCAAGGGTTAGGTTGTCGAGTACAGTTTTATGTGGAAATAGGTTGAAGCTTTGGAAAACCATGCCCATCCGTTGACGCAAATCATTGATGTTGACGTCTTTGTCCGTGAGGTTAGTACCTTCGAATTCGATGACGCCGCCAGTTGGTTGTTCGAGTAAGTTTAAGCAGCGCAGGAAGGTACTTTTTCCAGATCCTGAGGGGCCGATGACAACGACCACCTCGCCTTTTTCTACTTCTATATCAAGTCCTTTTAGAACTTCTAATTTATCAAAATGTTTTTGTAGTTTGGTTACTTTAATCACTTGTTCTCATTCTCCTTTCAGCAACGCCTAGAAGTCTTGATAGACCAAACGTTAGGATGAAGTAAATCACGGCTGCGACTGCGTATGGAAGGAAAGCGTTTAGACTAGCTCCCGCAACGACTCCGGACATAAACATCAATTCGCCGATACCGATAATCGATACCATGGAAGATTCTTTAATAACAGTAATAAATTCATTGCCAAGCGCTGGTAAAATATTTTTAATCGCTTGTGGCAAAATGATGTAACGCATGCTCGCGCCTTTCGTCATACCAAGACTACGTGCGGCTTCTTCTTGACCTTTATCAACGGCCATGATTCCAGCACGAATGATTTCAGCAACGTAAGCGGCACTGTTGAGCGATAGGGCGATACAACCAGCAACGATCGCTGGTAAGTTGAAGCCTGCAAATATTGCAGTTGTACCAAAATAGACTAAGAAAATCTGAACTAGAAGTGGGGTTCCGCGTAAAAATTCAATGTAGCAATTTGCAGGCCAACGTAGCCACCTTGTTCTAGATAATTTCATGAGAGCAATTAAAGCACCAATAATGGCACCAAAAAATACTCCGATAGCTGCGATACCAATTGTGTATAGTGCGCCTTTTAAATAATAGGAACCATATTGTGTGAAGAAATTGCCCTCTTTAAACATGGCTTTACTAGCTTCTTCTTGATATTGTTTCAATAGGCCTTTATCTTTAATCTCTTTTAAGGAGGTATTTATACTTTTTTGCAGTGATGTAGTTCCTTTATTCATTGCTATGGCAGTTTGTTTTGTACCATTAACGAAATTAACATCAGAGATCATTAAGTCGTCATATTGCGTGATATATGCGTCGGCAACAGGTCCTTCTAAAACAACTGCATCTAATTTTTTTTGCTGTAATTCAAGCATTAATGTAGTTACTTTAGATAACGATTTTACATTAGCGCCAGTCAGTTCATCTTGGGCTAAAGCTTCTTGAGTTGATTGCTTTTGCGCCCCTACTTTTGCACCCTGAAAATCAGTGGTAGATTGATATTTATTTTTATCCTCTTTACGAATAACGACCTTTTGTTGAACCGTCATATATGGATCGGAAAAATCTACTTCTTTGAGACGTTCTGGAGTTGGAGACATACCAGAGATAATGACATCAATTTTATTAGTTTTTAAAGCGGGCAAGAGACTATCGAAGTCCATTTCACTAATACTTAGATCAACACCCATATCTTTGGCAATTTTTTTTGCAATACTAATGTCAAAACCAACATAAGTATCTTTTCCTTTAATAGTTTTATGGAATTCATAAGGAGGATAGTCCGCAGAGAGTCCGACTACGAGCTTACCACGTTCCTTCACATCAGCCAGCGACGTGTCTTTGTCTGCGGCTAAAACTGGTGAAAAACTAGAAAAGACGATCATTAATATAAAAAATATAGCGGTTAATTTGAGATAAAACTTCCCTTTAATCATAAGTACACTCCTTTATAATGTATATCATCCTGCTAGTTTATGCATTTTAATGAATAACTATTAAAGATGAACATAGAATTTATGGCTTCTTTCGATAAATATAATAATACATGTTTTTGAGTAATTATGCAATAGGTTTTTTGATATAAAATTCTTTTATATCAAAAACACGCACCAGCCTAGATATGGGTGCGTGTAGTTTAATAAAATAAGTTTTATTCTTTGTTTGAATAAGGAAAAGTAAACACTAACTTACCAAGAACCTCTACCTTTGTTTACTCCAAGGTTATCAAGTAGCATTGTTGTAGTTGCAACATGATATGATTTATTATTAGAACCATAAATTGTTGCTTGTATTTTAGCGCCTACAAAAGCATTACTTGTTAGAACTGGAGGCCAACTATCAGGAACATTTACCGTTTTATGATTTGATGTAGGGTAGCTAGCATGGGTATTATATATCCATCCAGACTTATAGCCTGATAATCCCATTTGCTTAAACTCAAGTTTTCTATAGCCAACAGATGAGCCCTTAGCTTTAGGAGTTGTCCAATACTCTACGTAGTTCATATCAAGATGATTTGCGCCTCCCTTATTTTGATAATGATAATAAATTTTCATAGTTAACAAAACATTTCGTCCGCTATCATACTTTTGAGATGATTTACTATCGGTCCAACTTGCAATAAGAGTTGGAAAAATAGTATTTTTATGGTTTCCGCTTAACTTTTCTACTAAGTTTGAACCAATGTTCTTATAGGTGCTACTATTGTCTACTTTTAAATCATCATTAATATCTGAAGTTTGAGCTTTTTCGGGAGCAACAAGATTTGAAGATATGGCTGAATCACTGTCGCCTTCAATAAATATAGTTGATGTCATGTAGGCTGAATAGTCGTCATCTGTTGTTTTATCAACAAGAAGAACCTCAGTAGCTCTCGATACATCCAGATTTTCTGGTTCGCTAGTATCAGTTTGAATAATTGATTCAGTATCAACTAAATCTAATGGAATTTCCTCACCAGCTATTTTGATATCATCAATATTTTCCTGCTCTTGCTTTTGAGCTAACTTGTATAAATCTTTGTCATTAGAAATTTGATCGTTCTCAAATACCACAGCAGGCAATTGTTCGTCAGCATTTACTATTGTGGAAAATGCTGGACAGATTGAGGAAACAGTAAGCGTTACAGCAGCTACAATAAATTTTAGTTTCATTTCACTTTTCTCCCTTATATGTATTTTTGGTATAACTCTAAGACGCTAGTAGCGTAAATAAATTATACACTTCTTTAAAGTTACCATAAGAACGCTTTCTTTGTTAATATAATACAATAAATAACTGTTGAAATTAATATTCTTTATTACTACTAGGTAAAGAGGTATTTCAGTCTTATTTTTCATTTGGCGCGAATACTGATGTCGTGTTATATTGAAGGTGTTGATATTTAACCACGTATATTTAAAATGCAAACGAAATGAGAGTGATTCGAGATGGAGAAAGAATATGAGCTAGTTATACAGGAGTTTGAGATACCGAATGATTCTCGGGGAATATTTGATGGGACACTTTTATGTCTGGAGATTTTTGTTGCTAAGAATAAGGCGGCTTACGATGCGAAAACGGATGATCCGATGTTGCAAAGAAAGGATCGGCGCGTGGTGAATGACTTGGTTCAAGGTGAACTGAAGAAATTTACAAAGCGGATGGAAGATGAGCAGGGGGAACGTCCATTACGCGTGTTGGATGATCTTTTTCAGGTGCTCGAGGTGGAACTGGGCAAGTTGTTTACGCCAGAGCATGAGATTGAGTTTGCGAATATCGGGATCGATGGATTTATTCAGGTGTATAATGATCGTGAGGTTCTAGGGCGTCATGGAGATACCCTCTTAGCTAGGTTGATGGATGATCTTGAAAGGGATGATGAATAAGTTACCATTAAAAAAACTCCGATTCAGATGAGCTGATTCGGAGTTTTGCTGTTTTAGAACTCTTCTTTGATAAGTTTAATAATGAAGAAAGATAGTAGGAAAAAAGCGGGAGGCAAGATTTCAGTTTCCTGGTATTCGATAGAGACGGCGCTACCTGATAGCGATTTATCAACTGCAATATGGCACGTATCAGTGTGGTCAAGCAGGATTTTTATAGGACCTTTTGCTTCGGACTGAATAATATCGATGCGATGGTCCTCTTTCATTCCTTTTATATGGAGGCTGTGGTTGCTGCTGGGAATTTCTTTGAATGACATATCAAAATGGGGCTCGATATTGTGGTATACAACGGATGAGCCATCTTCTCCAAGCCAGCCAATTTCGACGGTTAACGTGGCGAGTTCTTTATGTACCGCTTCGTTAGTGTAGCTGTACAATGGATTATTATTTTGGAAAGAAATGCGGGATGAAATTTTTTCGATGGTTCCAACAAGCTCTTCTTTTTCATTTTGAATTTCGATGGGGTTATTTTTTCGTATGACTAATGGTTTTTGAAAGTGAAAACTTGGCATATCTTATTCATCTCCTGACGTAATATCGTGAGTACATGCTTTTTCAATAGTGTCATACAGATCTATTCCCTTTTTTTAGTAGTAGAAACATAAAAAAACTCGCCCTTTTGATAAGGAACGAGTTTTTGAAATTATACTAGTAAGAAACGTAGTACGTAATAAATAGCGGCTGCAAGTGTGGCTGAGATTGGCAGTGTGATGATCCAAGTAATGATCATGCGTTGCGCGGTATCCCATTTAACGCCTTTCACACGGTGGGCTGTTCCAACACCAAGGATGGAGGAGCTGATAACGTGTGTGGTACTTACTGGTAAGTGAATGAAAGTGGCACCGAAGATGATGAACACGGAGCTTAGATCTGCCGCTACACCACTTACTGGTTTGATTTTCATGATCTTACCGCCAACTGTTTTGATGATTTTCCAACCACCGATCGATGTACCAACGGCCATCGCGATCGCACAGGATACTTGTACCCACAGTTGAACGTCATCGGTTTGTTGGAACCCGTTAGCGATCAAAGCAAGTGTGATGATACCCATTGATTTTTGGGCGTCATTTGTACCGTGTGTGTAGGATTGGAGTGCTGCTGTTCCGACTTGAATGTAGCGGAAACGGCGGTTTGTTGATGATAGGTTTAAGTTCTTTAAGAATACCTTGAACAGGCTATAGATTAGGAAACCAACTCCGAATGCTAGGAATGGAGACACGATGAGGCCAATGATAATAGTTAAGAAGCCTTTATATTCGAGTGCGCCAAATCCTGCTGCGGCAATGGCTCCACCAGCGATAGAACCGATCAGGGCATGAGAGGAACTACTTGGGATACCGAAGTACCACGTGAGTAAGTTCCACATGATAGCAGACAAGAGTGCTGCTAGGATTACGATATCGCCATGTGGTAGTGAGAATGGATCGACAATGTCTTTCGTAATTGTTTTGGCAACCCCAGTGAAGGAGATTGCACCGACAAAGTTCATCACTGCGGCCAAGACGATCGCGTGTTTTGGTTTTAGAGCTTTTGTTGAGACACTTGTTGCAATTGCATTGGCTGTGTCATGAAATCCGTTGATAAGGTCAAACGCTAGCGCTGCAATAACTATGACAACCGTTATAAATAACATACCTTCCATTTAGCCGGCCCCTTACGCGTTTTTCATAACAATTGATTCAAGCGTATTGGCTACACTTTGACAACTGTCTGCGATTTCTTCAAAATTCTCATATACTTCTTTCATCCGAATTAAACGGATTGGGTTTTCTTCGTTTTGGAATAATTGAATCAGAGACTCGCGATATACTTCATCACAAATGGATTCGTAGTTCTTTATTTTAATAGCTAATGTGCGTACATCTTTTAATTTTTTATCAAAAACGAGGTCTACTGCTTTTTCAATTTCTACAGTACTTGCTTCGATCGCGTCAATGAATTTTTGCATGTAATCGTCAAATCGTTTGATGTGACAAATTTCGAATGTGAAGGCGATTTGTTCAAAGCCGTCCATTACGTCATCTAATCGGTTTGTTAGTTCTAACATGTCTTCGCGCTCAATTGGCGTGATGAAGGCATCGTTTAGTTCTAAGATCATTTTGTGGACAAGTGAATCACCGTGTGTTTCGTACTCCTTCATCTTCTCCGAAAAAGTATGTAAGTCTTCCCCAGTTTCAATGTCGTAAGAAGCGAAATAGTTAGCGCCCTCACGTAGGTTTACTGCCATGTCATGTAATAGTGAAGCAAAACGGTCCTTTTTATTTTTAAAAGCCATTTTTTATTTCCCCCGATCTTTTTTGTGTGATTTTTCCCAGTATAATAGGGCCCACTTTTTCGTTGATGTTAGTGAGCGGATGTTTACAAAAATAATACAGAAAAAAATCGTTACAAGATAGAAATTTACTACATATTCATACTAACATAGGATGGAGCCAATAGGTATCTTTTTTTTGCGTATAATTAGGCAAAATCTAGTTGAAATCGGTTACATTTGCAGTTTTGCTGGTTTTTGATTCTATCTCAATTTTATTATTTTTTTGAGGAGCATGGCTAATATTTCGAGGGGGCGTCCGTTTGTAGGAAAGCTGGTGGGATATGGAAGTGGTAAAAACGTGAAAATTCGAACAAGAGTGTTGCATTTTGGTAGATAAGCGTGGTGGATTTAGGTATACTAGTTTTAAGTATTTAATGAAAGAAAAGCGTGAGGCGTATATATGAGAGAAGCAGGAGGTTTTATCTATGGTCAATTCATTTCAGGCACGTTATCGTTTAAATAATGGTGTGATGATTCCTTATCTTGGCATGGGCGTTTTTCAAGTGACTGAGCAGCAACATGTGACGGGTGCGATTGAGAAGGCGCTGGAAATTGGATACCGTTCTTTTGATACGGGCGCGGTTTATAACAACGAGAAATTAGTTGGGCAGGCGATTGGTCATAGTGATGTCGCGCGTGAGGACCTTTTTATTAGTTCGAAAATTTGGAATGGGGATCAGGGCTATGATAAAGTTTTGACTGCATTTGAACATACGCTTGCGAATTTGGGCGTGGATTATTTGGATATGTATTTAATTCATTGGCCGCTGACGGAAATGTATACGGAAACGTGGCGGGCGATGGAACGTTTATATGAAGAAAAGATGGTGCGTGCGATCGGTGTTGCGAATTTTAAGGAGCATCATTTGGCGAATCTGGCGGTGAAGGCGAATGTGAAGCCAGCGATTGATCAGGTGGAAACGCATCCACTATTACCACAAAATGAGCTGCGAACGTATTTGGCGGAGCATGGAATTGCGCATGGTGCTTGGTCGCCACTCGCGAAGGGTGCGCTGTTTCAAAATCCTGTGATTGAGGAGATTGCCCGGAAACATGAGGTGCATGTGGATCAGGTGATTTTGCGGTGGCATATGGAGCGCAACACGATTACGATGCCGCGTTCGATTAGTGCGAAACGGACGTTTGAAAATGCGCAATTATTTGATTTTAAATTGGACGCGGAAGATATGAAGCGGATTGGTCAGTTGGAGAGCGGGAAACGTGTGGGGCCAGATCCGGATGATGTTGACTTTATGTTGGCGAGCATGGAGAAGGAACGGGCGATGTTTTCTTAAAAGGTGAGGAGATTTGGATGGGGAATTATATGGAGGACTTGGTTCAGTATATGAGGGCACACGCGGATTCCGAAGAGAAGCGGGCGATGGAGCAGTATATGCGAAATCAGTTTGCATTTCTTGGTTTGCGTAGCCCTGTGCGGCGGGTACTTTATCGGGAATTTGTTGCGGAACATGGTAAGCCGCTGGATTCTGTTGCTACGGCGAGAGAGCTTTACGCGCAAACGGAGCGGGAATTTTGCTATTTGGCCATTGATATGTTGACGAAAGATGTGAAGAAGCAATCGGCCGATGTGATTGATTTTTATGAGCAATTGGTTGTTACGGAGCCCTGGTGGGATACGGTGGATTTATTGGCCAGCACGCTTGTTGGAGGACATTTTAGATTGTATCCAGAGTTGATTAGCGAGTATAATGCGAAATGGATTGATGGCGATAATATATGGTTGGCGCGCACGGCGATTTTGTTTCAGTTGAAGTATAAGGAGGCAACGGATTTTAATTTGTTGTTTGCAAACTGTGAAAAATGGCTGGATTCGGATGAGTTCTTTATTCAAAAGGCAATCGGTTGGGCGTTGCGGCAATATGCTAAATTTGAGCCTGAGGTGGTTCGTGAATTTGTGGAATCGCATGCTTTGTCTCCGCTTAGTCGGCGGGAAGCACTCAAACATTTGTAAGGGAAGAGGTCATGAGGGATGTTGCATCATGTGGAGATAAATGTATCTAATCTGGAGGAGGCACGCTTATTTTGGGATGAGCTACTTCTGGGATTGGGCTATTCGCTTTATTCGGAATGGGGAGCTGGCGTTAGTTGGATGTACGAGGAGACGTATTTGGTTTTTGTACAGACGGAAGCGCGATTTTTGGAGGCTGGGTATCATCGGGGACATACGGGACTGAATCATTTGGCTTTTCACGTGGAGCGGCGAGCGGATGTGGATTGGTGGACGGCTAAGTTTCGGGAACGAGGGATTCCCATTTTGTATGAAGACCGGCATCCTTTTGCTGGTGGACCGAATTATTATGCGGTTTTTGCGGAAGGTCCAGATCGGATGAAAGTTGAACTTGTGGCAAAAGAAAAGGATCAAAAAATCTAGTTTCAGATTTTTTGATCCTTTTTTTATGCTTCTTTATTCTCTTTTTTGAAGACTTCGATGTACGAAATATGATGTGGTTCGGCTTCTTTTACTCGGAAAATGTAGCCGCTGTTCTCAATCTCGTCACCAATTTCGACTTCGTAATTATGTGTTAGGAACCAGCCACCGATAGTATCGACTTCTTCTTCCTCGATATCTGTGCCAAGCATGTTGTTAATTTGATCGATCAGGACTTTAGCGTCGATGATGAAATGACCGTCCTTTATTTTGCGAATTTCAGGGATTTCGTCGGCATCAAATTCATCGCGAATGTCGCCCACGATTTCTTCCACGATGTCCTCGACTGTGACAAGTCCTGATGTTCCGCCATATTCGTCGAGTAGAATCGCGATATGGGAACGTTCGCGCTGCATCCGGATAAGCAATTCTTTAATCGGAATTGTCTCGATAACGCGGATGATTGGTTTTACGTATGGATCAGTACTGAAGGACGGATCGGAGCCATTTTCAACGTACGCAGAAAGGATTTCTTTCAAGTTCAGTACACCGATGATATGATCCTTGTCGCCTTCAATAACGGGATAACGTGTGTAGCGTTCGTATTTCATAATGTCGGATAGGTCGGCAATGGTACCGCCAGAATCAACAGTTACGATTTCGGTACGAGGAATCATGACTTCTTTGGCCATTCGCTCGTCAAAATCGAAAATCTTGTTTACATAGCTGAATTCGGATTGGTTGATTTCACCGCTCTTGTAACTTTCGCCAACAATGATTCGCAGTTCTTCTTCCGTATGGGCAATTTCGTGGTCGTTGGCTGTTTCTAAACCAAACAATTTGGCGATAACTACCGCAGATTCATTTAAAAGCCAGATGAAAGGGAACATGATTTTGTAGAAAATATGCAATGGGCGAGCTACTGAAAGCGCGACAGCCTCTGTTTTGTCAATGGCAAGTGTTTTTGGAACGAGCTCACCAACAACGACGTGTAAAAAGGTAATCAGAATAAACGCAATCGCAAAGGAAAGAACAGATGTCACGGAGCTTGGCCATTCAAACAGCACAAATAGTGGATGTAAGGCGGCCTCGACGGTCGATTCTCCTAACCAACCTAGTCCGAGTGAACTGATTGTGATACCTAACTGGCAGGCAGAAAGGTAGGCGTTCATGTGTGTATAGATGTGTTTTGCTAAAGTCGCACGTTTGTTACCTTCTGAGATCAGTTGGTCCAAACGGCTCGGACGCATTTTTACGATGGCGAACTCGGTCGCAACGAAAAAGGCGGAAATTGCAATTAGTAAAGCGATAACTAAAAATTTAGTGGTTAATATCAATGAATGGCCACCTCTGATAAAGCACCAGAAATGGCGAACACCTCCTATATAGATTCTAAAGTTTGTTGTTGCTATTTGTATGTGTCTGTATTCAAGAGGTTAGCCACTTGTTTAGGAAACACGAGACAGCAACGATTATATTTGGTCTGTTTTGTTCTTTTTGGTTTGTTAGTTTCTCTGCCCCACTGTGTTTTTCCCTCCCAACAACTGATTTTGATATACTTATTCTAAATTATAAGTCAAACGCTTCAATAAGACAAGCGAACGAATGAAAGATTTTTACAAAATTTTAGACTGTAGAAAAACCGCATCACATGATTTTTTACTAAACTTCAGCGTGTCGACAAATACTTAGTTTCTAGGCAAAAGCGAGTACCAGCGCGGAGCGTACTAAAGTACGTGAGCACTGGAACGGAACTTTTAACGACGAAAATGAGTGTTTGTCGACACGCTGAAAGATTTTTACAAAATTTGATATCTTATTCGGTATCTGCTCCAGCAAAATAAGGCTCAATATGGACGAGTGTGTAGGCGTTTGGATAGGATTCGCGAATCGCGGTTTCAATTTTTTCTGTGATGATATGGCTTTCGGCAACACTTAGATCGGCCTTCACGGAAATCGTGGCGTCAATCCAGATGCGGTTACCGTTCATACGTGCTTTGATATCAAGGACTTCATGAACCTGAGGGACTTCGGCGATGATCGTGTGGATGGTTTCGATTTTGCCGATGTCAAATCCGTCGGTAAGCGTGTGGGCGGCATCAAAAAATATTTTCCAAGCAGTATAAATAATGAGGACGCCGACAAGGAATGCGGTGAGATTATCGAGCCAGGAAATACCGATCACAGCGCCCGTTATACCGATGAATGTTCCAAAACTTACGTAAGCATCGGAGCGGTTATCGTAGGCGGCGGCTCGGACGGCTTGACTGTCGACTTTCTTCGCCAGATTATTGTTGATGATGTAGACGATGTACATGACCACGCCTGAAAATAGCGCTACAATCGCGGTAAGTACGGAAGGTGTCGCGAATTCTTGATGAATAAATGCTAGAAATGCTTGCCAAATGACCTCGATCCCAACGAGAAACATAATGAAAGACGCGATTAAGGAGCTGATTGTTTCTGTGCGTCGGTGGCCGTAAAGATGGTCTTTATCTGGCGGAATACGTGAAATTTTAAGACCGATAAGAAGCGCGACGGAAGCCACGATATCGGTCGTATTATTTAATCCATCGGCTTGGAGTGCATCAGAATTCCCCAACGAACCAATGACAATTTTTAAAGTAGCTAGGAAAATGTAGGCGATGATACTAAGCCATGCGCCACGCTCCCCTCTTTTTAGATCTTCGTAATTATCCATGGATGCTCACCTCGTTTACTTCATTATACTACTCGGAATAATAAAAATCTCGCTAGCGATGCGTACCGAGATACGGATATACTAGTGAGATCAGAATTATTATATTAAAACTTTCTCTAAACCTTTAACGGATGTCGCGATGTTATCACAAACTTCTTGGTAATGAGCCCATTTAACAGGTTCTTCGGTAGATTGTTCTGGATCTTTAATATCCCAATACATAATCTTTTCACGCAATTCGTCTGGGAATCCAGGAGCGAGTTCGGAACTGGAATCATAGATGGTGACGATTAAATCGGCTTCGTTTAATAAAGCTTGACTTGGAGTGGCAGGCATCGATGCTGGTGGTTCCATCGCATATTCGTGTAGCGCATCGGCAACAAATGGCGGTGTTTGATTGGTACGCCAAGAGCCGCTAATAAATTGAACATTGTTAACCGTCAACTTCTTTGCCCAAGCTTCAGCCATAGCACTGCGAATATGCCTTTTAGATAGAAAATAAATGAGTCTTTTCTTCATGTTCCAAATCCTTTCTTGCTTTGTTCAGACTGAAAAAATGTTGGTTTTGCGTTACTTTTATTCTGTCTAAATGAAAGCAGGTAATAACGCCTTTTGTTGAAACGGCGGTGTTTGTATTTATTTTTTTCGTTTTGCCTTTCCCGTTAACAGTAGATAAATACCCCGTCTGGACGCTTGAAAACCTGATTTTCAAAATAAAATTAAAAAGTTGTAAATATTGTTACGAATTTGTGTACTATTACGAAGCAGTTTTCAAAATCGGTCTAAAGAAGGTGGCGCGAATTAGACTTTTGCCGTAAAATAGGAGTATACAACTGAGCATAAACTTACAAAATTAACTCAGAAAGCTAGGAGATATGCGTGAAAGATACGAACAATACAATCTTGACCTATTTAAAAAGCTTCTTTCTTTTCTTGAAGAAGTGGTTGGGGATCGGTTGGAATAAATTCCGCCGTTTTTGGAAGAACAAGCATATCGGTAAAATTATTACACTTGTCGGCTTGACATGTATACTTTTTTTCATTGTATATTTTGTCATAGTTGCAAAATCTGCTGACATCGATGCTTTAAAAAAGGGTATTGAAACGACAACCGTTATATATGATAAGGACAATGATAAGGCCGGAGAACTTTCCGCGTCTGATGCTACCTTTGTAAAAATTGGTGACATTTCTCCTAATCTACAAAATGCTGTCATTTCGATTGAAGATAAACGTTTTTATGAACATGGTGGTTTCGATATGAAAGGTATTTTCCGTTCCGTTTGGGGACTTGCCTCGACAGGAAGCATCACGGGTGGGGGTAGTACAATCACCCAACAGGTAGCGAAGAACGCGCTCCTGACGCAAGATCAGACATTTACGCGGAAAGCCAAAGAATTATTTATGGCGCGTGAAATTGAGAAGACGTATACTAAAGATGAAATTTTAGAGATGTATTTAAACACTTCTTATTTTGGTAATAACGAATGGGGCGTCGAGAATGCAGCTAAGAAATATTTTGGGACGACGGCTTCTGATTTGACGATTCCACAAGCTGCGACGATTGCAGGACTTTTGCAGGCTCCATCTGCATATGACCCTTATACACATGCAGATAAAGCGGTGAATAGACGTAATATCGTGCTTGGTGCGATGTACACAAACGGCAAGATAACGAAAGATCAAATGAAGCAATATCAAGAGACGAAGCTGGTGTTGACGGATAAATCAAATGATCCGGACAACTATCACTATCCTTGGTATACAGATGCTGTCATTAACGAGGCGCTGAAGGAAACCGATTTGACGCAAGATGACATCATGAAGCAAGGTTATCAAATTTACACGGAATTGGATCAGAATTATCAAGCGGCATTAGAAAGTACGTTTGAAAATGATAGTCTTTTCCCGTCGAATGCAGCAGATGGTACCCTTGTTCAAGCTGGTGCTGTTCTTATGGATCCAGAAACAGGCGGTGTTCGTGCGCTCGTTGGTGGTCGTGGCAAACACGTTTTCCGTGGTTTTAATCGCGCGACACAGATGAAAGCTCAGCCTGGTTCAACGATGAAACCACTAGCGACCTATGTTCCAGCACTTGAAGAAGGTTGGAAAGTGGATGATATGCTACAAGATAAGAAAACAACATACGGTAAATATACACCGACTAACGTTGGCGGAATTTATCGTGATGAAGTTCCAATGTACACTGCGGTTGCTAAATCAATCAACGCTCCAGCTGTATGGTTGCTTGACCAAATCGGCTTGCAAAAAGGTGTGGATTCAGTCAAACGATTCGGAATTCAATTAACGAAAGAAGATGAATACCTTGGTTTGACGCTTGGTGGTTTGCATAAAGGTGTTTCGCCTGTAGAACTGGCAACGGCTTATGCGACATTTGCTAATGAAGGAGCGAAACCAGAATCACACATCATCCGCAAAATTGTCGATCCAACTGGAAAAGTCGTGTATCAAAGTGAGGCAGAGACGAAACAAATTATCTCTAAAAAGGTATCAACAGACATGACATCGATGCTGATTGATGTTATTAATACAGGCGGTACAGGCGCGAATGCTGGTGTATCTGGCTACGAAATGGCTGGTAAAACGGGATCAACCCAAGTACCATTTACAACGGACGGCACGAAAGATCAATGGTTTGTAGGTTATACACCGAATCTTGTCGGTTCTGTCTGGATCGGCTTTGATAAAACAGATCAAGCCCACTATTTAAAAACAACAAGTTCTGCGGGCGTTGCATCTCTGGCGCATTACGTGATGAAGAGCGGTTTGAAATATCAAAAACCAGTGGACTTCGGAACGAAGAGTGCATCCGCTAAAACAGAAGAGAAGAATCAAGAAGACGTAGTTTCAGGTCAAGTTGGCGATTTCTGGGGATCTATTAAAGACTCCGCAAAAGGAGCTGGCGAAACCATTAAAAAAGGCGCTGACAAAGTGAAAGAAGTTGGCGGTCAGATCGCGGATGGATTTAACAATATACTAGATTCATTCGGTAGATAATGAGGAAGGCTCAAGGCGCAGATGGTTGCCTTGGGTCTTTTTTGTTGGTAGGATAAAAGAAGTACATATTTTAATTGGAAAAGGGGCGTTATATTATGGATAGAATGGAACGCGATACGATTGGGGAAATTGCGGTTTCTGGGGATAAGTTTTGGGGAGCGCAAACAGAACGTAGCCGCCAAAATTTTAAAATTGGTGAGGAAAAAATGCCAATCGAGATAGTGAGGGCTTTCGCTAAATTGAAGAAGGCGGCGGCTAGGGCTAACGCGGACTTGGGGAAATTGAGTCGGGAGAAGGAACAGGCCATTGTGGCGGTTTGTGATCAGATCGTGGCCGGTGAACTAGATGAGCATTTTCCGTTAGTGGTTTGGCAAACGGGGAGCGGCACGCAGTCGAATATGAATGTGAATGAGGTAGTGGCGTATGTTGCGGGCGCTTCGGTGCATCCGAACGATGATGTAAACATGTCGCAGAGTTCGAATGATACGTTTCCAACGGCGATGCATATTGCGGCCTATATGGCTGTGGTGGAGGATTTATTGCCAGAACTCGAGGCGATGAAACGCATTTTAGCAGAGAAAAAAGAGAAGTATTGGCGGATGGTTAAAATAGGTCGGACGCATTTACAAGATGCAACGCCGCTTACGTTGGGGCAAGAGATTAGCGGCTGGGAAAGTATGATCGCGCATGCCGAGAAATTTATTAAAGAGAGTAGTGAGCACTTGTTGGAGCTGGCGATCGGCGGAACTGCGGTTGGAACTGGCCTCAATGCTACGGCTGATTTTGGCGCGAGGGTGGCGAAACATTTGGAAGCAGACACGTCTTATCCGTTTCGTTCTGCTGAAAATAAATTCTACGCGCTAACGAGTCATAGTGAGCTGAACTTTGTGCATGGTGCGTTGCGGGCGCTGGCTTCGGATTTAATGAAGATCGCAAATGATGTGCGATTTTTGGCAAGTGGACCGCGTAGTGGAATTGGTGAATTGACGATTCCAGCGAATGAACCCGGAAGTTCGATTATGCCTGGAAAAGTGAATCCGACGCAATGTGAGGCGCTGACGATGGTTGCGGCGCAAGTGATGGGCAATGATACGACGATAAATGTTGCGGCGAGCCAGGGGAATTTTGAGTTGAATGTGTATAAACCAGTGATTATCTATAATTTCTTGCAGTCGGTGAGGTTGCTTGCGGATGGGATGCGTTCGTTTAGAGTCCACTGTTTAGAAGGTTTGGAGGCAAACGAGGTGGTTATGCAGGAATTGGTTGATCGGTCGTTGATGCTTGTGACGGCGCTAAATCCGCATATTGGGTATGAAAAAGCGGCGAAAATTGCGAAGACAGCGTTTGCGGAGGATTTATCTTTAAAAGAGGCAGCGATTCGGTCGGGATTTGTGACGGAAGAGCAGTTTGCACTTTGGATTGATCCGCTTAAAATGACGAATTTGGATGCGGAGTAAGTGGTCATACTTTAGGCTGAAATTTGCGCAAAACCATTGTGCCTTGCGGAAAAATGCCGTAAGATGATAGCACTACATGGAAATTAGAGGGTGACACTATTATGAGTGCGTGGATGACAATTTTATTTATGGTAATTGTGGGTGCTTTTATCGGTGCTGCAACGAATTTTATCGCTATTCGGATGCTTTTTAGACCGTTTGAAGCGAAATATATTGGGAAATGGCGAATTCCGTTTACGCCGGGTGTGATACCGAAGCGGCGGGAAGAGCTGGCTGTGAAGATTGGAGAAGTTGTCGCAGAACATTTGCTTACGAATGAGGCGGTACAAGCGAAACTTGCGGAGGAAACGTTACGTGAGGAATTGATTGGAACGGCGAATGATCTAATACGTGAAAAATTAGCGGTGACAACGACGCCAAACGAGCTCTTGGAACGGTGGCAGATGACGGCGGTTGGAAATCAAGCGAACGAGAAGATTAGCGGGATATTAAAAAGCCAGCTAGAACAATTTTTTCAGAAGCGCAATGAAGAGACGGTAGAGAATGTGGTGCCGGAGGTTGTGCATCAAGAACTGGCGCGAAAAATACCTTCGATTTCAGCGCAGACGTTGCAGAAAATGGGCTTGTTTACGGCGAGCGATGCTGGAAAACTGCAAATAAAAGCAATGATTGAGCGGATTTTAGCGGAACATGGGAAAGTCGGCGGCATGGTAGGGCTCTTTTTGAACAATGATACGTTTATTACGCGGATGCAAAAAGAAGTCATCAAGTTTATCGGTAAACCGGAGACGGAGGAAGTTCTTTCGGGATTGATCGTTTCAGAGTGGCAGCAGTTTTCACAACGGGCACTTGTTGATGTTATGCCAGCCGCGAAACAAGAGAAATTTATCGATCAACTTATCGTGGAAATTATGCGTACGGTACAACTTGAAAAATGGATGGATACGCCGATTCAAGACTGGATTCGTCCATATGAGCAGGAAATTTCAGATAAAATAGTGCCATTTTTAGTGGATACGGTTTTGAAATTCGCAGGCGAGCATAGTGCGCAGATGATGGAACGACTGGAAATTGGCAAGATGGTGCAACATCAAATTGAAGCTTTCTCTTTACGCGAGATGGAGCAGATTGTGCTTGACATTTCGGGTAAGGAACTGAAAATGATTACGTATTTAGGTGGATTTTTAGGCGGTTTCATTGGGATATTGCAAGGGATTATCGCGATTTGGTTTTAACTTTTGCCCTTGCCCGCAAAATTTGATATAGTGAGAAAGGAAGAAAAATTCGTATATATGGAGGAACAATCTATGACTATCAATATTTATGACATTGCAAATGATTTAGAAAAAGGAATTCGTGAAACAGAACAATTTACGA
This sequence comes from Listeria weihenstephanensis, assembly GCF_003534205.1. Taxonomy (NCBI): domain Bacteria; kingdom Bacillati; phylum Bacillota; class Bacilli; order Caryophanales; family Listeriaceae; genus Paenilisteria; species Paenilisteria weihenstephanensis. The sequence goes on along the minus strand of NZ_CP011102.1, from coordinate 2,752,553 downwards.
ATTTAAAACAAGCTTATGCTGATGTGAATGCAGACCCTGAGGCAAAAGTGAAATTCGACCGTTTCCGTGAAGTACAAGTTACAATCCAAGAGAAACAAATGTCTGGTCAAGAAATTGACGAAGAAACGATTGATTTGGCGCAAGAAGTGGCTGAAGAAGTGCAAAACAATAAAGCTATTGTTCAGTTGATGGAGCGGGAACAAGCGATGAGTCTTATTATCAACGACTTGAACCGTATCATTATGACACCGTTACAAGAATTATATGATGTGAAAGAAAATTAATTTCAAAAAAAGCGCGATATAAAGCAGTTTTCAAGCTGTTTTGTATCGCGCTTTTATTATGGATTTAGAATTTCTACGGCTTTTAATGCGGCTGGTGTAGCGTTCTTTTCATTGAGCATATTCATCGGTACCCATTGATATTGAATCGTTTTACTTGGCTCTGTTTGGAATATAAGTGGGACAGCTTTTTCAGCAGCGAAATCCACTTGAGTATAAAACAGCGCGGTAATATGTTGTAAAATACGTTTATCTAGGAATGGATAGCCAACGAGGAAATCGTAGACGCCGAGGTTTTCGGTTATCGTTGCTTTGCCACCAATTTGTGAGATATGTCGCGTGAGGCAGTCCATGAGTGTTTCATCATCATTTAATTTTCCACCTGGTAAGTCCCATTTTTGCTTGTAAGGCTCGCTTTCTCGCTGTATCATCAGTAATTTACCATTCTCTTCTGTGACGCCGTAAACGCCAAAGTTTCGTTGCCAGTTTGCCATTGTTATTACCTCCTGTGATGTGCTTACGTTTAGAATAGCATGTTTTAGCTATAATTGGGAGTCTTTTTGAAAAAAATTTATGATTATCAAAAGGGAATTTCATTGTGTCAGAAGTACTTTCAAGGTATAATAGAACGTATATTCGTAATTTAGGAGGGCTTGAGATGAAAGAAGTACGATTTTTACATATGGCGGATTTACATTTGGATAGCCCGTTCTTAGGGTTGAAACATTTGCCAGATACAATTTTTCAGCAACTCAAGGAAAGTACGTTTGTTTCGTTGACGAAAGCGGTGGATGTAGCGATTCAAGAAGTGGTTGATTTTGTTATTATTGCTGGTGATATATATGATGAGGAAGATCAAAGTATTAAGGCGCAGGCGCGGTTTTATCGAGAAATGGAGCGTTTAAATAGGGCGGAGATTCCAGTTTATTTGATTCATGGTAATCATGATTATGTTGTGAAGTATCAAGATCGATTGCAGTTGCCAGAAAATGTGACGGTTTTTAAGACAGAGTTAGAGATGTATCAATTTACTAGTAAGCGAGGAATTCAGGTTCATTTATATGGATTTAGTTATGGAGAAAGGCATATTCGTGAGGCGATATACAAGGATTATAAGCGATTGGGCGAGGCTGATTTTCATATTGGGCTTTTGCACGGTTCAGAGGCAACGGGGAATGTGAGCCAGGATGTGTATGCTCCTTTTAATGTTGGGGATATGAAGCAGATGGATTATTGGGCGCTTGGTCATATTCATTTAAGGCAGGTTTTGGCGGAGGACCCAACAATTTATTTCCCGGGAAATATTCAAGGGAGGCATCGTAAGGAAAAGGATGAAAAGGGTGTGACGCTGGTTTCTATGTCTGAGGGGAAAACGACATTAACGTTTGTTGATACGGCGCCGATCATTTGGGAGCAAAAGACGCTTAATATTGATGGTGAAGTGGATTTTTCTTCGCTGTTTCAGCTTTCTTTACAAGCTGTGAAGGAAGCTACACGTATGGATAAGGCTGTATTTTTAGAGTTGGTGGTGACATCGAATTTGCCACTTAGTATGGAAGTGAAGCAGCGAATTGATAGTGGAGAATGGCTCGATATGTTGCAGGAAATTTGGCTGGATGAGTTAAATTTTGTTTGGGTGACGCGGGTGGAATATCATGATGCCAAGAGGAACTCGGATTGGTTGGCGGGTTCTGGTTTGGAAACGGAGTGGCAAGCGGCTAAGGATGGCTTACTTGCGGAGAGCGCGTTTTATAAGGCAACAGAAAGTTTACTTGTGAACGGGGCGGCGAATCGATTTTTGAAGGATTTTGATAAAGCAGAGCGAGAATCATTAGTGGAAGAATCGGCGTTGTTGCTTGAAAATATGTTGGAACAGTTTAAGGGAGACCTCAAATGAAAATTAGTGCATTAGAGATTATAGGATATGGCAGATGGGAAAATAAGCGAATCGATAATTTACAGGATTTTCAGCTGATTTTCGGACAAAACGAGGCTGGGAAATCAACAATTATGGCTTTTATTCATAGTATTTTATTTGGTTTCCCGACAAAACAGCAAAGTCTACCGCGGATGGAACCGAAAAATAAGGGGGCCTATGGTGGCAAGCTGATGCTTGAGGATGAGACGAATGGAAAAGTTACGGTGGAGCGTTTGCGGGGAAAAGCAACGGGAGATGTGACGGTTTATTTTGAAGATGGGACGATTGGGCATGAAGCGGAGTTGGAGCAGTTGCTTGGTGGCATGGATCGTTCGCGATTTCAATCTATTTTTTCTTTTGATATTCATGGATTGCAGAATGTGCAGAATCTGAAAGAAGTGGATTTTGAGCGTTATTTATTAGCAACTGGGACGATCGGTTCGGATGTGTTGATTCGAGCGGAGGAACGATTGCAAAAGCGCTTGGATGAACTTTTTAAACCTAGTGGGAAAAATCCGAAGTTAAATCAGCAGTTGCAGACATTGAAGCAGGCTTTTGGATCTTATCAGGATGGGAAAAAGAATAACCAGCAGTATTTGCAAATGGTGGAGGAATTGGAAACGGCGCGACGGGATCTAGCGGATAATCATGTTCGCCGTCAGGAACTGCGAATGGAGGTTGAGTCGGAGGAGTCGTTGCTTAAGATTTGGCCTGTATATGAGGAGTGGCTTTTTCTGGAAAAGCAGATGGGACAGACGGGAGATTTGTCGTTCCCAGCGAACGGAATTGTGAAGTTGGAGCATTTAGTGGCACGTGAGAAGGAACTAAATTCGCAGTTGATTCAGTGGCAGGAGCGTCTTGTACAGCTTGTGGAGCAACAGAGAAATGGCGATTTATGGAGTGAAGCGGACGCGGAGAAAGTGGATGGATTGCTTGAAACGTGGCCATTATTTCAAGAATGGCAAAGACGCTTGGGTGAATTGCAGCGGGATATTCAGTTTTTGGAAGAGAAAGAGACGTCGCAGTTTACAGGGATGGATGCGGTGAAGTTGATTCCTGAGGATGATGATATTTTAGCGATGCGTTTGGATATTGCCACTGAGCAGCAGTTGGAGATTTTGCAGCAAGAGACGGAGAAGTTACAAGAGAATTTGGATGAGAAAAAACAGCAAATTGCTTGGGCTAAGCAGGAGCAGGAGCAACTTCAGAAGCAGTGTGAACATTTGGAAACGGATTTATGGTCTTCGTCTAAGTTTCAGCAAGTGCAGCAACAGATGGAGAAACGTGTGACGAAAGTACGGGCGAAACTTCCAGTTGTAGCGATTGTTTTCTCGGTGTTATTTTTGGGGAGCCTCGTTTTGGCGGGACTGTTGCAGTCATTTATTTTATACAGCATATCGGCTTTATTGTTAGTCGGAGTGGTGATTTCTTGGATTGGATTTTCGCGTAAAAGGGTTACGCCAGTTGCGAGTAATCAGTTGGATTCGGTGACTTTTATGGAGCAGCGGCAGGCCCGAATGACGTTGAAAAATTATTATGATCAAATGGATCAGTTGGCGTTTCAGATTGAAAAAGAGGAGCAGGAATGGCAGTTGATGACGCAAGGTATGGCGGAATTGGATTCTAAATGGCAATCATTTCGGGAATTACTTTTTGTGCCAAATCATTTTCCTTGGAAGCGTCTTGAGCATCTTTTATTTGTGTGGCGTGATGTGCAGCAAATTATTGTGAATAAGCGGAAGGCTGTGGAGGATGCTCGGGTTCTTGCAGACAAAGTGGCGGATTGGGAGGCGGACCTAGATGAGCTGGTAGGTGCGCTTGGAATGGAGCGCTTAGCCACGGATGAGCAGATTGCTGCTTTGAAAATGAAGCGCCGGGATCGGAAGAATTTTGTGGCTCAAATTGCGAAATCGCAGGAAAAAGAGGAGCAGTTACGGAATCAGATTGCGATTTTGGAACGAGAGAAAGCGGCGATTGCGTTTGATAAGGCGGAATTGTTGAAGGCGGCAAATGTAGAGAGTGAGGCATTCTTCCATCAAAAGGGTTTGCAAATCGAGCAACAGTGGAAATGGCAGGAACGCGCGGTGTTGCTTCGGGCGCAAATATCGGATACGCATTTGGCGGTTTTGGCTGATATTGAGCAGGAGAGCGATATTAGTGCGAAGGTATTGGCTTGTAAGGATACGTTGCGCCAGCTTGATGCGGAGCTTGATAAGTATAATAAAATCATTGCGGAGAAGGAATTGGCATGTGCGACGCTCGAGGATGGGCAAAGTTTCTCGGATCGAATGCAGCAATTTTATTCGGAGCAAGAGGTTTTTCAAGATTTGGCGAAAGAGTGGATTCGGGTGAAGCTGGCGAAGGACATGGTGGGCTCGATTATGCGTAAGTTGCAAGAGGAGAAACTTCCGAAAGTATTGACACGCGCGACGCATTTCTTTGAGGTACTTTCAAAGGGGAACTATCAGCAGGTGCGTTTCGCTCAGAATCGTTTGCAGGTGGAGCGCAAGGATGGTTTACGATTTTTCCCAGAGGAGTTAAGTCAAGCGACGAAAGAGCAGTTGTATTTAGCGATTCGCTTTGCTGTGATTCAAATGTTGCACGGGGAACAGAGATTGCCGATTATTATTGATGATAGTTTTGTGAATTTTGATGAGGATAGATTGGAAGAAATTATGTTGCTTTTACAGGAGATTAGGCGTGAAAATCAGGTGATATTTTTTACGTGTCATCGGCAGCTTAGCAAATATTTTTCCAAGGAAGAGCAACACATGCTATACTAAAAGGGTAAAGTTTGGAATGTAGACCTATTTTTAATTATATTTTGAGCTATTAGAGACGAATAATGGACTGGAGAAAGTAGGCGATGAAGAGATGGACAAGAAGTTATTGGATTATGAAGTTGGCGAGGGGCTAGATTTATATTTATTAATAAAGTCGAGCACAAAAGGAATTGCAAGTAATGGTAAGCCGTTTTTATCGTTGGTATTACAGGATAAATCAGGCGAGCTTGAAGCGAAACTGTGGGATATCTCGGACAGTGATGAGGAGAATTATGCAAGTCAAAATATCGTGAATATCGTCGGTGAAGTGCAGAATTATCGCGGTAGAAAGCAGTTGAAAATTCGCCAAATTAGGCAGTCGACAGGGCTTGATGGTGTGAGTATTGGCCAATTTATGGAGACGGCGCCAATTGATAAGGCTGAGATGAGTGAAGAGGTTACAAAATATATTTTTGAGATGCAAAATCCTAATTTACAACGGATTACGCGTGCTCTTTTGAAGAAGTATCAAGATGATTTCTTTGATTATCCGGCAGCGGTTCGCCATCATCATGAGTTTGTCTCGGGACTTAGTTTTCACGTGGTATCGATGTTGCGACTCGCGAAGGCGATTGCCGATCTTTATCCAACGGTAGATCGCGATTTGTTGTATGCAGGGGTTATTTTACATGATATGGGTAAGGTTATTGAGCTTTCTGGTCCAATTTCCACTACGTATACGTTGGAAGGTAATTTGATCGGGCATATTTCAATTGTGGTGGAAGAAGTGAGCAAGATGGCGGATGAGCTTGGAATTGAAGGCGAAGAAGTGGTTATTCTGAAACATGTTTTATTAAGTCATCATGGCAAAGGTGAATGGGGAAGCCCTAAACCACCGCTTGTGAGAGAGGCTGAGATTTTGCATCAGATTGATTTGATGGATGCAACGATGAACATGATGGATAAAGCTTTGCGCCATACTAAACCAGGTGAATTTTCAGAACGTGTATTTGGATTGGATAATCGTTCGTTTTATAATCCGAATTTTTGAATGGAAACGTTGAGATAATTGGTTTAACCTCGGAATACAAATATTTAAAATAAGACAAGTCATGCGTATAAAATTAGCTTTTCAGCTGTTTTTATACGCATGACTTATTTTTATAATTTTCCAGTGATAAACTGCGCTTCGCCTAAACCGAAACTCCAGTCTGCATCTTCATTCTCCGTAATCGAAATCATCAAATCGGTTGATGGAATCCCGCAAATAGAAGCGAGTCGTTCTGCCGTCAGTGTGTATAATCGTTGTTTTTGTTCTGCGGTACGCTTCTTGCTCACAATACTTAATAGTACAAATTTTTCTGTTCGCTCGTATCCAAGTCCTGTATCCTCCATGATCATTTCGTACGGTTCATGTTGGTGGACTACTTGATAGCGGTCACTCGCAGGTACGTCAAACGCTTCTACCATCGCATCATGCGCGGTATCTAGCAATTTTTTTACGTCCGCGGCATCGCGTCCTTTAATTAAATCAAATCGTAATAATGGCATTTTAAAATCTCCTCATTCTATTATTTGGTCGCGATTTGGATATTATGTTCTTCACAAAAAGCAGTGTATTCTTCTGAAAGTGGTTGCGCGGTAACGATTGTACTCACATCTTCTAATGGGCAATAGGTGAGCAATGTGGACTTATCGTATTTGGATTGATCAGCGAGTAAAAAGATGTCTTCGGTTTTGCTCACAATTCGCTTTTTAATCTCATATTCGAGCAGGTCCGAGTTTGTTAGACCGTGTGAAATCGAGACCCCAGTTGCTGCCATGAAAGCTTTATTCACGTTGTATTTATCAATTGTATTCGAGTCGTCCATGCCTACAAATGACTTGGTTTTGCGCTTGTAGTTGTTACCGATAATGATCAAATTAATATTTTCCAGGGTCGCGGCAGCGTTGATAATATCCAGGCTATTCGTCAGCAATGTGACTTTGATTCCTTTCGGCAAAAATTCGATGATGTTGCGTGTCGTTGTACCGGAATCGATGAAAATGATTTCGTCTTCTTCTATATACCCGGCAGCAATTTCTCCGATGATTTGTTTCTCTTCTTGGTTAGAATGATCGCGATTCTCAAAAGGAATCAAGCGGTCAGATGTTGTGGTGACGCCACCGTACACTTTTTGAATGGTGCCGTTTTCGAGGATCTTATTAATATCGCGACGAATTGTATTCTTGGAGACGTTGAAGTGCTCACATAATTCGTCTAGGGACGCCGTGCCTTTTTCTTGAATAAACTCTTCCACTAATTGGAGCCTTTTTTCCTTCATTTGTCATTCTCCTATCCGGTTGGTAACTTGGTTAAATTTTAACACATATTCAAAAGTTAATCAACATGTAACAATAATATGCGTTTTTTGATATATTTCCTTGGTTTAATAAGGATTAGTGGTTATCTTTTGATTGAAAAACGTAAATTCATGGTTGACATTTACTCATTGTAAGTATAGAATGTAATCAAGATGTAACCAAGAGATGACTTCTGAACGGTTATCTTTCGGTCGAATTAGCTCATCTTTTACGATTGGAATTATGAAAGCGTTTATATATGAAGGAGGAAATGGAATGGCAGAGGTTAGAAAGCTGAAAAACTTTATAAATGGGGAATGGGTAGCGAGCAAGACGAAAGTTTATGAGGATGTGTATAATCCGGCGACGAAGGAAGTTGTGGCGCAAGTGCCGATTTCGACGCGGGAGGATTTTGATTATGCGGCGCAAGTAGCGGCAACGGCTTTTGAAAAATGGCGGAATATTGCGGTTCCTCGCCGAGCTCGGATTTTATTTAATTATCAGCAGTTGTTACTCCAAAATAAAGAAGAATTGGCACGGCTGATTACGCTTGAAAATGGGAAAAATTTGACGGAGTCGCTTGGTGAAGTGCAACGCGGCATTGAGAATGTGGAGTTCGCAGCTGGTGCACCGACACTTATGATGGGAGATTCGCTGGCATCGATTGCAACGGATGTGGAGGCAACGAATTACCGTTATCCGATTGGTGTTGTTGGTGGGATTGCGCCGTTTAACTTCCCAATGATGGTGCCATGTTGGATGTTCCCAATGGCGATCGCGGTCGGCAATACGTTTATTTTGAAGCCTTCGGAACGTACGCCTTTATTAACCGAAAAAATTGTGGAGTTATTTACAGAAGCGGGACTTCCAGACGGCGTGTTCAATGTCGTTTACGGTGCGCATGATGTGGTGAATGGTATTTTGGAACATCCTGAAATTAAAGCGGTTTCGTTTGTTGGATCTAAGCCAGTTGGTGAGTACGTTTTCAAAAAAGGAAGCGAGAACTTGAAACGGGTGCAGGCTTTGACGGGTGCGAAAAATCATACAATCGTGCTTGCGGATGCGAACATGGATGATGCGCTTACGAACATTATCGCGGCGGCTTTTGGTTCTGCGGGTGAGCGGTGCATGGCATGTGCGGTCGTGACGGTGGAAGAATCGATTGCGGATGCGTTTATCGCTAAGTTAAAGGAACGTGCGAGCCAGATCAAGATTGGTAACGGCCTCGATGATGGTGTTTTCTTAGGCCCGGTGATTCGTGCGGAGAACAAACAACGGACGCTTGATTATATCGAAAAAGGAATCGCGGAAGGTGCGAATCTGGTATATGATGGCAGAAGTGATGCGCTTGATGATGGTTATTTTGTGGGACCAACGATTTTTGACGGTGTGACAACCGATATGACGATTTGGAAGGATGAGATTTTCGCGCCGGTTCTATCGATTATTCGGGTGAAAAACTTGAAAGAAGGAATCGCGATTGCGAATGAATCGGAGTTTGCGAATGGGGCTTGTCTATTCTCGACGAATGCTTCGGCGATTCGGTACTTCCGTGAGAACATCGATGCTGGAATGCTTGGCGTGAACCTTGGTGTGCCTGCTCCGATGGCGTTCTTCCCATTCTCTGGTTGGAAATCTTCTTTCTTCGGAACGCTGCATGCGAACGGTAAAGATAGTGTAGATTTTTATACTCGTAAAAAAGTGGTAACCGCGCGTTATCCAAAACCGAATTTTGACGAATAGGGAGGTGTGATCGAGGATGGTAAATTTACTTCGGAAACCAGAAACTGCGAATAAAGTCGTGCAAGATGTGGCGATTGGTGGAGATTCTCCGCTAAAATATGTCGGTTTTAAAATGATCGATTTAGCGCAGGGTGAGACGTATGAGGAGTCGCTTGGGAAATTGGAAGTTTGTGTTGTAGCGCTCACTGGGAGAATAACGGTGACGGATCATGACGCGACTTTTGTGAATATTGGGCGTCGATCAAGTGTTTTTGAACAGGTACCGACGGATAGTGTTTATATCTCCAATGATCGAGCGTTTCGAGTGACGGGGGAATCGGATGTGGCGCGTGTGGCACTGTGCTATGCGCCATCAGAAAAGCAATTGCCAACAACTTTGATTCCTGCGGAGGCGAATTCGACGGAACAGCGCGGGAAATATAATAATAAGCGGACGGTGCATAATATTTTGCCTGATTCGGTGACGACAGCGAATAGCTTGCTGGTCGTGGAAGTGTATACGGAAGGCGGCAACTGGTCGAGCTACCCACCGCATAAGCACGATCAGGATAATTTGCCGGTAGAGTCATTTTTGGAGGAGTCGTATTATCATGAGATGAATCCACCGCAAGGTTTTGTTTTTCAACGGGTTTATACAGATGATCGGTCGATTGATGAGACGATGACGGTGGAAAATCGCAATGTGGTGCTTGTTCCGGCGGGGTATCATCCAGTTGGTGTGCCCGATGGCTATACTTCTTATTATTTAAATGTGATGGCGGGACCTGTGCGGACGTGGAATTTCCACAATGATCCGGCGCATGAATGGATTTTAGATCGAAAATGAGGAGGAGAAACGTGAAATGAAATATCAATTTGATGATTCGAAAAAATATGATGTTATCGCAGTGGGGCGTGCTTGTATCGACTTGAACGCGGTAGAGTATAATCGTCCGATGGAAGAAACGATGACTTTTTCTAAATATGTGGGAGGATCGCCTGCGAATATCGCGATTGGGACGGCGAAATTAGGCTTGAAAGTTGGTTTTGTCGGCAAAATTCCAGATGATCAACATGGCCGTTTTATTGAACAATATATGCGCAATGTCGGTGTGGATACGTCAGAAATGATCGTGGATAAGGATGGACATAAGACGGGGCTTGCGTTTACGGAGATTAAGAGTCCAGATGAGTGTAGCATTTTAATGTATCGTGATCAGGTAGCGGATTTATATTTGCAAACGGATGAAATCAATGAAGATTATATAAAAAACACAAAAGCACTCGTGATTTCGGGTACGGCGTTGTCGCAAAGTCCTTCTCGTGAAGCGATTTTGAAAACGGTTCAATTGGCGCGTCAGCACGATGTGAAAATTGTTTTTGAATTGGATTATCGTCCTTATACGTGGAAAACAACGGAAGAAACGGCGGTTTATTATCAGCTGGTTGCTGAGCAGGCGAATATCGTTATTGGAACGCGTGATGAATTTGATATGTTAGAAAATCATGTTGGTGGTGAAAACGCGGCAACAGTGACGGCACTATTTGGGCATACGCCAGAGTTGATCGTGATTAAACACGGTGTGGAAGGTTCATACGCCTACACAAAATCAGGCGAAACGTTCCGCGGCAAGGCTTACATGACGAAGGTTTTGAAAACATTTGGTGCGGGAGATTCTTATGCTTCGGCGTTCCTGTACGCGCTTATTACTGGAGAATCGATTGAAACAGCGCTGAAATTTGGAAGTGCTTCGGCTTCGATCGTGGTTAGTAAACATAGTTCATCTGAGGCGATGCCAAGTGTTTCGGAGATTGAAGATTTGATTGCGGCACAAGTTTAAAAAAAGAGGTGGAAGATAAAATGGGAACGATTCGCCTAACAACGGCACAAGCTTTAATAAAATTTATCAATCAGCAGTATGTCGCGATTGATGGCAAAATTACGCCATACGTCGAAGGGTTATTTCAAGTTTTTGGACATGGGAATGTGGTCGGAATCGGTCAGGCATTGGAAGAAGATCCAGGTCATTTGAAAGTGATCCAAGGCAAAAATGAGCAAGGAATGACACATGCAGCGATCGCTTTTGCGAAACAAAACTTGCGGAAAAAGATCTTTGCGATTTCCACATCGGCAGGTCCTGGATCGGCGAATCTAGTGGCGGCAGCTGGGACGGCATTTGCGAATAATATTCCTGTATTGCTTTTGCCAGCGGATACATTTGCGACGCGACAACCAGATCCAGTTCTGCAACAATTGGAGCAGGATTATAGTGCGGTGGTGACGACGAATGACGCGCTGAAGCCAGTTTCTCGGTATTGGGATCGGGTGACGCGTCCCGAGCAGTTGATGAGCAGTTTGTTACGCGCTTTTGAAGTGATGACGAACCCGGCAACATCAGGTCCTGCAACGGTTTGTATTTGTCAGGATACGGAAGGCGAGGCGTACGATTTTGACGAAGCATTTTTTGAAAAGCGGATTCATTATATCGATCGCAAAGCACCGACGGAACGGGAACTTGTTGGGGCGCTGGAACGGATCAGGGAAAGTAAACGACCTGTGATCATTGTTGGCGGTGGCGCGCGTTATTCGGAAGCTCGCGAGGTATTGATCGCTATTTCGGAAAAACATAATATCCCGCTAGTGGAGACGCATGCTGGGAAATCAACGGTAGAATTTCAATTCAAAAATAACCTAGGTGGGACGGGAATCCTCGGTACAAGTGCTGCCAACTCGGTGATTCGAAACGCAGATTTGGTGATTGGAATCGGCACGCGATATACGGATTTCACGACGTCATCAAAAACGGCTTTTAATTGGGACAAAACACGCTTTTTGAACATCAATGTGAGCCGCCCGCAAGCGTATAAATTAGATGCTTTCCAAGTGGTGGCGGATGCAAGAGTGACACTCGAACTTCTTGCTGAACGACTCGGTAATTATGAAACAACGTATGGCACGGAAGTGGCGACTTTGAAAGCAACATGGCTTGTAGAGCGCGATCGCCTTGCTAATATAACGTTTAAGCGTGATAATTTTGACCCAGAAATTAAGAACCAATTTTCACAAGAAATTTTAAATGAATATTCGGATGCGCTAAATACGGAATTATCGCAAACGGCAGCGTTTCTTGCAATTAATGATACAGTTGCCGAAGATAGCATCGTAGTTGGGGCAGCTGGCTCTTTACCTGGTGACTTGCAACGACTCTGGAACCCACTTGTTCCAAACACGTACCATTTAGAATACGGATATTCGTGCATGGGGTATGAAATTTCCGGTTCACTGGGCGCTAAACTCGCTGCGCCAGAACAAGAAGTATATGCGATGGCGGGTGACGGCAGTTTCCTAATGCTTCATTCCGAGTTTATCACGGCACTGCAATATAACCACAAAATCAACATTCTGCTGTTCGATAACTCCGGTTTTGGCTGTATTAATAATCTGCAAATGGAGCACGGCAGCGATAGTTATTTCTGTGAATTTAGAACGGCGGATAACCAGATTATGAATATCGATTACGCTAAAGTAGCAGAAGGTTATGGCGCGAAAACTTACCGTGCTAACACAATTCCTGAGTTAAAAGCGGCACTTGAGGATGCTAAAAAGCAAACGGTTTCCACGCTGATCGAAATGAAAGTCCTACCGAAAACGATGTCAGATGGCTATGATGCTTGGTGGCACGTTGGCGTTTCAGAAGTTTCCACGAAAGATAGTATTCAAAAAGCGCATGAAGCTATAGAAAAGAAATTGGAGAAAGCTAAAAAATACTAATACCATAGGGGGTATTTGCTCATGATTACATGGGGAATCGCGCCGATCGGCTGGCGCAACGATGATATACCGGAAATTGGAGCAGGAAACACGTTGCAGCATCTACTGAGTGATATCGTAGTCGCTGGTTTTGAAGGCACGGAAGTTGGCGGTTTTTTTCCAGAAGCGGACGTTCTAAATAAAGAGCTCGCGCTTCGGAATTTGAGAATCGCCGGGCAATGGTTTAGCAGTTTTATCATTCGTGATGGTGTCGATTCGGCAAAAAAAGCGTTTACGGAGCACTGTGCTTACTTGAAAAAAGTGAACGGAAATGTCGCGGTTGTATCGGAACAAACGTATAGCATTCAAGGATTGACGAAGAACGTTTTCACGGAAAAACCACATTTCACCGAGCAAGAATGGACGCAATTATGCGAGGGACTCAATGAACTTGGTACGATTGCTGATGCGCATGATTTGAAACTGGTATACCATCATCATTTAGGAACTGGTGTCGAGACGCTTGCAGAAGTGGATCAACTGATGGCTGGTACGGATCCCGCGCGCGTTCATTTGCTTTACGATACAGGTCATATTTTCGTCGCGGAAGGCGATTACATGGCGCTGCTTGAAAAACATATCGATAGAATCGCGCACGTTCATTTTAAAGATGTAAGAAAAGACGTGATGGCTGCGTGTAAACAAGAAGGGCTCTCCTTTTTGCAGTCGTTTTTAAAAGGCATGTTCACCGTACCTGGCGATGGTTGCATTGATTTTGTCGAAGTATACAATCGCTTACAGAAATCTGGATATAGCGGCTGGATTGTCATTGAAGCAGAGCAAGATCCCGCTGTGGCCAATCCTTTGGAGTACGCCTTAATTGCTAGGAAATACATTGATGAGAACTTGCTACAAGCAAAAATAGGGGAGCGATCGATATGAAAAGTCCAGAACAAGCGGGTCCGGAAGTAGCTTTGGAACAGGCGCCAGCGAATAAACGAACGCCGAAAGCTTACTTGCGACTAATCACAATTATTTCAACATTTGGTGGTTTGTTATTCGGTTACGATACAGGTGTTATAAACGGAGCGCTTCCCTACATGTCAAAAGCAGGTCAACTGAATTTATCGCCTGCCGGAGAAGGTATTGTGGCGAGTTCCCTCCTATTTGGAGCTGCATTTGGTGCCATATTTGGCGGTAGATTATCCGATCGTAGTGGTCGTAGACGAAATATCATGACGCTGGCGATTATCTTCTTCATCGCGACACTTGGCTGTACATTTGCGCCGAATATGGGTGTCATGGTCATTTTCCGTGTGTTACTAGGGCTTGCAGTCGGTGGAGCTTCGGTAACTGTACCAACATACTTAGCAGAAATGTCCCCCGCGCATAGACGGGGTCGGATGGTAACGCAAAATGAATTGATGATTGTAACCGGTCAATTGCTTGCCTTCACGTTCAATGCTATCATTGGAACAACGCTTGGTGAAGATGGCAACGTATGGCGTTACATGCTTGTGATCGCAACGATTCCAGCCGTTATTCTGTGGTTCGGAATGCTGATCTTACCAGAAAGTCCACGTTGGCTAGCTTCCAAAGGTAAAATTGGCGATGCCTTGCGCGTGTTACAACAAATTCGAGAAGAAAATGAGGCGAATAATGAGTTAACAGAAATCAAAGATAACATCGCCGCTGAAAAAGAAATTCAAAAAGCGACATTCAAAGATTTGAGTGTCCCTTGGGTGAGGCGAATTGTCTTTATCGGAGTCGGAATCGCGATTGTCCAGCAAATTACCGGCGTCAACTCGATCATGTACTACGGCACTGAAATTTTGCGAGATGCAGGGTTTGGGACCGAGGCAGCGCTGATTGGGAACATTGCGAATGGCGTCATATCTGTGGCCGCAACCTTCCTAGGCATTTACTTGCTTGGAAAAGTAGGACGGCGACCAATGCTGATTACCGGGCTGATAGGCACGACTTGCGCCTTACTTTTAATTGGAATTTTGTCGATGTTACTACAAGGAACTGAAGCGCTACCATATGTAGTTCTAAGCTTGACGGTCACATTCCTTGCGTTCCAACAAGGCGCGATTTCACCAGTAACGTGGCTGATGCTTTCTGAAATTTTCCCGCAACGATTACGCGGAATAGGCATGGGAACCACCGTATTTTGTTTATGGATTACGAATTTCCTCGTTGGTTTTTCATTCCCTATTTTACTGGCAAACGTTGGCCTATCCGTCACATTCTTCATGTTTGCAGTACTCGGCGTTTTTGCGATTCTTTTCGTTAAAAAATACTTACCAGAAACAAAAGGTCATTCTTTAGAGCAGATCGAATATTATTTCCGGAACTATATTAAATTTAAGTAAATGAAAGCGCTATAAATCTATGAATTGGAGGAATAAATGATGAATTTACGATTTGGAGTTATTGGAACAGGTGCCATTGGACGCGAACATATTAAACGGATTAGCCACACGCTAGCAGGTGCTGAGGTCGTTGCTGTAACCGATGTCAACCAAGCTGCCGCACAACAAGCCATTGAAAATTTTAACTTAAATGCCAAAGTATATCCAGATGATAAAGCGCTAATCGCGGCCGAAGATGTCGATGCGATACTCGTTTCTAGTTGGGGACCAGCGCACGAAGAGAGCGTACTTGCGGGCATCGAAGCAGGGAAATACATTTTCTGTGAAAAACCGCTAGCAACAACAGCAGAAGGGGCACGCCGTATTGTCGACGCGGAAATGAAACACGGAAAACGCTTGGTGCAAGTGGGTTTTATGCGCCGATACGATCATGGTTACGTCAAATTGAAAGAAGCGATTGATGCGAACGAAATCGGTGAGCCGCTAATGATTCGCTGTGCCCATCGAAATCCTACTGTACCAGAAACGTATTCAACCGATATGGCCGTGACGGACACGCTGATTCATGAAATCGATGTTTTGCATTGGCTTGTAAATGATGACTATGCCAGCGTTCAAGTCGTTTATCCGAAGAAAACCAAACATGCGCTACCGCACTTACGCGATCCACAAATTATGATTATTGAAACAAAAGGCGGCATCTCGATTACTGTAGAAGTTTTCGTGAATTGCCAATACGGTTACGACATTCAGTGCGAAGTGATCGGCGAAGAAGGCATCGTGAAATTACCTGAGTTCTCCAACATCATCACTCGCAAAAGTGGCAAGCTGAGCCAAGATATTTTGATGGATTGGAAAGACAGGTTCCTAGAAGCTTACGATATCGAAATTCAAGACTTCATTGATTCCATTCACAAAGACGGCGCACCACAAGGGCCAACATCATGGGACGGCTATATTGCATCTGTCACAGCCGCTGCATGCGTGAAAGCCCAAGAATCAGGCACAACCGAATCTATCGAACTCGATGAACGACCAGCATTCTACGAAGAAAAAGGAGCGAAAAAGAATGAAGTTAGCGCTTGATCCAAGTATGTTCCGCGATAATATGACGATCGAACAAATGATTTACAAAACCGCAGAACTTGGCTATAAATACATCGAACTCAGTCCACGCGAGGATTTCTGTCCGTTTTATAAATATCCAAAAGTCGACAAAGCAAAAATAAAACTCGTGAAAAAATGCTTGCGAGATACTGGCCTTGAAATCTCGTCCCTGTTACCGCTCTACAATTGGGCGGGACCAGACGAGGAACGTCGTGTCGCTGCGGTTCGCAATTGGAAACGCGCCATCGAAATCGCCGTCGAACTAGACGTTGATTTGATGAATAGCGAGTTCAGTGGCACGAAATACAATCCGGTCGTATGCGAAGAGAAGTTCGTAAAATCAATGGATGAGCTCATGCCTGTTTTCGAAAAAGAAGGGGTGCGTCTGAACCTGCAGGCCCATCCACTCGACTTTATCGAAACCAATGCTGGAGCTATCGATATGATTCGCGCCTTGGATAAAGATTGGATTAAACTCGTCTACTCAACGGCGCACACGTTCTTTTACGATGACGGCGTTGGTGATGTTGGCAAAATGCTAGACGAAGCCGGCGATCTGCTCGATCAAGTCCTGTTTGCCGATACATTTAACCACAAAGCTGCGTATGGCCTGCGCTACATTGTGAATCCACCCGATGCCGAAGTGACGATTCACCAACATCTCAACATCGGACAAGGCGAGGTCGATTTTGATACGATTTTCCGTAAAATGCGCGAGATGAAATTCGATGGAATCGCGACAAATGCGGTTTTTGCTTGGGTTGATAAAGCCGATGAATCCAGTGATTTCATGCTAAAAACGATGAAAAAAGGTCTAGGCCTTAGCTAAATAAGAAAAGAGGAGACACACGATGAAGTTATGTTTCAATGAAGCAACGACACTTGAAAACTCTAATTTAGAAAAAGATTTAGCGATTTGTGAAGCGAATGGCTACGATTATATCGAAATTAGGAGTATGGACAAACTGCCAGAGTACTTAGAGACACATAGCATTGACGAGCTCGCTGAGTATTTCAAGACACATCACATTAAACCGTTAGCTCTAAACGCGCTTGTATTTTTCAACAATCGTGACGAAGCTGGTCATGCCGCAATCATTCAAGAATTTAAAGAAATGATGGCAATCTGTGATAAAATTGGCGCGAAATATGTTGTGGCAGTTCCACTCGTAACGACCGATAAAATTTTGAAAAAAGACATCAAAGCAAGTAGCGTAGCGGTACTCGAGGAACTATCCGACATTGCAAAAACACATGGCGTCAAGATTGCCGTTGAATTTGTTGGACATCCAGAGTGCACCGTCAACACATTTGAAGATGCGTATGATATCGTTCAAAGTGTCAATCGCGAAAATGTAGGTCTCGTATTTGATTCCTTCCATTTCCACGCGATGGGCTCTAATATCGATAGCCTAAAAAACGCAGATGGCTCCAAAATCTTCATTTTTCACATCGATGACACCGAAGATTTCCAAATCGGCCTGTTAACCGATGATGACCGCGTTTGGCCAGGCCACGGTGCGATAGACCTTGACGCGCACATCCAAACCTTAAAAGAAATCGGGTATTCCGACGTTGTTTCCGTAGAACTTTTCAGGCCAGAGTATTACAAATTAACACCAGAAGAAACGATCCGAAAAGCAAAAGAAACCACCGTCAAAGTAGTGTCCAAATATTTCAGCATATAGCATAGAAATCCACGAGTGGCAACAAAAGCTCGTGGATTCTGTTTCAATACGAGGAGGTATAATATGTTAGTAACTCTAAACGAAGTACTTAAAAAAGCGCACAGCGAAAAATACGCAGTTGGCCAGTTCAACATCAATGGCTTATCATGGATTCACGCCATCCTAATCGCCGCCGAAAAAGAAAAAGCCCCCGTTATCATCGGCGCGTCAGATCGAATGATAGACTTTCTAGGCGGATTCCAAACGATCACATCGATGGTTAAAAATCTAATCACAGAATACAGTATTACAATCCCCGTCGTGCTCCACTTAGATCATGGAACCACCGTCGCGCGCTGCAAACAAGCTATCGATGCCGGCTTCACATCCGTCATGTTCGACGGCTCCAAATATCCGATTGCAGAAAATATTCGCCTAACCAAAGATGTCACCGATTACGCCCACGCGCACGGCGTCGATGTCGAAGCAGAAGTAGGCACGGTTGGCGGCAACGAAGACGGCTTAATCGGCAACATCAATTACGCCGACCTAGAAGAATGCGTCATGCTCACCAAAGAAACCGGCATCGACGCACTAGCAGCAGCACTCGGTTCCGTCCACGGCAACTATCAAGGCGAACCCGTCCTAGGATTCCGAGAAATGGCCGCCATCCAAGACGCCATCCAGATCCCGCTCGTTCTCCATGGCGCATCCGGCATCCCGCCCCACCAAATCAAACGCGCCATCACGCTTGGCCACGCCAAAATCAACGTCAACACCGAGTGCAATAAATCCTGGCTCACAGCAATCCGCCAAGCACTCACCGAAAATCCCGACACACACGAACCCCAAGTCATCTTAGAACCAGGCCGCAAAGCAATCACAGCAACCGTCCAAGCAAAAATCCAGGAATTCGGCTCCACAGGCAAAGCATAGTTAATTTTTGAAACCCCCTCCGAATCTTGCTATACTAAACAAGCAATCAAAAAGCAATAGAAAAGAGGAATTAGAAATGATTCATAAAATCGGTCAAGTCATGCTTTACGTCAACGATCAAGAAGCATCAGCAAAATTTTGGACAGAAAAAGTAGGTTTTGTCATCACCTCCGAAAGCGCACCAACAGACGGACAGCGCTGGATTGAAATCGCACCAACTAAAGATTCCGCAACAAAATTCGTGCTCCAAGACAAAGTAGCCGTTGCCAAAATGCAACCAGAAATGAATCTAGGAACACCATCGATCCTCTTGTATGGAGAGAACCTTGATGCCATGTACGAAGATTTCAAATCAAAAGGCATCACAGTTGGCGATCTAATCGACGTCCCAAATATGGGCCGTGTCTTCAACTTTGCTGATAATGAAAACAACTATTTTGCGATCCTTCAAAAATAACATCCAAATAAGCCTAGCTGCTCATTTTTCATTAACGAGCAACTGGGCTTATTTTATCGGAGCCCCCTATAAAATACAAAGAAGTTATTCCATCACATAAGAAATCTGTCGACCACCAGTAACGCAAAAAAGTGGGGAGATCGACAGATTTTGATAAACGATTGCGCTGGAAGGGATTTGGTGTTTTTGATGGGATGGAGGAAGTGGAGTAGGTAGGGAAAAAACAATTTTTTCTGGAGGTCGACAGATTTGGGGTGTTGAGGTATGATGGGAGTAGGGACGAAATGGAACGGGTTTTATCTAAGTAATGTGAAATGTAAATATTGGTATATACTACCTGTGTATTCACGTCAAATGTTTTATCTAAGTAATGTGAAATGTAAATTTCGAAAAAACGACGGACATTCGTGTCATAAGCCCAGTTTTATCTAAGTAATGTGAAATGTAAATCGCGAAATTAAAGATGAAATTGAAAAAGTAGGGTTTGTTTTATCTAAGTAATGTGAAATGTAAATGTGCTTATTTTTGCGTTGACCTTGATTTCGTGCATTGTTTTATCTAAGTAATGTGAAATGTAAATACAATCGCATTTGCAGCTAAATCAGCTTGCCCAATGTTTTATCTAAGTAATGTGAAATGTAAATTTGGTAGCACATGCTGATATCCCATCGGATTATGGTTTTATCTAAGTAATGTGAAATGTAAATCTGACACTAATATTTCACGTTTTGTGATTTCGATGTGTTTTATCTAAGTAATGTGAAATGTAAATACTTTATTACGGCAGGCACCCTTCAAGCTATCGACAGTTTTATCTAAGTAATGTGAAATGTAAATTCGTTTACACCCATCGCATCAATTGAGAAATCCCCGTTTTATCTAAGTAATGTGAAATGTAAATGTTCCTTGTACCGCACAAGAAACAGCAGCAGAGAAATCTTTTATCTAAGTAATGTGAAATGTAAATCCGAATACGAGATATTTAGATCAGCTGAAGGCGGCGGTTTTATCTAAGTAATGTGAAATGTAAATACGCATCATCATATCATCACCAAACACAATCGAATGGTTTTATCTAAGTAATGTGAAATGTACATTCTTTTGTTCCCCATACGGGATTGATGCTGCACCACCGGTTTTATCTAAGTACTGTGAAATGTAAATAAGCTAACATCTACACTAACGATCGTTCCCCCTAGTTGTTTTATCTAAGTAATGTGAAATGTGAATTACTTCCATGCTTTTTTTAGTGCAAATATAGTTTGGTTTTTATCTAAGCAATATGAAATATAAAATCCACTGCCGACGTAAATGCCCCCCATGCCATGATCATTAACCTCCACACAAAAAAGCCCCGTAAAATCGTCGAATGATTTCACGGGGCTTTCACATTTATAATTATTTAGAAGTTGATGTTTCAGTTGAACTTGACGCAGATCCATCATATTGCGTGAATGCATCTTTCAAGTCTTTATCATCGATTTTAACGTCTGCTTTTTTGTACAGTTTTTGTAGTGCAGCAGTTTTTGCTTCAGCAGTTACTTTCGATGCCAAGTAGTCTTTCTTCACTTGTGCTTTATCTTTCTCGAAAGTAGTTTTTGTTGGGTGGTCTAGCATCTTGATGATGTGGTAACCAGCGTCTGTTTTAGTAACTGGGCTGATGTCACCTTTGTTTTTCAAAGCGTAAGCAGCTTTTTCGAATTGTGGTAACATTTTACCAGGACCGAATGGAGCTAATTTACCGCCTTCAGTAGCAGAAGCTGTATCAGTTGAGTTAGCTTTTGCTAATTCTTCAAAGTTACCGCCAGTTGTTACTTTTTTGTGAAGTTCGTCTGCTTTTGCTTTATCAGCAACTAAGATGTGTTCTACAGTGATCTCTGGTTGCCACGTTTTGTAATAAGCTTCTAGCGCTTTATCACTTGTGTCAACAGAAGCTTCTGCAGCTTTTGTGCTTAGTAGATCGAATTTCAGGTAATCAGATTTAAATGTTTTTTCAGTGTAACCACTTTGTTGTAACATGCTTGCAAGTTGGTCACCATATTGATCTTGGAAAGTTTTGTATGCAGCATCAATTTCTTTGTCTGATACTTTATATTTATCTTCTAAGATCTTAGTCATTGCTAATTGTGATACGTATTGATCGCCAACTTTAGCTTTCATAGCATCATATAGTTCTTGTTGTGTTACGTCGCCTGCTTTGGTTTCAACAACGGCGTCATTTGCGGAATTTCCACAAGCTGCTAAGCTGAATAGACCCATCATTGATACCATACCTAATACTAATTTCTTCTTCATTAAATAATACACGCTCCTCAAAGTTTTAAATACGTTCTGCTTAACTACACATTTATCATACCACATAATAGGTGATAATAAAGTAAAATGTCAAAAATCTAATCTATTTCTAATTTTGTGTTTCGCTTCTCTCATTAGGACAATACAATTCCTTCAAGCGCCGCTGAAAAGAGAAGTAACAGGACAGCAATATTTACAATTCGATAAAATAATTGACATTGCTTTGGGTTGAACTCTTGTTTTGTAGCATATCGCTCGACTAGCAAATTATAAGCAAATAAAGCGATCACGCCAAATACGGTATATAGGACGTAAAGTAACACTATAACCCTCCTTACTCTTCTGAAACAAGTACCGAAAAGCCACGATCAGCATCTTCTACAAAAGTATGTTTTGGTGTTCCGATAATGTTTCTAATATGAAGAAAATCTGGGTAGCACATACCTGCATGAACCGCGACCAAAATAATAAACAGTGGCGAATGAAACACAGGTGTTAGGATCATCGCTAAGATTAACCCTACCGAGATTAAAAGGAAAGGTAGACTAAGCGATATGATATAGCGCCATTTTGGGATAACCCGGCGAACTCTTACTTGTAAGCACGGCAAAACATAAAAGTGTTGTTTGAAGCGCATTTGCACGTCCTCACGATAACGCAAGAAGGCGAGTAAATGTAACCCTTTATGAATCGGATACAAAAAAAGTAAGGCTAGGAACGTCGGCATTGCAAAAATGGGGACGAACTGACCTGGGAAAACCAGATTTTCAATTAAAAAAAGCACACACATGACAGCAAGTGAAACCAAACTGGATTTAAAAAAGACGCGGTTGTATTCATCTTTTCGTTCCACATTTATTGTCTTTAAACAACGCATGGCTAACATAGCCTCCATTACAATAGAAATAGGTGACCTTACCATAAAAATGTGTGTTATTGCAACATACAAACTTACTGATCACTTTAGTATTGTAGTCCCTGTGGCTACTTTTTTCAACCCTTTTTTAGGAATATTTCTAGCCTTGTGAATAATGTGTGACCAATGTGGCATTTTATACGTTTTAAAAAGGCGCAAATGCACTACGAGAGAACAGTTTGCGCCTTTTTGTTTAATTGGTTTCTTTTTTGTCTTTTTTAAGTGTTTTTTCTAAATCTGAGATCGTTTTTTGCATATCTTTAATCTCTTCTTTTAGACGTGCTTTCTCGGGTTCCATTTCTTCGTTCCAATTGGCAACCGATTCTTTAATATCTGTAGATAGATCTTTTAGTAAAGTTGTGCCTTCTGTACCTAAAACTTGAACAGATTGTAGCAAGTCTGTGGCGTTATAGGCAAGTTCTTTCAAGATGACACCAGCTTCACCAGATTTAGACATGATATCTTGGCGTAAGTCGCGCCCTGATTTAGGTGCGAGGGCAATCGCGGTCACAGCACTCGTGATACCACCGATAAGTACACCGATTAATACGGATTTTGTGTTCATAAGTCAATCACTCCTTTAAACTTCTTTAGCAATTTTGTCGGCTAGTTCTTGAAAGGCAACTTCTGTATACCAGTTAGCGTTATCTGCCCATTTCAAGCCGAAATCATCTTTGTGCGAGTAACGCGGAATCAGATGGATATGGTAATGAAAAACGCTTTGTGAGGCGATTTCTTCATTATTATTCAAAATGTTGAGTCCTTTTAAGGGTAAGGCTTTTTTGAGACCCGCAGCAATCTTTGGAACACGCCTGAAAATTTCTGCAGCTGTTTCTTCCGGTAAATCAAAAATGTTGCGTGCATGTTGCTTTGGAATGACAAGTGTGTGGCCTTCTGTTACCTGCCCTAAATCAAGAAAAGCGTATACTTGGTCATCTTCGTAAACTTTAGCAGAAGGAATCTCGCCGTTTACTATTTTGCAGAAAATACAATCATCCATATATAGACACCTCCGAAAAATTTCACTCTCGTTCTATCTAATGTACCATAAAAGCACATAAAACGCATGTATGAAACAAGAACAAAATAGTTAATTTATAGCGAAAACGGTATCAACTGTGCTATTATAAGGTCAATAAGATGGATAATAGGAGTGATAACATGGCTTTAGTAGAGGTTCATAACTTAACTGGTGGCTATACGAAACGTCCAGTTTTAAAAGATATTTCCTTTGAGATTGAAGAACGTCAAATCGTCGGGCTAATCGGTCTAAATGGCGCTGGTAAAAGTACAACGATTAAGCATATTACTGGTCTGATGCAACAGAAAAAAGGCACGATCACGATCAATGGACACACGTTGACGGAAAATACGGAAGAGTATCGCAAGCAATTCGCCTATATTCCAGAAACGCCAGTATTATATGAAGAGTTAACGCTAAAAGAGCATTTGGAGCTAACGGCGATGGCTTATGGTTTGACGGAAGAGGAAATGAAGACGCGAATGGCGCCACTGCTTAAAGAGTTTCGGTTGGAGAAAAAGCTGAACTGGTTTCCCGCGCATTTTTCAAAAGGGATGAAGCAGAAGGTCATGATTATGTCGGCGTTTTTGATTGAGCCGAATTTGTATATTATCGATGAGCCGTTTGTGGGACTTGATCCGCTTGGTATTCAGTCGTTGTTGCAGTGGATTGAGGAGATGAAGGATACGGGCGCAAGTATTTTGATGTCGACACATATTTTGGCGACGGCGGAGAAGTATTGCGATAGTTTTATTATTTTGCATGATGGGATTATTCGCGCGCAGGGAACACTCGCTGATTTGCAGGCGGATTTTGAAATGCCAGGAGCCTCGTTGGATGAGATTTACGTACAATTAACGAAGGAAGAAGAGCAGGCCGATGAAGTTTGATGCGGTAGATTTATTTAAGAAGCGTTTTGGTAGTTATATGGAAGAAGTCAGCAGATATATGCGCTATATGCTGAATGACCACTTGCTATTTGTGCTGATTATCGGTGTCGGGGCGTTCGTTTACTCGTATTCTGGCTGGGTGAAGACGCTGACGCCAGTTTTTCCAGCTATTCCTTTGATGGTGATTTTGTTGACGGCGGCGATTGCGGTGACGACGATTAATACGTTGCTCAAACGGCCGGATGCGGTTTATTTGATCGTACAGGAAAAAGCGATGGATCAATATTTCAAAAAGGCGAACATGGCTAGTTTCTGGATGCAGATTTATATTTTTATTTTAGTTTTAGCGGCGTGTATGCCGATGTACGCTACGGTGACTGGATTTAGTTTTTCGCGATTTTTCCCGTTGTTGGTTGTGATGCTTTTGATCAAACTGTGGAATGTGTATTTCCAGTGGGAGACGATGAAGCTTGAAAATACGGATACGACGTGGTTGTTTACGAGAATTATCGTGAGTGCGGCGCTGATTTATTTGGTGCTGGCGTTCAACTTGATTTGGTCGATTCCAGTCGCATTAGTTGTGCTACTTGCAAGTTATATATGGATGAAACGCAAAACGGTAGGCCTAACGATCAAGTGGGAGTATTTGATTGATAAAGAAGAAGCACGGATGAATCGGTTTTATCGTCTGGCGAATTTATTTACGGACGTGCCCCATTTAAAAGGAACGGTGCGCCGTCGGATGTATTTAGATTTCTTATACCGTCCGATTCCGTATGCGAAAGAGAAGTCATTTGCGTATTTGTGGAGCCGTACGTTTGTGCGAACGAATGAATTTATGGGACTTTACGTACGCCTCACGGTGATTGCGTTCCTGTTACTCGTTTTCGTGCAAGGATTCTATCTCAATATTATCTTTTCGTTGCTGTTCATTTATTTGACAGGATTCCAGTTTATCCCGATGTTGCGCCATTTTGACGGGCAAGTAATGTTAAAGCTTTATCCGATTGATGACCATTTCAGACGACGCTCGTTCATTCATTTCTTGCGGATTTTACTCGTTGCGCAGGCATTGTTGTTTGGGATCGTTGGCATCGCACAAAATGGATCGATTGATGGCGTAATCATACTTGCGATAAATTTGGCATTTGTAGCTGTGTTTACGTTTGTGTATGTGCCTTATCGTGTGAAGAAAATTTATGCATAACAAAAATACGTTGTTGAGATCTTGCTTCAACAACGTATTTTTCAACTATTTAATTGAAACCCTACTTCTCGTCATGAATGTATTCAGGGAAGTGGAACACGTCAACATGTGAAAAGCCGCTTTGTGAACTGTTGTTACGAATAAGATCCATGATTTTGTTGTGTTCTGAGCCGGTTTTCCAATGTTGGTAATCGTCACCGCTATCCCAGAAGGTCAAAATTAAAAATTTGTTTTCCGTTTTAGATTTTAGCATTTGCGTGCATTGTAAACCGCGTGCTTCGTGCAATTTTAAAGAAACGGATTGGTATAATTTCTGGAAAATGGGAACTTCTTCGGAACGTAAATATAAGTATTCGAATGTCACGGTACCGTGGCCTTTAATTTCGCCGAAGTTCTGGTTGATGCGGTACGATGCGGCTTCTTTGAATACGGTTGGTTCGGCTGTTTCCTCAAGCAATACAGAGTCACCAAAGTTTTGTAGTAAAATGATGTTTCGTGTTGGATTGTCAGAAAGAATTTGACGGAGGTAGTGCTCGGTTCCACTTGTGATATAAGCATATTTCATGTTAATGGCCTTCTTTCTTAATAAGATAGTTTACTTCTATAGTTAGATAGTACATCTATATTCCACTTTCTGCAAAAATAAAACGTTATGGAGTCCGATATCTGGTTTTTGATTTGAAATTTTGGTATGCTGTAGATTGTAATAATTCCAAAGTACGCACGAATTTTATGTGCTTTAATGAACAATGAAGGGGTTTTGTTTATGAAAAAGTTAGAAAATGACTTATTTTTACGTGCCGCTAGAAAAGAAGCTGTGGATCAGATTCCAGTTTGGTATATGAGGCAAGCAGGGCGCTCACAGCCAGAATATTGCAAGCTTAAGGAAAAGTATTCATTATTTGAAATTACGCATCAGCCGGAGCTATGTGCTTATGTGACGCGTCTTCCGGTCGAACAGTATGGCGTGGATGCTGCGATTCTTTATAAAGATATTATGACGCCACTTCCTGGAATGGGTGTCGATGTGGAAATTAAAAGCGGTATTGGGCCAGTAATCGCAAACCCGATTCGTACGGGTCAAGATGTGGAGCGCTTATCGTTTTTTCAGGCGGACGAGCATGTACCGTATGTTTTGGATACGATTCGTTTGTTGACAGAAGAGCAGCTTAGCGTGCCGTTAATCGGTTTTGCGGGTGCACCGTTTACGCTTGCGAGTTATATGATCGAAGGCGGACCATCAAAGAGCTACCACCAAACGAAGGCATTTATGTACACGCACGAGGCTGAATGGCATATGTTGATGCAAAAATTAGCGGTGATGACAGCGGATTATTTGATCGCGCAAATCAAAGCCGGAGCAAGTGCTGTACAGATTTTTGATTCATGGGTTGGGGCGCTTAGTGCGGCAGATTATCGTACATATATTAAACCGGCGATCACGCAAATTGTGACGACAGTAAAGCAGTCTAGTCCTTTGACACCGGTTATTATGCAAGCGGTTGGCGCGTCACATTTGTTGCCGGAATGGCGTGACATGGATATTGATGTTGTTGGCGTGGATTGGCGAACGTCGATCACGGATGCAAGAGCGCGAGCTGGTGGCAAAGCGTTGCAGGGGAACCTCGATCCATCGCTACTTTTGGCGCGTGATAAATGTTTGACGCAAGCGGAACTTATTTTAGAAGAGGGCACGCAAGCACCTGGTTTTATTTTCAACTTAGGACATGGCGTTTTCCCAGAAGTATCGCCCGCGATGTTGAAAGAATTGACGGCATTCGTACACGCGAAAAGTGCAATTTTATTAAGGAGTGGAGAAAAGTGAGCAAAAAAGTTGGTTTATTAGTGATGGCGTATGGAACGCCGTATAAAGATGAAGACATTGAGCGTTATTATACAGATATT